>JBEBFW010000296.1:0-3302 GCA_040081755.1 Parvularculaceae bacterium
GACGACGCCCGATTTCAATGTCCTCTTGGCGTCATCGACCAGGCCGCGAAGGTCCTTCGCCTCTACGCCGTCGAGGATGCGCGCCACAAAGCTGACGCCGTCTATGTCACGAGCCGCCTCGCGCGATTCGGGCTCCGTCGCTCCCCCGCCAAGCGCAAGCTTCTTCCTAGCTTCGACCAGTTCCTTCTCGAGCGCGCGGATTCTCTTGTCGCGGAGATCGATCTGCTCGCCGAGCACCGTCGGCGACGTCTGCAGGCGCGTCGCCAGCGCGCGCGCGGCGTGCGCGGGCTCGAGAAGATAGAGCCGCGCCGCCTCGCCGGTCAGCGCCTCGATGCGGCGGACGCCCGAGGAGACGGAGCCCTCGCCGGTGATGACGAAGAGCGCGATGTCGCCCGTGCGTTTCACATGCGTGCCGCCGCACAGCTCGACGGAATAGGGCTTCGCACGCACGTCGAACGCCTCGCCCATGCTCAGCACGCGGACATCGTCGCCGTATTTCTCGCCGAAGAGCGCGACGGCGCCGGATTTGACCGCGTCGTCATAGGCCATGACGCGCGTTTCGGCCGGCGCGTTCTGACGGATGACGGCGTTGACGCGCCGTTCGACCTCGGCGAGTTCGGCAGGGGCGACCTGCTTTGGGTTGGTGAAGTCGAAGCGCAAGCGGTCATGCGCGACCAACGAACCCTTTTGCGACACATGCTCGCCGAGGATTTCTTTCAAAGCCTTGTGCAGCAGGTGCGTCGCGGAGTGATTGGCGCGCGTCGCGTCGCGACGCGCTGTGTCAATCGCCAGTTTTACGGCGTCGCCGCGCTGGAGCGCGCCTTTCGTGACCTGGCCCATCTGGACGAAGAGTCCGCCGGCGCGTTTTTTCACGTCGGCGATCTCGATCAGGAGGCCCGCGTCATTCGTGATCGTTCCGGCGTCGCCTGCCTGGCCGCCGCTCTCGGCGTAGAACGGCGTCTGGTTGACGACGATTTCGACTTCGTCACCGGGTTTCGCGGAATCGACCAATTCGGTCGTCAGCTCGGTATGCTTCAATACTTGGTCGCCAGGATAGATGGTTGCGTCCTTGCGGACGATCGCTTGAACGACGCCCTCAGCTTGGTCGTGCACATAACCCAAGAAATCGGTGGCGCCGAATTCTTCCCGAACTGGAAACCAAATGACCTCGTCCGCTGCATCGCCGGAGCCCGCCCAGGCCGCGCGCGCGGCCTTTTTCTGCGCGGCCATCGCCGCATCGAAGCCGTCGGTATCGACGGCGATTCCCTTTCGGCGCAGCGCGTCCTGCGTGAGGTCGAGGGGAAAGCCGAAGGTGTCGTAGAGGCGGAAGGCAGCCGCGCCGGAAAGCGTTTCCGCGCCGCCAAGCCTCGCCGTTTCTTCGTCGAGAAGCTTGAGGCCGCGATCGAGCAGCGTACGGAACTTTTCTTCCTCGCTCTTGAGAGTCTCGACCATGAGCGCCTGCGCGCGAACGAGCTCGAGATAGGCAGGACCCATCTCGCCGACGAGGACCGGAGCAAGTCGTGCGAGCAGCGGCTCCTTCGCTCCGAGATTGTGGGCATAGCGCATGGCGCGGCGCATGATACGCCGGAGAACGTAGCCGCGCCCCTCGTTAGAGGGAGTGACGCCGTCGGCGATCAGGAAGCAGGAGGCGCGCAAATGGTCGGCGATCACGCGGTGCGCCGGCGCATCGTCGCCCTTCGCCGCGCGGCCGGTCAGCTCGACCGAGGCGTTAATCAGCGTCCGGAAGAGATCGGTGTCATAGTTGGACAATACGCCCTGCAGGACCGCCCCGATGCGCTCGAGGCCCATCCCGGTGTCGATAGAGGGCTTGGGCAGGTTCGTCTGCGAGCCGTCCGGATGGCGCTCGAACTGCATGAAGACGAGGTTCCAGAATTCGAGGAAGCGGTCGCCGTCTTGATCGGGGCTGCCCGGCGGTCCGCCTTGAAGCTTCTCGCCTTGATCGATGAATATCTCCGAGCAGGGACCACAGGGGCCGGTGTCGCCCATGGCCCAGAAATTGTCGCTCGTCGGGATGCGGATGATGCGCGCCTCTGGGAGACCCGCGATCTTCTTCCAGAGGCCGGCGGCTTCGTCGTCCGTGTGGTAGACGGTGACGGTCAGGCGATCCCGCGCGAGACCGAAATCCTTCGTGACCAAGGTCCAGGCGGCGTCGATCGCCTCCTCCTTGAAATAGTCGCCAAAGGAGAAATTGCCGAGCATCTCGAAGAAGGTGTGGTGGCGCGCCGTGTAGCCGACATTGTCGAGGTCGTTGTGCTTGCCCCCGGCGCGCACGCATTTCTGCGAGGAGGCGGCGCGCACATAGGGGCGCTTCTCGGCGCCGGTGAAGATGTTCTTGAACGGGACCATGCCGGCGTTCGTGAACAGGAGCGTCGGGTCGTTGAATGGCACCAGCGGCGCGGACGGCGTCACCTCGTGGCCGCGCTTGGCAAAAAACTCGAGAAATTCCGAGCGGATATCCTTCAATGTGTGCATGTAAGTCTTCCCGCAGTCCCGCTTGTCGCCGGACTTCTTACGGATTGAACCGGCGCGGGTCCAGCAAACGAATCCCGATCCGTCACACTGCTCCAGAGTCGAAAAAAGCGCTGCGCACTGCTGCGGCGAGCGAGAGGCGGTCGCGACGCGACAATACTCCGATCCGGCCAGCCAGGCGGTCCGTCTGAAGGGTGAAGATCTTCATTCTGACTACCGACGGCGTGCGAAGGCCGGCGGCGCCGTAGTCCATGAGCGGGACATCGCTCGGCCATTTGACCTGACCGGCCGTCGTGACCATCGCGCAAATGGAGCAACCGTTGTCGCGATCAAACGAGGCGGCGGAAAGAATGGCGACCGGCCTGACTTTGGCGCCCTGCTTCTCACTGAACGGAAACAGGGTCAGTGCGAGGTCATAGCGGTCGTAAGTCTCCATAAGCCGCCTCGTCCTCCGCAGAGCGCCATTCGTCGAACGTCTCATCGGCCATCCGCAGCAGGGGATCATCCTCCGCGTCGGGCCACTCGAGCGACACCAGCTCGCCGCGCCGAAGCTGATAGCGCGCCCACACTTCGGCCATGGCCCCGATCGGCTTCAAACCCATGGTGGGGCGACCGTCGCGACCGGGACGCATCCGTGCCCAGCTCTCGGTGGGGTTGTTGGCCTGACGGGTCTCGGTGACGCCACCCGGCGCCATCGACGCCCAACGCGCGGCCGGATCGACGAAGACAGGAGCGACGGTGACTTCGGCGACGGGTGTCATCTCGACCTCGTGCACTGCGGCGACCTCGACGACGGGCTCGTCGACGACGAC
>JBEBFW010000297.1:0-3294 GCA_040081755.1 Parvularculaceae bacterium
GCTTTGAATTGACCGGAGGAAATCGTCATGACGCCGCCGTCGCCGAACCGCTGATCTTGACCGGCGACAGCGACGCCGATTTCTTCATTGGCGACAAAGGCTATGACAGCCAGGACCTGCGCGCCGCCGCTGAAGACGCGGGCATGACGCCGGTCATCCCATCGCGCGAGAGCGCACACGCCCCCGCCGACTACGATCGCGAACTCTACAAGGAGAGAAATCTCATCGAACGCGCGTTCTGTTTCCTCAAGGACTACAGGCGCATCGCCACAAGGTATGATAAGCTCAAGCGGAACTTCGAGGCCGCCGTCGCTCTCGTCGCCCTCAGAATGTGGTTCCTGATTTGAGTCTACACCCTAATTTTCGGAGATCACTCATGGGCTTGATTGAAATATCTAGAAACGGACGAGCGTTCCTTGTCGATGAGGCCACAGACCGAAGCTATCGAGATATTGACGACGCCATTCATCCTTCTTTTTGGCAGGAATACAAGAACGGGGATTGGGAGCCGGAGACGTTCTTGGCCTTTGAACGGTTCCTGACCTCAGATCATGTTTTTGTTGACCTTGGCGCGTGGATTGGACCAACGGCGATATATGCGGCACAAATCGCAAAGCATGTGTTCGCGTTCGAGCCTGATCCCGTCGCGCTCGACGCTCTGGAAAAGAATGTTGCCGCCAACCCCGATTTAGCAAGCCGAATAACGATATTTCCCTTGGCGCTTGGCGACGACAATGGCAAAATAACACTTTATAACGACAATTTTGGCAGCAGCGAAACAAGCATTTTCGACCTGCACAAACGCGGCGGTTCCGTGAGAAAGATTACGGGGAATTTCAACGCGGAGGCGGTAGATTCCCTTGCGGTTATGAAAATGCTATGTAGTTTAAGAAATGTGTTCATAAAATGCGATATCGAGGGAGCAGAATACTCTTTGTTGGACCGTTCCTTCCGACTGCTATCCGTCGTCAAGCCATCAATATTGATATCTCACCACGTCGAGAACCTGAATATTCGTGGCAATGTGAAGTTTGATCTGTTCCGAAAAAAAATTATGAACATGAGACTATTGGAGTTCTTGCAAAGATTCGACGAAGTTTATCAATTTTCCGTCGATTCTTGGACTCCATATTCATGGGACCTCGCAGTCAACGATCTTCAGAGCGAAAAGGGGATTCCTTCTCCACTTTTCATTAGGGGGGCTTATGACAATGAACTTTCAAGTGGTTGAAACATTCAGTAAAGGCAAATTCATCGAAAGCGGCTACTCTGAAGACTGCATTGTTGATGGCCGTGATTTTGTCGGCGTGCTTGACGGTGCGGGTGGACCGTCAGTACCAACAAGTGAATTTGTCCAAAGAATGATTCAAGTGGCTTCGACAATTATTGTCGAAACCGATGGGGGTTTGGACGCAGTTGAACTGGCTAACGCCTTAACTCGGGCTATAAGGGAGCTAAAAAAAGACGTACCAATCAAAGAATTGAAGAATTCAGGTGGATTATTTTTTGCGCTGCTAAATCGTAAAAGGAGCGTTATTTGGCGAATTGGAGATTGTACCATTAGAGTGGCGAATGATGTTTATCAAACTACCTTGCCCGTCGAAAAAATATTGGCCGACATGCGCTCGGTTATTAACGAGGCGTCCCTTTTGGAAGGCGCGGAGCTTGGTCAACTGCTAAGCGACGACCCCGCACGAAACATTGTGGGCGCTTACCTGACGTATCAGCGGGCGTTTTCCAACCGCGCAGAGCATCCTCTTGGGTACGGAGTTGTTAACGGAGAACCAATACCCACTCAGTTCATTGAAGAGTTTGCTATACTTGGCGCTGCGACCGAAGTCGTTTTGGCAACGGACGGCTACCCCTATGTGCTAGGCACTCTTCGAGAGACTGAAACTGCGCTCTTCGACCTCTTGCGTGATGACCCAGGTTTGTTCCAACGGTTCAAGGCTGCCAAAGGTCGTTATTCCGGACAAGAATCGTTCGACGATCGTTCATACGTAAGGGTGATTTCAAGAACCTAATTCTTGGTGCGCCCGCTGGGCCGGATCAAGCCAGACAACCGGTTCGTCGGTTCGTCCGGGATTCGAACTTCGAACCTGCGTCCAAGCAACCTCGATTGGCTTGATCTGGGCGAAAGCCGGCCACGGCCTCGATCGCCCCGGACGCAACGGCGGCGGCGAACTTTTTCCCCTGGCGGCCCGAGAGCCGCCATTCCTCGCGCAATACAAAAAAGTTCGCCGTCCTTCGTTGCGCTGCGGGCGTGAACGCTGCGTCGGCTATCGCCTTCGCCTTTTCGATCATCACCCCCAACCGTCGGGTTAGGTCGGATCGATCAGACTCAAACCTTGCCCGTCACCCGGTCCGCTGCCAGGCGCGCGGCGGCGCATTCGCGGGCGAGGAAATCGAGCAGCGCGCGGACGGAGGGGAGGAGGCCGCGCCGCGAGGGGAAGACGGCGTGGACGACTCCGGCTTTTGGTCGCCATTGCGGGAGGACGTGAATGAGGCGGCCCGCCGCGACATCTTCATAGATCATGACGGTCGGCAATTGGACGACGCCGATTCCGGCGAGCGCCGCCTCGCGCAGCGCCGCCATGTCGTCGGTGACGAGGCGCGGCTTGTGCGCCACGACGGCGGTCTCGCCACCGGCACGTTCGAGCCGGAAGACATGATCGCGATCGGTGCGCGATTGATCGAGGCTCGGCAGTGCGGAAAGATCCGCAGGCGAATGAAGCGCGCGCGGCGCGAGCGAAGGGCTCGCGACCACGCATTGCGTGCTCTCGTCGAGTTTCCGCATCACGAGATCGGTCGGCTCGAGCGGCGGGAAGCGCACGCGAATGGCGACGTCGAAACCTTCGGCGATGACGTCGATGCGGCGATGCGTGCTGTCGAGATGGAGATCGACGCCCGGATGCTCCTTCATGAAGCGCGCGAAGAGCGCGCCGAACTGGAAGGCGATGAGCGCGGTCGGGCAGGCGACGCGCAGCGACCCTCGCGGCTCTGCGGTCGCTTCGGCGATCACCTCTTCGGCGGCTTGAGCCTCGATGAGCATGGCGCGGCAGCGGTCGTAGAACTCGCGGCCGATTTCGGTCACCGAAAATCGCCGCGATGAGCGCTGGATCAGGCGCACGCCGAGGCGTTCTTCGAGCTCCTGGAGGCGCCGGCTCAGCTTCGACTTCGGGACGCCGAGGGCCCGGCCGGCGGCCGCGAATCCGCGATGGTCGACCACCTGGACGAAGTAGTAGAGGTCGTTGAGGTCCTGCATCGTCCCATAGGTAGGACGCAGCGTCTGGA
>JBEBFW010000084.1:0-12281 GCA_040081755.1 Parvularculaceae bacterium
GCAGCGCATCCCTTCGTTCCGGCCGGACGAATTGGACGGCGCCGGCGCAGTCTTCGCCGACCTCCGCGATCAGCGCGAAGGCGCTACGCGGCGAAACCTGAAATCGCCGAGCCCATGCCGCGAGGATGCGCTCGTTGTCCGGCAAGAGGCCCCACAGAAAAGGCTCGATCGCGGCATTCGGGTGCTCCGTCGCCGCAAGCGGCATGGACAGCGACAGCGGATAAGCCTCTCGCGCCGCGCGCCATTCCTCGGAATAGACGAAGCTCAGCCGTCCGCGCTCGTGTCGTACATTTCCAACTTCGCGGCCGTCTAGGAGTGCGATCAGTTCGCTCATTTGCGAGCCTTTCCCCGCGCACGCTCGATAACCGCGTTGATGGCGGTCGCTTCGCCGGGCTGGTTGTCGGCAGTGACTTCCGATGTGAGTTCAATGTCCAGGGCGGCCAACGCGCGCAAGACGAGTCCCAGCCCCGCGCCGGGTTTGCCGCGCTCGACCTCGCTCACCCAGAGCCGGCTGACGCCGATGCGCGCGGCGAGCGCCGCCTGGTCGAGCCCGAGCGCGCGCCGGCGCTCGCGAATGACCGCGCCGAAATCTCGCGGCGTTCTCAACTGGATGTCAGCCATGTATGCGCTCGCTTACACTGTGGTTTGCATGCGATAGCATACACTTTGGGTTGTATGCAATAGCTTACATCCCGCAGCCCGGCGGCAAACGCGGCGCCTTTCATGCGAGGGCCGGCGCCCGCCGATTTGCGCCTCGCCGCTATTCGTCGGCGCAGGCGTCGCCTTCCCACTGCTGATCGACCCGTTTGAAATCGCGCGGGTTGTCCTGATCGGCGGCTTCTTGCGCCTCAAGGCGCGCGACAGTCGAGGCGCACTCAGCCGACAGCCGCTGTTCGGCAATCCGTAGGATAGCGTCAATATCGCGCGCGCCGAGGCGGCGCGCCCGGCGGGCGAAATACGCGGCCTCCGGCGCCTGGCCCGCCGCGAGGGTTTTCTCGGCGCACAAATTGGACCCCCACAGATCTTTGGATCCGAGCGCGTGGTATGAGATTGAGCAGTTGTTCCCGCCGGGCACGCCCCATTCCGTGAGCGCCAACACCTTCTTGCCTCTGCCTTCCAAGGCTGCAACCAGAACTGCGATGGCCCGCGACTGATCCGGCGCGAACTGGGCGTCGAACCAAAGGCTGTGCAGCGCGTCCGCCGTCAGGTCGAGGTCTCGCTCCGACCGCGCGCTGGTTTCCATGAGCTTGACGATCTGGATTTTGGCGTGCGCGCAGAACGCGAGCTGCTCGTAACTAATTCTGTAAATATCGTCCGTAGTAAGATCGTCGTGTGAGAGCGCGTAGTTCAGAAGCCTCCGGTTCGCGAGGCCGTTGTAGCCCTCGCCATATTTGTCAGAACATTCTCTCCACACGGAATACCAAAGTCTTTCGGCTTCCCTAAAAGCTTGGTCTTTCGACCGCGGCCTGCCCTCGATCTGCTCGACGATGCGCGTGCCGAGGAACGAAGTTCGTCGGATCGACGTGAGCAAATCCATTTCGTAGGCGTCGGACTGCGCCGCATAGCCTTCGGTATCCTTCGCGTTGGCGGCGTCTGCGTAGCGGCACTTTCGCAACCTCCCCAATTGAGCTGCGGCCTCAAAGGAAGCGCCGTCATGCCCTGTTAGCGCCAGCAAATTCAAAATGCGCTCCGCCGCGACGCAGTCGTCTTGCGCCACGGCCTCCTGGAACGGCGTTCTCCAGTCCGCCCAAATGAAAGGTTGCGGCCAAAGCCCCGCGACCAGCGCCGCGATGGCGAGAACCATGAGAATTGCGCGCATGACCGCCTCACAAAGAACCACGCTGAGGCTACATTACGGAGCGCCAACTGTCATGGCGCTGCGACCAAGCCCATCGGCTCGGCGCCAGGCGCACCGCTACTCGGCGGCGCGCCTTACGTATTCATCGAATCGAAGAAGTCCGCGTTGCGCTTGGTCTGGCGGAGCTTGTCCAAAAGGAACTCGATCGCGTCCGAGGTGCCCATGGGCGAGAGGATGCGGCGGAGCACATAGACCTTTTGCAGCTGGTCCTTCGGGGTGATGAGCTCGTCCTTGCGGGTCCCCGACTTCAGGATGTCGATGGCCGGGAAGACGCGCTTGTCGGCGACCTTCCGGTCAAGGACGATCTCCGAGTTGCCCGTGCCCTTGAACTCCTCGAAGATGACCTCGTCCATTTTCGATCCGGTCTCGATCAGCGCCGTCGCGATGATGGTCAGCGAGCCGCCCTCCTCGATGTTGCGCGCCGCGCCGAAGAAGCGCTTCGGCTTCTGCAAGGCGTTGGCGTCGACGCCGCCGGTCAGAACCTTGCCGGATGACGGCACCACCGTGTTGTAGGCGCGCCCCAATCGCGTGATCGAGTCGAGCAAGATCACCACGTCGCGGCCGTGCTCGACGAGGCGCTTAGCTTTCTCGATCACCATCTCGGCGACCGCGACATGGCGCGTCGCCGGCTCGTCGAAGGTCGAGGAGACGACCTCGCCTTTGACCGAGCGCTGCATGTCGGTCACTTCCTCGGGGCGCTCGTCGATCAAAAGCACGATCAGGAAGCATTCGGGGTGATTGATCGAGATCGCATGCGCGATGTTCTGCAAGATGACTGTCTTGCCGGTGCGCGGCTGGGCGACGATGAGCTGGCGCTGGCCTTTGCCGACCGGCGCGACGAGATCGATGACGCGGGCGGTCAGGTCCTTCTTCTTGCCCTCCTCGGTCTCGACTTCCATCTTCAGGCGCTCGTCCGGATAGAGCGGCGTCAGATTGTCGAAATGGACCTTGTGGCGCGATTTTTCCGGGTCCTCGAAGTTGATGGTGCTGACCTTCAGAAGGGCGAAATAGCGCTCGCCGTCCTTGGGCGAGCGGATCTCGCCGAGCACGGTGTCGCCGGTTCGGAGGCCGAAGCGGCGCATCTGCGAGGGCGACACGTAAATATCGTCAGGACCGGGAAGATAGTTCGCTTCCGGCGAGCGGAGGAACCCGAACCCGTCGGAGAGAACCTCCATGACGCCGCCGCCATTGATCTCGACGTCGTGATCGGCGAGCTCTTTGAGGATCGAGAACATCATGTCCTGGCGACGCATGGTCGAAGCGTTCTCGACCTGCAGTTCCTCCGCGAAGGCGAGAAGCTCCGTCGGCGATTTGGCTTTGAGGTCTTCAAGGGACATTTTGGCGGGAAGAGACATGGGGGGTCCTTGGCGCGAGGGAAAAGATCGGCGCGCCCCCGATAGGGGCGGCGATGAGGCGGCGTTTGAAAGGGTTGGCGCGCTGGCTGCAGCGCCACAGGAGATGAGTCAGCCAATATAGGCTGCGCGGCCGGTTCGTCAACGGTCAATGCGGGCGGTCAATGCGGGCGCATGATGAAAGCGCCCGGGGTTTCCCCCGGGTGCTTCCGGTAATCGAGCCTTCCGGCTCAGCAACAGCCGGAGCCGCAGCAGGCGCCGCCAGCTTCGCAGCACGCCGCGATCGCCGCGACGAGCTTGTCAGGCATCGCCGCCGCCGCCATCGTTACGGCGGCGAGCGTCATCGTGCTGACGAGTGCTAGAAGTCGTCTCATGTCAATTCTCCTTGATTGTGTGAAAACTCGTTTCGTCCGCTTGGGGCCTGCTTCGGCGGCGGCGTCGGAGGCGAGACATCGACGCCGACCGGGCCCGGAATCGCCTTGGGCGCCGGAGCGCCGTGGGACAGCGCAGCGAATACCATCTCCGCTGTAGACGGAATGGCGCCGCACAAGAGAATGCAGGGCGCGTCGCCAAGCGATGAGGGGTTGCAGCCGTCGCCATCGTCGTGAGGCGCGATCTGCGTTTGGCCGGCGATGTTGGAGGCGCAAAGCGTCGCCGGACCGACGAGGACTCCGATCACAGCCATCATAGCCAGAAGGAGGCGCATGCCTCGGATTGTATCAAAGGCAACGCCCCCAAAACAAGCGCAGCGCCGCTGTGATCAAGGTCACTCCCGTCCCTGACTACTCCTCGCAACGCCTGCGCTCTTGTCCTAGGCTTCCCGATATTGGTTGCGTCTCCGTCGGTTGGAGTTTGACTTCGGCATGGCCAGCAGCGCCAGCCGTCAACCAAGTCACATCTCGGGAGAATGTCCATGTCCAAAGCACTAGTCGTTCGTGCGAGCGACGCTCGCCAAGCGTCCGGCGTGGATTTGCGCCAGATACGCCGTTCGTCCCTTTTCGGAAGTGTTGCGCCGCTTGCCATCGCCGGCTTGGCTTTCGTCGCTTTTTCAAGCTCCGCCCTTGCGCAGCCGAACGAGCGGAAGGAGCCGGCTCCGGTCACCAATGAAGCCTCCGGAGCGGCCATTTCTGGCCAATACATCGTCGTCTTCAAGCGAGGAGCGCCCGCCGCCTCGGTCGCGGCCGCCGCCGAACGGATCAAGGCGATGGGCGGTGAAATCATTCATCTGTACACGCGAGCGCTTGTCGGCTTCAGCGTCCGGCTGCCCCGCGAGCCTGATCGCGCCAAGGTCGCGCTCGAAACGCTGCGAACGATTCCGGACATCGACTACATCGCGGCCGACCAGCGGATTTCCATCAACGCGATCACAAACCAGCCGATCAATGCGGCGACCGACAATGTCGGCCTTGACCGTATTACGGAACGGTTGCCGCCCATGGACGGGTTCTACGACTATGACGGCGCCGGGGCCGGCGTGCACGCCTTCGTCATCGACACGGGCATCAACGTCACTCATGTCGACTTCGGCGGCCGCGCGTCCTGGTTTTACGATTCCATCGGCGGCAACGTCGATTGCCACGGCCACGGCACCAACGTCGCGGGCATCCTCGGCGCCGCGACCTACGGCGTCGCAAAGAGCGTCACGCTTCATGCGGCGCGCGTTCTGGATTGCGCCGGCTCCGGGGACGCAAATGACGCCATCGACGCTCTGGATGAGATTATCGTCTGGAAGACCGCCAATCCGACGCTGCCAGCAGTCGCAAACCTCAGCCTTGGGTCCGGCGTGTTTGCGCCTTTTGATACGGCCATCGCCAATACCGTGGCTGCGCAGGTGACGGTGGTCGTAGCGGCGGGCAACGACAGCACCGCCACCACCACATTCGACGCGTGCAACCGCTCTCCGGCTCGCGAGCCAACAGCGATCACCGTCGGGAACGTGAACCCTGCCAACGACACGCGCCGGTTCACTTCGAATGTCGGGACTTGCCTTGATCTCTTCGCGCCTGGAGTCGGCATTCGCGCCACGGGCATTGCGAACAACACCGCGACCCTTGTGTTCAACGGCACATCGCAGGCCGCGCCCCATGTCGCTGGCGTCGCGGCGCGTTACCTTGCGAGCTACCCTAGCTCGACGCCCGCGCAGGTCTGGGCGCGCATCGACCTCATGGCCAACGTGTTTCCGGGAACAGCCGGATGGGCCGGCGTCGTCGATCCAGGGACCGGCTCGCCAAACAAACTTCTCTACTGGGGCGCCGTCGATGACACCTTCGATGACGGCGATCCGCACATTCGAACCGTGGACGGGGTCCATTACGATTTCCAGAGTGCGGGGGAGTTCATTGCCTTGCGCGATCGCAATGGCCTCGAAATCCAGACCCGCCAGTCGCCCGTCAGCACGCAGCCGCCGATCGCGAATGCTCACACGGCTCTCGCCATGTGCGTCAGCCTCAACACCGCGCTCGCAGCGCGCGTCGGCAGCCGGCGCGTCACCTATCAGCCGGGACCTGAGGGCATGATCGCGAGGATCGACGGCGTGGCGACGGCGCTCACCGCGGCGGGAACCAGCATCGGACCCGGCGCGCGCGTCTCCGCCGCTCCGGCCGGTCAGGGGATCGACATCGATTTTCCCGACGGGACCAGTCTTACAGCAACGTCCAACTTCTGGGGCGCGCCACACAATAGGTGGTATCTAAACCTCAGCGTTTTCCGCACCCCTGCGTCCGAGGGCCTCATGGGCGACATCGCGCCGGGAAGCTGGCTGCCCCTGCTTTCCAACAACACTTCGTTGGGCGCCAAACCTGCTTCGGCGGCGCAGCGATACATCGATCTCTATCAGACCTTCGCTGACGCTTGGCGCGTCAGCGGCTCGACAAGTCTCTTCGACTACGCCCCGGGCGAGTCGCCCGCGACGTTCGAGAACAAGAAGTGGCCGCCGGAAAATCCGCCTTGCGTCATCCCGCAAACCCCGGTCGCCCAGCCGATGGATCGCGGAGTCGCCGCACAGCTCTGCCGTGCGGTCCGCGAGGAGAATCGCAGGGCAAACTGCGCCTTCGACGTCGCGATCACGGGCGATCCCGGTTTCGCCAAGGCGTATCTCGTCAGCGAGCGTATCGAAGCGGGCGCCACAAAAGTCACTCTTGGCGGCCCCGAGCGCGCGACCAACGGCAAGCCGACGGTCCTCACCGCGGCGGTCGCGCGCCGATCCTCCTCCGGCAAGGGCGCGCCGAACGGAACGGTGCAATTCATGATCGACGGCGCAAAGGCCGGCGCGCCGGTCAAACTCGACAAGCAGGGCGTAGCTCGTCTGACCATCGACCGATTGAAGCCTGGCAAACACAGCGTGTCGGCGCGCTATTCCCCGCCGCGCGCCAGTCCGTTGTTGGTGAGTTACAGCGATGAGGCATACGTCGTCAGCGGCGAACGTTCTGAGGCGAACTGACGACACGGGAGAGCCGGCAAGCGCGTTGGCCCCCTGCTTTGACCGGCAGGGGGCCAACTGCAAGGCAGCAGGCGGCAGCCATGTTCGCCGTCCGGTTCATCGCAATTCCACCGCTCACCCCGGCTTCACCACCGCCAGAAAAATCGCCGCCAGCATCATCAGGAACGGGACCTCGTTCATGATGCGCCAGAAGCGCTCGGAGCGCGGGCGCTCGCCCGTTCCGAATTTGCGGACAGCGGTCGCGTAGAAGCCGTGGACGCCGGCCAGAGCGACCACGACCGGAAGCTTCGCCAGAAACCAGGGTTCGCGAATGATCGCCGGGTTGGCGTAGAGCATGAGGCCGGCGAGGAGCCAGATGGCGATCAGCGCCGGGCTGACGATGCCCATGAGTAGCCGGCGCTCCATCAGGGTGAAATAGCGCTCGGCCTCGCCGCCCTTTTCCGACTGATGGTGATAAACGAAGAGGCGCGGCAGATACATCATGCCGGCCATGAAGGCGACGACGGCCGCGAGATGCAGCGCCTTGATCCACGGATAAATCGAGAGAAGGAAATCGCGCATTTGGGGTTCAGGCCTCCTCGCGAACGATCGCAACGAGCCGCGCAACATTCTCCGGCGGCGTCTGCGGCGTGAACCCGTGGCCGAGATTGAAAACGTAAGGAACGCCCTTGAAGGCGCTGAGGAGACGCCGCGCCTCGCGCTCCATCGCCTCTCCTCCAGCGACAACGAGCAGCGGATCGAAGCCGCCCTGAACCGTCGCGTGGGGCGCGATCTCGGCGCGCGCCCAAGGCCAGGGCGTCGAAGTGTCGATGCTCAGCGCGTCGCAGCAGGGAAGCGCTGCATACCGAGGCGCCAGCGCGCCGACGCCGCGCGGGAACAGGATGATCGGAACATCGGGGTGGGCGCGTTTGACGGCCTCCGCGATCCGCCGCAGCGGCTCAAGGGAGAGTTTACGGGCGAGCGACTCCGGCAATCCGCCGGCCCAGGTGTCGAAGAGCTGCAGCGCGTCGGCGCCGGCTTCAACCTGCGCAATGAGATAATCGACAGTCGCCCGCACCAGCACATCGATGAGCGCTTCAATAAAGGCCGTGTCGCGATAGCAGATCGAGCGAAGGCTCGCCGGATCGTCGCTGGGGCCGCCGGATAGCATGTAGGTCGCCACCGTCCACGGCGCGCCGGCAAAGCCGAGGAGCGCTTTCTCAGGCGCCAGCGCGGCGCGCGTGCGGCGCACCGTCTCGAATATGGGAGAGAGTTCGTCGCGAGCCGAGCGTTTCGCAAAACTCTCGAGGTCCTTCGCCGTCGGCGGCGGCGACAGGCGCGGCCCCTCGCCGTCCACAAACGTGACGGTCTGACCTAGCGCCTTGGGGATAACCAGAATGTCGGAGAAGAGGATCGCCGCATCGAGGTCGAAGCGTCGGATCGGCTGGAGCGTCACTTCTGCGGCGAGGTCCGGGTTGAAGCAGAGCTTGAGGAACGAACCGGCTTTGGCTCGTGTCTCCCGATACTCGGGAAGGTAGCGCCCGGCCTGGCGCATGAACCAGACCGGAGGCGCACTGAACGCCTCTCCGGCAAGCGCGCCGAGGAACTTCGAGTTCCGGCGCTTCCTCCCTTTGGCGATCATTAGCTCTTAAACCTCTCTTAGAAGAGATGAATCTGATAGTAGGCCGGGAAACTGGGGAAGACCGGAATTTCCTTCAGGCTTCCAGCCGCCAGCGATTGGATTTCCTAGCGGTCTTCGGCATGGAAAAAAATCTCCCCGGCTTGTTGGAAACAGAGTCAGTCGCCTGAAAAGAGGACAAAAGATTCCCCGCTATCCTGCCGCAAAAACGGGTTTTGCAATGTGCCGAACGCTTCCCCATGGACAGACCCGAGGTTTCAGGTTTGAGATTTCCATGGGCGCCTTGATGGCGCCTTATTCGGAAGACGGGAGCTGTTCATGGTCCTGGCCGCCGCCGCCCCCCGTTTTCAGGGAGATATCCCCGCGTCATGACCAGGGCTGAGACAACAGCAGGGCCGGCGCGGCTTCCGATCGCCAGCTATTTTCATGTGCACCTCGTCTCGGATTCGACCGGCGAAACGCTGAACGCGATGCTGAAGGCGACGACCTCGCAATTCGCCGCCGCCAAGCCGCTCGAACACATGTACGCGCTGATCCGCTCGCGGCCGCAGCTCGAGCGCGTCTTCGCCGAGATCGAGGCGGCGCCGGGGCTCGTGCTCTATACGATGGTCAACCCGGATCTCCGGCGCTTTCTCGAAGCGCGCTGCGCGGAAATGCAGATGCCGGCCGTCTCCGTGCTCGATCCGCTCCTCGCCGCCTTCGCCGACTATCTGGGGCTTGCGCAAACCGGCAAGGCCGGCGCCCAGCATGAAATGAACGACGCCTATTTCAGGCGCATCGAGGCGATCGACTACACGCTCGCCCATGACGACGGGCAGATGACCTGGGACCTTGAGGCGGCCGATGTCGTCCTTGTCGGCGTCAGCCGGACGTCGAAAACGCCGACCTGCATGTATCTGGCGAACCGGGGCGTCAAATGCGCGAACGTGCCGCTGATCCCCGGGGCCGAGCCGCCGCCGATGCTGGCTGGCCTCAAAAAGCCGTTGGTGGTCGGCCTGCACGGATCGCCGGAGCGGCTTGCCCAGATACGAACGAGCCGCCTCGGCGCGATGAACGCCGAGGACAAGGCCGCCGCCTACTCGGATATCGAATCCATTCGCGAGGAGATCTTGAAATCGAAGCGTCTCTTCGCAAAGCACCAGTGGCCGACGATCGACGTGACGCGCCGGTCGGTCGAGGAAACGGCCGCCGCCATCTTGACCAAGCTCTCCGCCAAACAGAACCAGTCATGACGGCGCAGCTGATCCTTGCCTCGGGCAGCGCCATCCGGGCGAGGATCCTGCGCGACGCCGGCGTTTCCTTCGAGGTGCGCAAGCCCGATGTCGATGAGCGCGCCGTCAAAAAGCGCATGGAGGGCGAGCCGCTGGAAGAAGTGGCGCAGGCCCTCGCCGACGCCAAGGCGCTTGCCGTCGCGGCTCCGGGCGTCTTTGTTCTGGGCTCGGATCAAATCCTCGAGCATCGCGGCCGCCTTTACGACAAGCCGCGCTCGCGCGAGGAAGCGGCCGCGCGCCTCGTCGCGCTCCAGGGCGAGGCGCATACGTTGATCAATGCGGTGGCGATCGCCAGAGACGGCGCTGTCCTGTTCCGCTGCTTGCAGCGCCCGACCCTCCACATGCGCGCCATGAGCCGCGCCGAAATCGATCGCTACCTCGAACGGGCCGGCGACGAGGTCCTCACGAGCGTCGGGGCCTACCAGGTGGAGGCGCTGGGCGCGCATCTCTTCGAGCGCATCGAAGGCGACTATTTTTCGATTCTGGGGCTCTCCCTCTTTCCCGTGCTCGGCTTCTTGCGCGCGCAAGGGTTCGAGTTTTTCCGATGAACGCGCGTCCGAAGACGGCCGGCGTCATCGGTTGGCCGATCGGGCACTCGCTCTCCCCGCTCATTCATCGTCACTGGGCGGAGCAGGAAGGCGTCGATGCGGTCTATCTGCCGATTCTGGTCGAGCCTGGCGCCGATAATCTGAAGCGCGCTGTCGCGGCGCTGCGCGCGGCCGGGTTCGCCGGCGTCAACGTCACGCTCCCTCACAAGGAGGACGCTCTGAAGCTTGCCGATACGGCGACCGCTCTCGCCCGCGCGATCGGCGCCGCCAACATGCTGACCTTCCAGGGGGATCGTGTGCATGCGGATAATTCTGACGCGCCGGGCTTTGCGGCGGCGCTTGAAGCCCTCTCATTCAGAAACGGCGAATGTCGCGCACTCGTGCTGGGCGCCGGCGGGTCCGCGCGGGCTGTCGTTCACGCCTTGTCGCAGATGCGCGATCCCGCGGGCGGGGAAATGCGCATCGCCATCGCCAATCGCCATGCGCCGCGCGCGCAAGACCTTGCGCGCCTCGTCGGCGGGCGGGCAATCCCTTGGGAAGACCGTTCGGCGGCGCTCGCCGACGTCGATCTCCTCATCAACGCGACGAGCCTCGGCATGGTCGGCGAACCCCCGCTGGAGATCGACTTGCGGGCTCTCGGCGCCGGCGCGATCGTCGCCGATCTCGTCTACAACCCCGTTGAAACAGCGCTTCTGAGAGCCGCCCGCGCCCGCGGCCTGCGCACGCTCGATGGGCTGGAAATGCTGATGCAGCAGGCGACGTGCGCATACCGAAGCTGGTTCGGGGCGAAGGCCTCTGTCGATCGGGAATTGCGGCTGCTGCTGGAAAAGGCGCTGGCGGAAAGAGCGCGCCCATGATCGTCGTCGGGCTCACCGGCTCTATCGGCATGGGGAAGTCCACGGTCCTCAAAATGTTCGCCGATCTTGGCGCCAGAACGTGGAGCGCCGACGAAGCGGTGCACCGGCTTTACGCGCTCGGCGGCGCGGCTGTCAGCGCGATCGGGGCGGCGATCCCCGGATGCATCAGCGACGGCGCCGTCGATCGCGCCAGGCTTTCAAAGATCTTGCTGGGCGAGCCGGCGCTGCTCGCCCGCGTCGAGGCGATCGTGCACCCGCTGGTCGCCGAAGACCGCGCACGATTTCTGGAGGCGGCCAGGGCGGCGCGCGCCGGCCTTGCGGTTCTCGACATTCCGCTTCTTTTCGAGAAGGGCTACGAGCGCGGCTTCGACGCCGTGATTGTCGTCTCCGCGGCTGCGCACATCCAGAAGAAGCGCGTTCTGGCGCGGCGCGGGATGAGCGCGGAAAAATTCGCAGCGATCCTCGCGAAACAAATGCCGGATTCCGAGAAGCGCCAGCGCGCCGACTACGTGATTTCAACGGATCGCTCGCTCGCGGCGACGCGCAGTGACGTCGAACAGGCGATCGCCGATCTCGGACGGCGCTTCCCCTAGACCACGTTCTCCAAAATGCGAGCCGGAGAACGTGGTCCGGATTCTTGAGTTGTCGCGCGTTTCTTCCGAAAACCGGACGCCACTTTTCGGAACGCGCTCTAGACTAGCCGAAACACGCCCGCCTACTCGCCGACCCCGAGCAGATAGTCCCACACAGAAGCGAAGACGGGCGCGCCCACGCCGTTGCGGGGCGTGAAGCCGTTGGTCACGCCGCAGCCGTGAAACGCCTGGAGCGTCGAGAAGCCGTTGCACTCCGGGCGCGCGGTGAAAAGCTGCCGCGCGCCGAAGGGCGGCGGCGGGCCGGCGTCGATATTCGTCAGCGGGCCGATCATCGTGAGGTTCGCCCACGACGCGTAGAGCCCGGCGACCCCCGGCTCGTTCTGGTGCGCGAATCCGTAGAGCCTTGCCGAAGGCGTGAGCGAGGGGCCGAGAGTCCAGACGGCGGGCTCCGTTCCGGAGAAGACCAGCGCACGAGCGACCGTCTGGCGCTGCGAGATGAAGGCGGCGTGGCCGGCCCCCTGGCTGTGGCCGGCGATCCCGATCAGGGTCCACGCGATGAGCCCGGCCGGGCGGAAGGGCGCCCAGCCGCCGGCGACATCGTTGGTCTCCAGAAAGACGAGGAGCTTGTCCAGCCGGTTCTCGATCGAATCGGCCCGCGAAACGGCGATGGCCGGCGACGAGTCGGCGCCGGTGACGATCTCGTTGCGGACCTTGCGCGGACAATCTGCGTCGAGCGGGGCGGAGG
>JBEBFW010000004.1:0-42055 GCA_040081755.1 Parvularculaceae bacterium
CGCCGATCTCGCGAGTCCTGTCCGTGACGCTGACCAGCATGATGTTCATGATGCCGATCCCGCCGACGATGAGCGATATCGCCGCGACGGATCCGAGCAACGCCGAAAAGGCGTTCTGCGTCTGCTCGACAGATTCCAGAATCGAGGCGGTGTTGCGCAACTGAAAGTCTTCGGCGCCGTGGCGTGCGAGCAGCAGCGCATGTGCGGCGGCTTCGGTTTCGGCGATGCGCCTGGCGTCGGCCACGCCAATCGTAATCGATGAAAGATAGTTCTGGCCGAACAGCCGCATCATTCCCGTCGACAAGGGAACAAGGGCCACATCGTCCATATCCTGGCCCCATGCAGTTGCGCCTTTCGGCGAGAGGACGCCTGCAACCTCGAACGGCGCACCGCCGATAAAGACATATCGGCCGACCGCCGAACGCGAGGTTTCGAAGAGATTGGTTGCAACCGTCGCGCCAAGCACGACGACAGCCCCGCGCCTCATTTCGTCTTCCCGGGTGAAGAATGCGCCGGTCGCCATCGCCCAGCTTTGCGCGAGGGGCCAGTCGGCCGTCACCGCATCGACCGACGTTTGATAATCGCTGTCGGATACGCGCAACGTCTGGCGCCCGCTCCGGGTCGGCACGGCTGCAACGACATTGTCGAGCTCGGCGATGCGTGCGGCGTCTTCAGCCGTCAATGTGGCGATCGCATCTCCGCGCATGCGCGTCCCGGGAGCGCCCGGTCGCACGAACAGGAGATTGGCCCCCATCATCTCTATGCTCTGGACCACCTGCTTCTGACTTCCTTCGCCGATCGCCAGCATCGCAACCACCGCGGAGACGCCGATGACGACGCCAAGAAGGGTCAACGCTGTGCGGAACAGGTTGGCGCGCAGGGATCTAAAGGCCGTCTTCACCGCCTCAAGGACCTGGAGGAACGTCGAGGGCGTTTGCGTGCGATTTGCGAACGCCGGCGCAGCGATCGCCGCGTTCGTCGCGCCGGTGTCCGAGACGATGCGCCCGTCAGCGAGCGTAATCATTCGCCGCGCACGAGCTGCGACGGATTGATCATGGGTGATGAGGATGACGGTGCGGCCCGCCGCATTCAAACCTTCGAGAAGGTTCAGCATCTCTTCGCCTGACGCGCGGTCGAGCGCTCCCGTCGGCTCGTCCGCCAAAATGACTTCAGCATCATTCATCAAAGCGCGCGCAATGGCGACCCGCTGCTGCTGCCCACCCGAAAGCTGGTTGGGTCGATGATGTCCTCGGTCGCCGATGCCGAGCTTTTGCAGGAGTTCGCCCGCGCGCGATCGACGGGCTTCAAGAGGAAGCCCCGAATAAATGGCCGGCATTTCGACGTTTTCGCTCGCCGACGCGGTCGCCAGAAGATTGTAGCGCTGGAAGACGAAACCGAACGTGTTGCGCCGCAAGTCGGCGAGCTGATCTGGATTGAATGTCGAAACGTCGCTGCCGCGAACCGAGTACGACCCTGACGTCGGCCGGTCGAGACAGCCGAGAATGTTCATCAAGGTCGATTTTCCCGAACCTGACTGGCCGACAATAGCGACGAATTCGCCGGCGCCGATGGAAAGGCTCACCTTGTCGAGCGCGCGCACTTCCGTCTCGCCGCTTCCGTAGATGCGGCTGATGTTCTCCAGATGAATCAAGGGTGACATGCGGTTGGGGCCCTCACCCTGGTCCGCGCCGGCCCATGCCGGGCGGACGCTGGGTTTGCGGCGCCGAGGCGGATGGCGCCGCAGCCGGCCTCGCTGCCGGCTCGCCAGTGACAACGATGTCGCCCGGCTCAAGTCCGTAGAGAATTTGCGCCTGCACCCGCGTCTTCAGGCCGACAAGCACGGGACGCAGCTCGGGCGCGCCATTCACCATGATGCGCGCGATCATGCGCTCGGCCTCCGGGTGCGCCGCCATGGCAGCACGCATCTTTTCGCGTGAAGCCGCTCCAGCCGGATCAGACGCGTCAAGGTCTTCGCCTTCGCTCGCCCGGGCGCTCAGGGGCCCGTCGGTGCGAGGCGCGCGCGCTCCATCGCCGTCGCGGGCGGCCGGCCCGCCGCGCCGGCGAGTGCTCAAGGCCGCGACCGGCGCGAGAACCGCATCATTCGCCTCGCCAGAAACAAAGAAGACCTGCGCCGTCATCTCCGGCTTCAGGAGGCCGTCCTTGTTGTCGATGTCGAGCAGGACCTTGTAGAGCACGACATCGTTGAGAATCTCAGGCTGGGGAAGCACCTGTCGAACGCTTGTCGGCCATCGCTTCTCATCATTTCCGAGCGTTGTGAAATACGCCTTTTGACCGCTCCCTACCCTGAGGACATCGGCCTCCGAGACTTCGGCCTCGACGGTCATAAGGGAGAGATCGGCAATGCGAAGAATGGTCGGCGTCGTCTGATTGGCGTTCAGCGTTTGCCCTTCCGCCGCGGATCGCGAAACGATCGTCCCCGCCATCGGCGCATAGATCTTCGTATAGCCGAGGCTGGCGAGATCGGCCTCGAGGGTCGAATTCTGACGCTGGATTTGAGCGGTCAGCTGATCCAGCCTTGCAGCCTGAATTTTCCGGTCCGCCATGGCGGCCTGGAATTCGGCTTTTGAAATCGCCTCCGCCTTGTAGAGCATGTCCGCGCGTTCGGCGTTGGCCCTCGAAAGCTCGAGCGAGGCTTGTTGTTGGGCGAGGGACGCTTTCAGCTCGTTGAGCTGGGCTCGGTCGGCATCGACCTTTGTCATCGCCAGCGTTTCGTCGATCCGGGCGAGCAGATCGCCCTTGCCGACCGTCCCGCCGACTTCAACCATGAACTCTTTCAGCTGGCCCGAAACCTGCGCGCCGACATCGACATAGTTTTTCGGTTGAATCTTTCCGGAAGCGGAGATCGTGACTTCGAGGTCCCCGCGCGTCACTTCGGCGGTTTCATATTTGGGTTTTTCGGGTTGCAGATTGAATGCGAGCGTCGCGCCGGCGCCGACCAGCCCTACGAGGACAGCGATCAGCAGTTTCGGCCTCTTGATCGGTTTGAGACTTCTCATAAGGTTCGCCGCCGCAATCGCCTTGTTCGGCCACGCAGAAAGGCGACCGCAATGTCCAAACGGGTCAGATGCAGAAAACCGTCGGGGCGAGCAGGGGTCCTTTCGAGGCATATTTACGTCTGAATTTGGGCCTCGAAGCGTCGGTGGAAGGTCCCGATCAAGCCACGCGGCCCATGAGCCGCAGGCGCGCGACGCCGCCGTCGGGAATGATATTGAGGCGCACATAGGCTACGGGCTCATGCGGCGCGATCGCGGTGAACAGGTGCTTCGCGTTTGCGCTGAGTTTCTGCTCAGCCAGAATGACCGGCCAGTCGCCGCTTTCGGCGATCAAGGCCTCACGCGAAAGCGCGCGTGCGGGCGCGGCCTGCAGGAAGCAGCGATCGGGATAATTGCCCTTGAAGTAGCTCGTATCGACGATGACCTCCTCAACCGTGCCGGGGCTCGCGAGTTCGAGAACGCCCCAATCGTAGCCTGGCTCGCGTCTGCGGCGCGTCTCCCAGCCGTCGCCCATGTTCGCCGCGTCGCCCGGCGCTGTGAGATTGGCGAGACACCCGAAATGCTCATTGTTGGCGAAGATCGGAACCGCGCCGTTCTCCATGGCCAACAGATCGACGCGCTGCGACGGTTTCCCGGCGCCCCACGGGGGAGCTGCTCGTCCGTAGGCGCGCAGACGCGCGACGCCGCCGTCGGGAAAGATGTTGAGCCGCAAATGCGTCACGTGCTGCGGGCGGTCCAGCTTGACCGGATGGCGGCTGTCGCCCTTCAGTTCCGTCATCGCAAGCAGCGGGCGCCACGATGCGCTCTCGCCGGGAGCGCGCTCATCAGAGACGATCCAATCGACCGAGGCGCGCGGCGGATAGTTGCCTGTGAAGTTGCGCGTGTCGATGTCGAGCCCATGAACGGCGCCTGGGCGACCCAGCCGCACAACGCAATAGTCGTGGCCGGGTCCGCGTTTGCGGCGGCTCTCCCAGCCGTCCATCCATTTGCCGTGATCGTCGTATTTGCCGGGAACGAACACCGGGTCGTCAGGATCGATCAGCCGTTCCTTCGGCGCGAAGAACTCGTCATTGGCGAACACTGCCTCCGAGCCGAGCCGCGGCTGCAGCAAATCGATCCAGCCGTCAGCGATTGCGAGGGGCTTGGCTTGCTCCATATCAGGCTCCGTCGAAAAGGTCGTGCAGGCGAAGGGCGGCGATGCGGTGAATTTGGCCGAGCGCGGCGGCGAACTCGGTCTCGGGATCGTTGGCGATGCGCTGGCGGAAAGCGTCCAGTATGAGGGTGCGGGTAAGGCCGCGCACGGCGATGATGAACGGAAAGCCGAATTTCTCCGTATAGGCCGCATTCAGCTGCTGGAAGGCGGCGAACTCTTCCGGCGCGCATTGATCGAGCCCGGCGCCTTTCTGCTCGGCGGAGCTTTCCGCGGAAAGCGCGATCCGGCCCGCGAGATCGGGGTGTGCACGGATGAGCGCCATCTGGGGGCCCCGGCCTGAATCCTCAACCGCGGCGCGCAGCGCCGCGCGCAGCGAGGCTTCATCATCCGGCGCGCCAGCGTCCCACGCCGCCCCGGCGAACTGCGGCGAGCGTTCGTAGACGGCGCCGAAGCGCTGCATGAAGTCGTCGCGGGAAAGGGCGCCCGGCGGCCTCATGCCGGAAAGCGGGTGCGCCAATGCGCGGCGATATCGATCCGGCGCGCGAACCAGACATCGGCGTGCTTGCAGGCGTAGGCGAGGAAGCGCTCGATCGCGGCGAACCGCCCCGGGCGCCCGGCGAGCCGGCAATGAAGGCCGATCGACATCATCTTCGGCGAGGTTTTCCCCTCCGTGTAAAGAACGTCGAACGTGTCACGCAGGTAAGTGAGGAAGTGTTCGCTCGTGTTGAAACCCTGCGGCGTAGCGAACCGCATGTCGTTGGCGTCGAGCGTGTAGGGCACGATGAGATGCGGCCGGCCGTATTGGCGGTTCCAGTAGGGCAGGTCGTCGCTGTAATCGTCCGCATCGTAGTGAAATCCGCCGTGCTCGACGACAAGCCGGCGCGTGTTCGGACTGGTGCGCCCTGTATACCAGCCCAGAGGCTTGTCTCCGGTGAGCTTCTCAATGATCTCGACGGCTTCGGCGATCTGGGCCCGCTCGGATGCCTCATCGACATTCTGGTAGTCGATCCACTTCAGCCCATGCGAGGCGATCTCGTGGCCGTCCTTCAGGAAGGCTTCGACCATCTCCGGGTAGCGTTTCAGCGCCTCGGCCACAGCGAAGATCGTCACCGGAACATTGAAGCGTTTGAACAGCGCGAGGAGCCGCCACACGCCTGCGCGCGACCCGTACTCGTAGAGGCTTTCCATGCTCATGTGCCGCGCGGCGTAGGTCGGGGCGCCGATGATGTCGGAGAGAAACGTCTCCGAGCCCGCGTCGCCGTGCAGCACGCAATTCTCAGCGCCTTCCTCGTAATTGAGGACGATCTGCACGGCGATCCTGGCGCCTCCCGGCCACTGAGGATCGGGAGGGCTTTGTCCGTAGCCTTTGAGGTCGCGCGGATAGCCGTTCACATGGGACTCCTCATTGGATCATACGAGCGAATCGAGGCGCTTGATAAGGCGCTTTACAATCCGAAGGGGCCGGTTGCATCATTCCCGCTGAGGGAACCAACGCGCTTGGGCAGGCTGACAACTCATGTTCTCGACACCGCGCACGGCGCGCCGGCGGCCGGGGTGGCGGTGCGCCTGCGCTCGGAGAGCGGCGCTCTGTTGGCGGAAGCGGTGACCAATGGCGACGGTCGCTGCGATCGGCCGCTGCTCGAAGGCGAAGCGTTTCGGGTGGGGCGCTACGTGCTTGAGTTCGCCGCCGCCGATTATTTCAGATCGAGGGGCGCCGCTCTCTCCGATCCGCCGTTCCTCGACCGCATCGTGATCGCCTTCGCAGTCGCCGATGCGGGCGCGCACCACCACGTTCCGCTTCTGGTATCTCCCTACGGCTATACGACGTATCGGGGGAGCTGAGCCGATGCGCGATGTGGTGCGCTTCCGTCTCGATGGCGTGACGCATGAGATCCGCAATCCGGATCCGACGGTGACGCTGCTGCGCTGGCTGCGAGCCGGACTGCGCCGCACGGGAGCAAAGGAGGGCTGCGCCGAAGGCGATTGCGGGGCCTGCACGGTGGCCGTGTCGGCGCCGGGAGAGCCTCTGCGGGCTGTGAACGCCTGCATCCTCTTTCTGCCGATGCTCGACGGGGCTGAATTGTGGACCGCGGAGAGCCTCGTCGGCGACGACGGCGCGCTGCACCCAATCCAGCGGGCCCTGGTCGAGCAACACGGGTCGCAATGCGGGTTCTGCACGCCGGGCTTCGTGATGTCGATCTTTGCGCATCTGGAGAGCGGCGGCGGAACCAGCCGGCGCGAGATTGACGATGCGCTGGCCGGAAATCTGTGTCGTTGCACCGGCTACGGACCGATCATCTCGGCGGCGCAGAGTCTGACCGATTACCGGCGGTACGAACCGGAACGTCTGGCGCCGGACTTTGAGATGCTGGCGATCGAGTATGAGGCGCGCGGGACTATGCGCCGCTTCCATGCGCCGCGCTCGGTCGCCGAGCTCGCCGCTCTGGCGCTTCAATATCCCGAGGCAGTGCTGCTCGCCGGCGCGACCGATGTCGGTCTGTGGGTCACCAAACAGCGCCGTGAGATCGAGACCATCATATCGGTCATGAATGTTCCCGAACTTCGCGAATTGAGCGAGACGCCTGCGGGTCTCGAGATCGGCGCTGCGGTCCGCTATTCGGAAGCGGAGGGTGCGCTGGCGCGCTTCCATCCGGATGTCGGCGAGCTGGTGCGCCGCATCGGCGGGAAGCAAGTGCGCAATTGCGGCACGATCGGCGGGAACATCGCCAACGGTTCGCCGATCGGAGACATGCCGCCGGCCCTGATCGCGGCCGGCGCTGTACTTGTCCTGCGCAAGGGCGATTATGAGCGACGCTTGCCGCTGGAGGATTACTTTCTGGCTTATGGCGAACAGGACCGCGCCAGGGGTGAGTTCGTTGCTCGCGTGATTGCGCCAAGGTTGCCGCCCGGCGCGCTGTTTGCGACTTACAAAGTCTCCAAGCGCTTCGATCAGGACATTTCGGCAGTGTGCGGCGGTTTTCGCGTGCTGCGCGACGGCGCTCGCGTCAGCGATGCGCGGCTCGCCTTCGGCGGCATGGCCGGCGTGCCCAAACGTGCAGCGCTCGCCGAGAAGGAACTCATTGGATCGGCTTGGGGTGAGGCTGGCGTGCGCCGCGCAATGGATGCATTGGCGCTGGATTTCAAGCCGTTGACGGATCAGCGCGGATCCTCGGCCTATCGTCTCGATGCCGCCCGCAATCTCCTCTGGCGGTTTTTCCTCGAGAACGAGCCGGCGCGGGCGGGCGCGACAAGGGAGCGCATTCTGGATGCCGCGCCTGTCGATGTCTGAGACGAAACCCGACGCGCAGCAGGTCATCGGCGAGCCCCTCGCGCACGATAGCGCGGCCAAACACGCCACGGGCGCGGCAATCTACATCGACGATATTCCGGAGCCGCCGGGCTGTCTGCATCTCGCCATCGGCATGAGCCGGCGCGCGCATGCTCGTGTGACGAGGCTCGACTTGAGCCGGGTTCGCGAGGCGCCCGGCGTCGTTGCGGTGTTCACGGCGCGCGACATTCCGGGAACGAACGATGTCGGACCGGTCATCAGAGACGATCCGTTGTTCGCCGACGGCGTCGTTCAATATGTGGGTCAGTCCCTGTTCGCAGTGGCGGCGCAGAATGTCGAGGACGCGCGCAAGGCGGCGAGGCTCGCTGACGTCGTCTACGAGGACTTGCCCGCGGCGCTGACCATCGCCGAAGCCAAAGCGGCGCAACTGGAGATCGAGCCGCCGCAGACCATGACCAAGGGAGATGTCGCGGCCGCGCTCGCCGCCGCGCCGCGCCGTCTGAAGGGCCGGCTGACGATGGGCGGGCAGGATCATTTCTACCTTGAAGGGCAAGTTGCGCTCGCCATTCCGGGCGAAGACGGGGACATGCGCGTGCATTCCTCGACCCAGAATCCAGGCGAAGTCCAACATCTGGCGGCGCACGTTCTTGGCGTGCCAGGTCATGCTGTGACGATCGAGGTGCGCCGCATGGGCGGCGGTTTCGGCGGCAAGGAAACGCAGCCGGCTCTGATCGCCGCAGCGGCCGCGCTCGCAGCGGCGAAGACGGGGCGGCCATGCAAGCTCTGTCTCGATCGCGATGACGACATGATGCTCACTGGCAAACGACACGATTTCGAGATCGATTACGATGTCGGGTTCGGCGATGACGGCGTGGTTCAGGGAGCGGACTTTACGCTGCGTTCGCGCTGCGGCTACTCGACCGACCTGTCGCGCGCGATCAACGATCGCGCCATGTTCCACGCCGACAACGCCTATTATCTGCCGGCGGCGCGCATCGTCTCGCACCGTCACAAGACCCACACGGTGTCCAATACCGCGTTTCGCGGATTCGGCGGCCCCCAAGGCATGATGGGGATCGAGCGCGCGCTGGACGCGATCGCGCATGCGCTGGGGCGCGATCCGCTCGACATTCGCACGGCCAATTTTTACGGCCCGGCGCCGCGCAACCTGACGCCTTATGGCCAGACCGTTGACGACAATATTCTCGGCGCGCTGATCCCTGCGCTCGAGAAGAGAGCGAATTACCGCGAGCGGCGCGAGGCGGTTGCGGAGTACAACGCCCGCTCGAAGATCCTGAAGCGGGGCGTCGCGCTCACTCCCGTGAAATTCGGCATTTCGTTCACGACCACGCATCTCAATCAGGCCGGCGCTCTCGTGCATGTGTATACGGACGGCAGCATCCAGCTCAATCATGGCGGCACGGAGATGGGGCAGGGCTTGATGACCAAGGTGGCGCAGGTCGTCGCCGCCGAGTTCGCCTTGCCCATCGAGGCGGTCAAGATCACTGCAACGGCGACAGACAAAGTGCCGAACACGTCGGCGACCGCCGCGTCGGCCGGCGCCGACCTCAACGGCATGGCTGCGCGCGACGCCGCCCGGACGATCAAGGCCCGCCTCGTTCAATTCGCCGCCGGCCGATATGGCTGCAAGGAAGGCGACGTGCGCTTCGACTCGGGGCGAGTTCACGCCGGGGCAACGAGCCTCTCATTCGCGGAACTCGCGAGGGCGGCGTATCTGGCGCGCGTGCCGCTTTCATCGACAGGCTTTTATGCAACGCCGAAGATCCACTACGATCGCGCGGCGCACCGGGGACGCCCCTTCTTCTATTTCGCCTATGGAGCGGCGGTGTCGGAGGTCATCATCGATACATTGACCGGCGAGAATCGGGTGCTGCGCGTCGATCTCATCCATGACGCCGGCCGCTCGCTCAATCCGGCGATCGACTTCGGCCAGATCGAGGGTGGCTTCATTCAGGGCATGGGCTGGCTGACCACAGAAGAACTTGTGTTCGATGACAAGGGCGCGCTGCTGACGCACGCGCCATCGACATACAAGATACCGGCGTGCAGCGATCGGCCTGCTGTATTCAACATGGAGCTCTGGGACGGCGAGAATGCGGAAGACACCATCTATCGCTCCAAGGCCGTGGGCGAGCCGCCGCTCATGCTGGCGATTTCGGTGTTCTCCGCCCTGACGAACGCCGTCGCCGCGGCGGCCGATCACAAGGCAATGCCGAATCTCGACGCGCCGGCGACGCCGGAGCGCATATTGCGCGCTGTGAACGAAGTGCGCGCCGTCGCGGGGATGGCTCGATGAAGCGTGCGTGGGCCAACAAAGCGCTGGCGCTTGTTGAGAGCGGCGGGGCCGTCGCGCTGATCACGCTGTTGCATGTCAAGGGCTCCGCTCCTCGCGACGCCGGCGCGCAGATGCTGGTCTGGTCCGCCGGTCAGCTCGGCACCATCGGCGGCGGAAACCTCGAGCTTGCGCTCACGCGGGATGCGCGCGTCCTGCTGGCGAGCGGCGAGAGAAGCATGGCGCGCGACTATCCGCTCGGGGCCATCCTCGGCCAGTGCTGCGGCGGGCGCGTATCGGCTCAGGTCGAGCGCCTCGACTTCGATGGAGCGGCCGCGCTCCTCCGGTCTGCCGCGGCTGAGGAGGATGCTCGCGCTCCGTTGCTGCTGTTCGGCGCGGGTCACGTCGGCGAGGCGGTCGCGCGCGCGGTTGCAGAATTGCCGTTCCGGCTGATCTGGCGCGACACTCGTCCTGCATTCTGCGCGCGGGCCGCGCTGACGAACGATCCGCGCGCGGATGTCGGTGAGGCTCCGTCAGGCGCTTTCTATCTTGTTCTCACGCACAATCACGATCTCGATTACGAAATCGTGCGCACTATTCTCGCGCGCCGCGACGCCGCCTATTGCGGATTGATCGGGTCGTCGTCCAAGCGCGTGCGTTTCGAGCGCCAGTTGCGCGCTGACGGTCTGGGGGCGGAAGTGCGCTGGCTCACCTGTCCGATCGGCGGCGCGATCGGGTTGAAGGGCAAAGAGCCCGCGGCGATCGCCGCGGCGACAGCGGCGGAGATGCTGCTCGCGCTTGAAGCGCAGCGGCCGGCCGCCGCAAGCCGAACGCCTGTCACGGAGCCGGCGCATGGCGTCTGAGATCATGCCGTGGATCGAGCTTGCGCTGCGCTGGGCGCATGTGCTTGCGGGGATTTCATGGATCGGCACGTCATTCTATTTCGTCTGGCTCGACAACAGTCTGCGTCCCCCGCCGGAACCGAAGCCGGGCGTCGGCGGCGAGCTGTGGGCCGTGCATGGCGGCGGCTTCTACCACAAGCAAAAATACGTGGTCGCGCCGCCGGTTTTGCCCGAGCATCTGCACTGGTTCAAATGGGAGGCTTATTTCACCTGGATCAGCGGAATTCTGCTGTTTTCGGTGATCTATTACCTCGGCGCCGAGCTCTTCCTGATCGATCGCGCCAAGCTTGGGCTGACCGACATCGAAGCGATCGCGCTGTCGCTGGCGTTCATGGCCGGCGGGTGGGTCGTATATGACGGCGTGTGCCGCTCGCCGCTGGGCAATCGCGGCGACATTTTCGCCGTGGTCTGGGCCGGCGTGCTGATGATCGTCGCCTACGCGCTTGGCCGCATGTTCAGCGATCGCGCTGCGTTCATGCAGGTCGGCGCGATGGTCGGCACGGTGATGGCCGCAAACGTGTTCATGGTGATCATTCCGAACCAGCGCAAGGCGACCGCGGCGATGCTCGCAGGCAAAGCGCCAGACCCGGCGCTGGGGCTGCAGGCCAAGCAGCGCTCGCTGCACAACAACTACATGACCTTGCCCGTGGTGCTGATCATGATCAGCGGGCACTATCCGATGCTGTGGAGCGGCGAACTCGCCTGGCTCATCCTCGCTGGGCTCGGCGCCGCCGGGTTTCTCGTCCGGCACTTCTTCAACCTGAAGAATCGCGGCGCTTCTGAGCCGCTATTGTTGGCGGGCGCCGCAGCCGCGTTCGCAGCAGTCGCGGTGATCGGAATCGAATCGCAAAAGCCGGCGAAGCGCGCCGGGGCGCCCGCGCGCTTCAGCGAAGCGCAGGCGATCGTCGAACGGCATTGCTCGGCCTGCCACGCGGCGGCGCCGACGCATTCGGGTTATCCGGCGCCGGCCGCAGGGCTCGACCTGACCTCGCCCGAGGCGATCCGGCTCAACGCCCCGCGCATTCTGCTGCAGGCTGTCGATTCCGACATCATGCCGCTCGGCAACGAGACCGGCATGACCGAAGAGGAGCGCGCGGCTCTGGGCGCATGGATCCGCGCCGGCGCGAAACTGGAGGCAGGCTTGTGAGAGCGCTCCATCCGTCGCCATTGAATGCGGCCGCATTCGCGCGCTTCGGCGATGTGATCGAGACCAGAGGCGCGGCGCGGACCATCAACGACGGTCACGCGCTGCGCTTTCACGACCTCGCCGCGCTCGATCTCGATGCGGACGGCGGGCGCGGCGTGGTGAGCATTTTCCGTTCGACGCCGCCGGCCTATCCGTTCACCATCAAAACCATGGAGCGGCATCCGAAATCGAGCCAGGCGTTCGTGCCGCTGAGCGGCCGGCCGTTTCTTGTCGTTGTCGCGCCGGCCGGCGTCTTCGACGCCAGCCTGATCGAGGCGTTTGTCGCGGGACCGCGCCAGGGCGTAAATCTCCACAAGGGCGTTTGGCATCATTTCAATCTCGCGCTTGAGGCGCCGAGCGAGTTTCTGGTCATCGATCGCGACGCGCCGGACGAGAACACCGACGAGGCCGCTCTGGCAGCGCCTTTGCTGCTCTACGCGCCGGGTCAGGCGTGATGGGCGTGCGCGCTTTTCGCAGCCGCGTCTTCCATTTGCTGGATGACCCCGCCAAGGCAGGCGCGGCGGCGTGGGCCTATTTCGAGAATGGCGGGCTTCTCGTCGAAGGTGGCCGCATCACGGGTTTGGGAGCGTGGGCGGATATCGCAGACAAGATTCCGCCGGGTGCGCCGGTCGAGACCTTCGCCAACGCCATCATCGCACCCGGCTTCATCGACGCGCATGTCCATTTCCCGCAGCTCGGCATCATCGGTGGCTTCGGGGCGCAGTTGCTCGATTGGCTCGAGCGCTACGCTTTTCCGGCCGAGGCGAAATTCGCCGATGCAGCCTATGCTCTGGCCGAAGCCGAGGTGTTTCTCGACGCACTCGTTCGCTGCGGCACAACCAGCGCGCTCGTATTTGCGAGCGTGCACAAGGTCTCGGCCGAGGCGCTGTTCGCGGCTGCGCTCCGGCGCAGCATGCGGCTGATCACGGGCAAGGTGCTCATGGATCGCAATGCGCCGGCGGCGCTGCGCGACACGCCCGAGAGCGCCTATGCGGACAGCAAGGCGCTGATCGAGGCGTGGCATGGACGAGGGCGCCTCGGCTACGCAGTGACCCCGCGATTTGCTCACACCTCCTCGCCCGCGCAACTCGACGCGGCGGGCCGCTTGCTGCGCGAGCACCCTGACGTGCTGCTCCACACGCATCTCTCCGAGAATCGGGCCGAAATTGCGCAAGTGCGCGCGCAATTCCCCGATGCGCCCGACTACCTCGGCGCCTACGAGAAACACGGCCTCGTCGGCGATCGATCGGTGCTGGCCCATTGCCTGCACCTCAGCGACAGCGAATGGATGCGCATGGCGCGCGCGGGGGCGTCGGCGGCGTTCTGTCCGTCGTCCAATCTTTTTCTCGGCAGCGGCCTGTTCGATCTGGTCTCGGCGGAGAGGCACCGCGTTGAAGTCGGATTGGGCAGCGATGTGGGCGGCGGCGCCAGCCTCTCGCTATTGGAGGTGATGGAGGACGCCTACAAGGTGAGCCAATTGCGCGGGCGCCCGCTCGACGTCATGAAGAGTTTCTATCTAGCCACATTAGGCGCGGCGCGCGCACTCAAGATCGATGCACATGTCGGCAATCTCGCGCCGGGCAAGGAGGCCGACTTCATCGTGCTGGATATGGCCGCAACGCCGATGCTGCAGCGCCGGCTGAGGGGCGTCAGCGACATTGCGGAGATCCTCTTCGCGCTGTCGATTATCGGCGACGACCGCGCCATCGCGCGGACGTATATCGCCGGCGCCGCGGCTCATGTGCGGGCGTAGGGCGTCTACTGAGCCTTGTCGCCGGACGTCGCAGGCGGCTGCGGACAACGCACCCGGGTCCGGATCTTTCCCTCGGCCGTGCGCGTGACGAACTTCTGCCCAGTCAACTCCAGGACGGCCAAGCGCATGGCGGGCTTTGCCGGCGCATCCATCGTAAGCGGAACCTCATGGTAATTCATCAACAGCTCGCTGCCTTCGACACGCCAGCCGCCGACTGCGTGAAGCGGCCCGTTGAGACGGTCGAACACGGCGAGGGTTCCATCGGCGAAATAGAAGCTGACCGGCGCACTGGCGCACGCCTCGACGCTGTCGGCGCTGGCTGTTCGAGAGGTTTCGGCGTCGCCGTTGTCAGTTCGGCGATTTTGAGCCTCGCCGCCGCCTGCGCGTCAGGCAACGGCGTCTTCCCTTCGGCGACCGCTTCCGCGAGTTCCATCAGCGGCGCATAGAGGGCTTCGGGTTCGCCCTGGACGGTGAGCCCAAAAGTCTGGTGCTCTTCTTCCATGCGGGACCATTCAGCCCGCACCGTCGCCCAGAAGTCTTTTGTCTTCGCCCAATAATCCTCCGCGATGGCGACATCGAAGGATTCCGAACGCTCATAGGTGTTGACGCCGACCTCGCGCACCAGCGCATGAGGCGGGCCGTTCAGTGCGAGCTTGGTGTTGTCCTGTTCATGCGCCCAGCCGCCCGGCGTGATAACGTGGCGGTTGATCGCATCGACGGCGTGATAGTCATCGCGCGTCGTCTGATCGCGGCGAGGCAACGGGCGCCAGGCGCGCGGGCCCGCCCACTCCGACACGCCGTCCTCGTGGGACCACGCGGCCAGTGCGCCATAGCGCGGTGAATCGTCGGTCTGATAGACAGTCTGCGACCACCTGCCCCGACGCTCACCCGCACTCGCCGGGCGCATCGTCCACGTGGCGCCGCCAACGAATGTGAGGACTTCCTTCGGCTCATAAGCCCAGTCCTGGCGCCAGTGCTTGATGGCGAATTTCTTGTCGTCTGCGCCCACCACGAGAATGTGCTGCAGGCTGATGAAATCGCCGCGATCTTCGATGACGCGGACGACTTCATCGCCGCCGGAGATCTTTCGATCCTTCAACTGATAACCGGAAGCGAGCGGAACCGTTTCGATGAAGTCGAACCTCACATGATAGTCGCCGGCCATCGCAAGGATCGCGGCGCGATCCCGCTCGAATTCCACGGCCGCGTTTCGGGCCGGCTCGCTGGCGGGCCACGCTGTGGCCGACGGACCGGCGGAGGCGCATGCAGCCAGAATTGCGGCGGCTGCGACGGCGGCGGCGGTGCGGATGCAGGCGGACCGTTGCGGCGTCATGAACTCCCTCCCGTTAGCGCGGCCCGACCACGGAAAACTCTGCGGCGGGCATTCGCTGTTAGTGCGAATGGTTCGCATTTGCAATTCTAATCTGCCGTGATATGGCTGCAATTGCGAATTAGTCGCAAGTTCTAACGAGGGCGGTCATGGGGGCTAAGGCGTCGACGTGGAAGAGACAGGCTTGCGCGGGTCTCGGGGCGGCCATCGCGCTGGGGGCGATCGATAGCGCACGGGGCCAGACCCAGGTCGTTGCGAATGCGTCATCGGCTGAAGCGCGATTAGCTGGTCCTGATGAGATCTCCGTCTCGGCGACCCGCCAGGAGCGTCGGCTCGATGAAGTGCCGGCGACGGTTAGCGTCATCGATTCCGTCGAGATCGAGGATCAACTGGCGACAGACATCAAGGACATCGTCCAGTTCGAGCCGGGCGTTTCGGTGCGCTCCGCGCCGTCCCGGTTCACCGCCGCGGGCGCCTCGACCGGCCGCGATGGAAATGCGGGCTTCAACATCCGCGGCCTTGAAGGCAACCGCGTTCTCATTCAGGTCGACGGCATCCGGCTTCCGGACGCCTTCAGCTTCGGCGCGCAAGCCGTCGGACGCGGCGATTATGTCGATCTCGACATTCTGAAATCCGTCGAAATCCTGCGCGGACCGGCGTCGGCGCTCTATGGCAGCGACGGGCTTGCGGGCGCCGTTAGTTTCATGACGAAGGACCCGGAGGACTTCTTCAAGGGCGAGCGTAGCTTCGCCCTGCGCGGGCGCGCCGGCTACTCATCGGCGGATCGCAGCTATGCGGGCGGGGCAGCGGGCGCCTTGCGCCTCGGCGACGTCTCGGGCCTCATCGCCTACACGTTCCGCACGGGCCATGAAACGCAAACGCAAGGCGACAATCGCTCGCCGAACGCGACGCGAACAGCAGCCAATCCGCAGGACATCGATACGCACAGCGCACTCGCCAAACTTGTTTATGAGCCGGCTCCGGGTCATCGCCTGCGCCTCACCGGAGAGCACTACGATCGCGAGATCGTCACGGAGGTGTTTTCCGCCCGCGCAGCGCCGCCCCTCGGATCGACCAGCATCATCGATCTTGATGCGGATGACGAGACGCGGCGCAGCCGGCTGAGCCTCGACTGGCGCTACGAGGGAGAGGGCCTGGTCGAGCGGGCGTTCGCAGCCCTTTATTATCAGACCAGCGAAACGACCGAGTTCGCCGACGAAGACCGGAACGCCGCTCTTGATCGCATCCGGCGCAATCTTTTCGACAACCGTGTTCTCGGCCTCACGGCGCAAGCGGAAAGCGACGCGGCGTTCCTTGGCCTCGCGCATTCGTTTGTAATCGGCGCGGACGCATCGACCACGCGCCAGCAGGGGTTGCGTGACGGCGTCGTGCCGCCAGCGGGAGAGTTTTTCCCGGCGAAGGCGTTTCCGGACACGGACTATGTTCTGGGCGGGCTTTTTCTTCAGGACGAAATCGGCCTCCTCGATGGAAAGCTCAAGATCATCCCGGCGATTCGATACGATTTCTACGAACTATCGCCGGAGGCCGACCCGGTTTTCGTCGCATCGACGGCAGGCCAGAGCGACGGCAAGGTCTCGCCGAAAGTCGGCTTCGTCTATTGGGCGACAGGAAATTTTGGCGCGTTCGCCAACGCCGCCAAAGGGTTCAAGGCGCCCCTGCCGAGCCAAGTCAACAACGGCTTCACCAATGTTGTCATCAATTATCGGGCGATCCCCAATCCCGGCCTCGAACCGGAGACGAGCAAGACGATCGAAGGCGGCCTTCGCATGCGCGACCTCTCGATCTTCGGCGGCGCCTGGTCGGGGCAAGTCGCGGCCTTTGCCGGAAAATATGAAGACTTCATCGAGCAGATTCAGGTCGGCGGGACCTTTACGCCCGTCGATCCCGCAATCTTCCAGTTCGTCAATCTCAGCGAGGTGACGATCAGCGGCGTCGAAGCCCGGCTTGATGCGGCATGGGCCAACGGCCTCGGCGCGACCGTCGCAGCGTCCGCGACCCGCGGCGATCAGCAGACGGGCGCCGTCAAATCTCCGCTCAACTCGATCGATCCCTGGAAGCTTTTGGGCGGTCTCAGCTATCGCGATCCCAATGGCCGGTTCGGCGGGCGGGTCACAGCGACGCATTCGGCGGGGAAGAACGACGCCCGCGTCGATCAAACCGTTTGCGGTGCGCCGGGCTGTTTCACGCCGGAGGCATTCACGATCGTCGATGCGACCGCCTATCTCAAGCTCGGCGAGCACGCCGCGATCAGGCTCGGTGTCTTTAACATCGCGGATGTCAAATACTCCTGGTGGTCGGATGTGCGCGGCCTCGCGAGCTCGTCAACTGTTCTCGACGCCTACACGCAACCTGGCCGCACGGCCTCAGTATCGCTGACGCTCCAGTATTGACCCTTGAGCCGCCGCGCGGATCATCCGTAAACGCCCTCCGATGTGGAGCGCGTTCACCGGATGCGCGGGTCACGCCTCCCAGTCCTTGCGCAGTCGTGGCGCGGTAACAATGAACAGCGTCGCGGCGAGGACGTAGAACACCGTGCCGGCAAGGATGGCGTAGCGCAGGGATTCATCGCCGAACTCGGCCTTGAGGCCGTCTGACAGTGCGCCGATGATCAGATTGCCGAGACCGATGCCGATCAGATTGTTGACAAACAGGAAGATCGCCGACGCCGTCGCGCGCATGTTGGGCCGCACGAGGTGCTGGAATGCGGTGATCACCGGCCCCAGCCACACGAGGCCAAGCGCCGTCGGGACGAGCAGGACAAAGAAAGCGAGCGTCAGCGAGTGGGTCAGCACCCCCAGAAGATAGAAGGGAACGGTCGCCAAAAAGGCGACAGCGGGGACAAGCGCGTAGGCGGCTTTTCGGTCGGGCCCATAGCGGTCGGCGAGCACGCCGCCGAGCCAGATCCCCGCCGTGCCGCCGACGAGCAGCAGCGCGGCGTAGAAATAGGCGGCGTAGAGCAGGGGCTGAGGATCGGCAGGCAGCATAAAGCCAGGCAGCCATGAGAAGAAGTCTGGCAGGTCCGCGCCGTAGCTCCGTACAAAGAAGGACGGCAGCCAGAATATGAGGCCGTAGCCCATCATCGAAGAGCTCGCCGCGCCAAGCGAAAGACCCCAGAAGCTCGGCTTGGATAGGAGCGCGCGCACAACCTCCATGATCGGCGCCGGGGCCGCGAGCGTCCCATCGCCATCAAGGCCGCCGCGCTTCGGCTCGCGCACGACGAGTTTCAGCACCGGCGCCAGAACGAGCCCCGCAACGCCGACGATGATGAAGGCCGAGCGCCAGTCAAGAAAGCTGGTGAGGACGCCGCCGAGGAGAATGCCGAGGGCCGAGCCTATCGGAATGCCGAACGAATAGACGGAGAGGGCGCGCGCGCGCTGGTTGGGCGGAAAATAGTCTGCAATCAGGGAATAGGCCGGGGCGACGCCGCCCGCCTCGCCGACGCCGACGCCGAGGCGCGCGACAAACAGCTGGACGAAGTTCTGGGCGACCCCGCACAAGGCCGTCATCGCGCTCCACACCGTTAGCGCGATCGTCATGATCCAGACCCGATTTGTGCGATCGGCGAGATAGGCGATCGGCACGCCGAGAAATGTGTAGAAGAGCGCAAACGCAAGTCCGCCCATGAGACTGAGGTGCGTGTCCGAGAGACCGAGTTCGGCCTTGATCGGCACGGCGAGAATGCCGACGATCTGCCGATCGATGAAATTGAAAGTGTAGACGAGCACCAGGATGAACAGGACAAGCGCGCGATATCCGGGTGTCGCGACGTGTGCAGCCGGCGCCGCCGGCCCTGCCGTCGCCGTCATGAGCCGGCCGCGAGAAACGCCTTCACCTCTGCGGCTGTCTCCTCGGGAATTTCCTCCTGCGCGACGTGGCCGACTTTGGCGTAGCGCACCACGCGCGCGCCCATGATTTCAGCTGCGACGCGCGCGCTCTGTTCGACCGGGATGACGACGTCGTCCTCTCCCCAGAGTATGAGCGTCGGCGCCGTGACGCGGTGGAGATCGGCGACCGGATCGGGCAGCGTGAATTCGTTGATCGAGTCGACAAACGCCTGGCCGTTGCCGCGCCGGCGCATCATGTCCTGGATCGTCCGTATGCGTGTGTCCGAGACCCTCGAGGGATCCGAGAAGATGCGGGCGATTCCGGCGCGGATGCCGGCTTCCGGCGCGGTGCGCAGATAGACCTCCATGGCCTTTGGAGCCTCAATCGGCGCATCCGAAACGCCGTTGGCCGAGAATGCGCCTGGCGAAACGAGGACGAGCGCGTCCACACGATCGGGGTGCGCGCTGGCGAAGCGCCAGGCGGCGAGGCCGCCCAGTGAATTGCCGCCGACGGCGGCGCGCTCGATTCCGATCGCGTCCATCACGTCGCCGACGAAGTCGGCCCGCTCGGCCGGCGCGTAGCGCTTCTTCGGGTCCGGGCCGGTGAGGCCGTGACCGGCGAGATCGAAGCGGATCACCCTGTAGTCAGAGGATAAAGCGGCTGCCCAGCCGTCGAAACTCTCGAGGCTGAAGGTGAAACCGTGGAGGAGGACGAGCGGGGGCGCTGCCGGCGGCCCCTCTTCACGAACACGGACGCGCAGTCCCTTCACCTCGACGAATCGATCTGCGGGCGTCATGTATTCGGCTTCAAGCGCGGCGGGGTCGAGCCCTTGCAGCGCCTGCCAGGTCAGGAAACCGAACGCCGCTGCTCCAAGAACAAACAGCGCCAGAACGGCCAGCAGAAATCTCTTCATCGCACGCCTCGCAAATCGCCGTGACGGATCGCCGTCCCCGAAAACGGGAAGGCGGCGAGACAGGGAGGAAGTCTCGCCGCCTTTTCAGGCCAGACCACTACACGGCCCGCTAGAACCTGAGTTGCACCGTACCGAAGAAGCGGCGCGGATCGCCGAAAAAGACCGTCTGCACGCCGGAGGCGCCGAGCGGCGTGTTGGCGAAGGCGGGGAGGACCGTCACGAAGTCATAGCCCGCAGTGACGTAACGCTTGTCGGCGAGGTTCGTGCCGTGCAGCCCGACGGTCACATGGCCGTCGCCGCCCGTCCACGAGAAGCCAGCGTTGAAGAGCGCGTAGCCCGGCTGATCGAGAGGTGTCACGAAGTTGAACTGATGCGTCAGGCTTCTGTACGAGAACGACGTATAGAGATTGACGTCGCCGTCGGCGCCGAAGAGCCCCAGCGGGCGGTCATAGGAGAGCCGGCCCGAGGCGGTGACCTTCGGCGTGTTCTGGAACTCCGCGATATTGGTGACGTCCGGCGGCGGCGACCCGCGGCCGAGATACTCGTCGAACTCGGCGTTGATGTAGCCGAGCGAGAACTGGAAGTTGAGGCCGTCGCCCTCGGAGAGGAAGTCGCGCGCGAGGCCGAGCATGCCTTCCCATTCGATGCCCCAGAGCGTCGCCGCGGCGGCGTTCGTGGTGACGCCGGCGAAGGTGTCGGCGATCCCGTCGCCATTGGTATCGACGCCGTAGGAGCCGGGGATCTGGACGTTCTTGTAGTCGCTGAGGAAGACCGCGAAGTTCGACCAGTAGCGGCCGCCGTCCCAGTTGCTCTTGAGGCCGACTTCGAACGTGTTGATGTCCTCCGGCTGGAACAGGCAGAAAGCGCGCTGGTCGTCGATGTCGAGCGAGCCGGCAACGGCGTCGCCGTCGATATTGGGCGCGGTCACGGCGACGCAGCGCGGATCGAACGAGCCGCCTTTGAAGCCTTGCGCGTAAGAGAGATAGAGATTGTGTTCGTCGCTCGGCTTCCAGGCGATGGACGCTCGCGGCGAGAAGTCGGAGAAGTCCGCAACGACGTCGATATTCGTCTGGGTCGCGAGCGGCGCGCGCGGCGGGCCGCCGAAGAAGGGCGAGAAGCCGAACGAGTAGACCTGCCGCAGCAGGAACATGGAACGGTCATCCTGCGTGTAGCGGCCGCCGACTGCAAGCGAGAACTGGTCGGAAATGTCGAAGGTCAGGTCGCCGAAGGCCGACCACGTCTCGGTGCCGACATTGGCCGAGGTGAACACGGTCAGCGTCGAGAGCTGCGCGTCGAAATGCGTCTTGGCCGTCGCGTTGAGATAGTAGAATCCGAGAATGCCGCTCAGCCAGTCGCCCTCATAGGCCGCCTGGACTTCCTCAGTGAACTGATGGTTGGCGTAGATGCCGGGAACATCGACATCGACGATCGGAAGCGAGTCGAAATCGATCGGCACGGTCGAGTAGTCGTCGCGATAGGAGAGGATGTTTCTGAACGTCAGCGAGTCCGTCGCCCTGAACTCGACGGTGTTCGAAATGCCGCGCGCTTCAACCTTCTGCGTCGGCGAATTGAGCGCCGAGCGCGTATCGAACTCGTCCGCCAGCACCGGATACTCGACGACGCCGCCCACCGGGAAGTCGTAGGCGCGCAGGCGATGCCCTTGTTTGGGATCGGATTTATCGACGGTCCAGTCGCCGGCGAAGCGAATCGAAAAGTTCTCCGTCGGATCCCATTCGACCGAGCCGCGTCCCGCGAGGATGTCCTTGTTGTAGTTTTCAAGCCCGGCGATGTTGATGTTGTCGCCATAGCCGTTGCGCGTCAGGTAGGCGACGCCGCCGCCGATCTTGAGATCGCCGATCGCGCTGTCATCCAGCAAGGGCAGGCTGAAGACGCCGACGGCGTCGAACTGGCCGTAATTGCCGCCAGTCACGCGCAGCATCGCCGACGGATCGTCGCTCAGGCGGCGTGTTACGTATTTCACAGCGCCGCCGATGGTGTTGCGGCCGTAGAGCGTCCCTTGCGGCCCGCGCAGAACTTCGATGCGCTCGACATCGTAGATGTCGAGAACGGCGGCCTGCGGACGATTGAGATAGATGTCGTCGAGATAGATGCCGACGCCGCCCTCGAAGCCCGCCACGGGGTCCTGCTGGCCGACGCCGCGAATGAAGGCGGCGATTGTGTTGTTGGTGGCGCGCGTCGCCTCGAGCGTGACGTTGGGCGTTATGTCCTGGAGGGTGGTGAGGTCCGCGGCGCCGATCTGGTCGAGCGCGTCGCCCGAAAAGGCCGTGACTGCAACCGGCACGTCCTGCAGCGATTCGTCGCGCCGTCGCGCCGAGACGATGATCTCGTCGCTGGCGGCTTCCTCATCTCCCTGCGCGTAGACGGGAGACGACCCCGACATAAGTGCGATGAGCGAAACGCCCATTCCGGCGGCCAGGCGCCGGCCGTGTCTGACGTGAAGCATGGAAAGGCCCTCCCGATGAATTCTTTACGATCAGGTTAAGGGCCTGGGCGGCTCACGCGATATGACATGAGCGATCATGTCCTGTGGACATTTTCGCTCATTTGCTGGGTTCGGCGGCTGAGGACGCGTAGCGGCCCCGGGGGGCGGCTGGAACCGGCAGTTCAAGTTGCGCTGCGGTCCTGCTGGCTCTGATAGGCCTTCGGCGTCAGGCCGTTCCAGTCCCGGAAGGCGCGGCTGAAACTGCGGAAGTCCGAAAAACCCAACTGATCGGCGATGTCGGTGATGGCGCGCCGCTTCTCGAGCAGGGCCTTGGCTGTCTCGTTGAGCGCATCGCGCCGAAGATCGCGAAAGCTGGTCCCTTCCTCTGTCAGGCGCCGCCGCAAGGTGGCGACCGACATGTCGAGCAAGGTCGCTGCCCGTTTTTGATCGATGACGCCCTGGGCCAGCGCCTCGCGCACCTGCGCGGCGGCGCTGTGCGGGCGCGGTGCGGTGCGCTCGCGACGTTCGATGAGAAGGATCGCCTCCTCATAAACGCGGCTCGCCGTCAGAAATTCCGGCGGCGGCATCGCAATCCTGCGGGCCATGATGTCAGCGTCATAGTCGAGCGCATAGATCTCGCATCCGTGCCGGATCGGCGCGCGCCAGAAATCGAGATGCGGCTGGTCTGCCGCGCCATGCGGCCGCACGATCGATACGCGGCGCAACGCCTTGTCGGCGACGTCCTCGGAAATCGCCGCCAGCATGGAGTGGAGGTAGATTTGAACGCACTCCATCGAGATGCGGATAAAATCGTCGTTCTTGATGGTGTAGGGGAATCTCCGATCGTCCGTGCACAAAGAGATAATCGATCCGCGCCGCCTCACGCTGTTGAATTCGCCGCCATGGAGGAGATTGTAGTAGGTCGCAAGCACCTTCATGGCCTCGCCGAGCGAGTTCGATCCCGACAGGCGGGAGAGAACAAAGTCCGTCGTGCCGGGGAGGAGTTGACGCTCGGATAACTGGCATGTTTCGTCCTCGAGAGCGCGCGAGACCGCCTGCTGCAATCTGAAGAAGCTTGCAAGAGAGATCGTTCCGTCTGCGGCCGAACCGGCGAATGAGCCGGGCAGGCCGGCCGCCTGCAGGGCCGGCTGCAGACTCACCCCCGTATTCAGGGCCATTTCAAGAAGCGGCCTTATCCGGCTCGCGCGGATTGAGAGACGTCCGAGTTCTAGGGGACTGATGCTCTGGCTCATGGCCGCATGATAACCCAAATCGGCCCGGCTGACCCGGATCAAGGCGTCGAACGAGGCCGAAATCTTGCGGCGCTGGTCAGGGGGTGAGTTCTTTCTCAATTCTTTGGCGTGCCAGGCCGCTGTCCATGTCGCTGACATAGATAAGGCCGCACACCCTGCGCACCAGCGCGTCCTCCCAATCGTTCCTCTCTCCATCCGAGAGGATGACGCGCCAGAGGGATTCGATCAGCGCAATCTTGCGCTCCGGCGTGAAGCTCTTCGCCTTTCTGGTGAATTTGTAGATGTCGGCCGCCTCGGCCTGCGCCGCTTCGGCCTTCACGCGAATGGTGCCGGCGCTTTCCGGCGCCACCGCGAACCCGCGAACGAGCGCGCGATCGATGAGCTTCTTCTCGACCATTGTATAATGATCGTCGCTGCGCGCAGCCTCGACGAGGAGGCCGGCGACAGCGAACGCGTCGTCGTCAGCCGATTGCGCGGGCGAGTGAGCCTTCGCCGAGAAGAGGTTCTTCAGGCGCTCCAGCATGAATCGCCCCCGCCCACTTCGGCGGTGTTGACCGATGAAGACGCGGTCCTCATCGCTTCTTCCCCCGGCGCATGACGCGCTCGACGCGTTTCAGCGCTCGCTTGCTGTCGCCGTCGCTCACCTCAAGAAATTTGGCAGTCCTTCGCATGAAGGCGTTCTCCCAATAGTCCTTTTCGTGATCGACGAGCACGGCGCGCCAGAGGGCTTCGATGAGAGCGATCTTGTTGTCGGGCGAGAACTGCCGCCCCATTTTCCTGAAATCCTGGGCGTCGCCCATGCTTGAGGTCGCATGCTCCGCGCGGTTCCGGAGGGCAGCCGCCGCGTCCGGCGGAAGTCTGAATTCCAGAGCGAGGGCACGATCGATGAGCGTCTTTTCCGCCTGCGGGTAGTGATTATCGACCTGCGCCGCCGCCACCAAAACGCCAGCAACTATCGACGGCTCATAGGCCGCTGTTTGCTCGGGCTGTGCTTTTTTCGAACCAAAGAGGCCCTTGAAGAAGTCGACCACAGCTTTATCTCCCCGCTTCGATTCCGTGGCGAACCGGCGCCGACCGAAATCCGTAGACGCCTTATTAGCACTCGACGACGTTCACCGCCAACCCGCCCTCACTGGTCTCCTTGTATTTTCGCGACATGTCGAGGCCGGTCTGACGCATGGTTTCGATTACCTGGTCGAGCGAGACCTTGTGGCTTTCCGAGGCGCGCAGCGCGAGGCGTGCGGCGTTCACAGCCTTGACCGCCCCGATGGCGTTGCGCTCGATGCAGGGGATCTGCACGAGGCCGCCGACGGGATCGCAGGTGAGCCCGAGATTGTGCTCCATGCCGATCTCGGCTGCGTGCTCGATTTGCGCAGGCGTTCCGCCCCAGACGGCCGCGAGCCCGCCGGCCGCCATCGAGCAGGCGACGCCGACTTCGCCTTGGCAACCCATCTCCGCGCCCGAAATCGAGGCGCGCTGCTTGTAAAGCATGCCGACGCCGGCGGCCGTGACGAGAAAGCGGCGGATATGCTCCGTGTGCGGCGCGCCGTCCTCCTCGCAATAATGCCTGATGACGGAGGGGATGATGCCCGCGGCGCCGTTGGTCGGGGCGGTGACGACGCGCCCGCCGGCCGCGTTCTCCTCGTTGACCGCCATGGCGTAGACATTGAGCCAGTCGAAGAGCTGCTCGCGCTCATTGGCGAGAGGCGCGTCGATGAGTTTCCTGTAGAGCCCGGGTGCGCGCCGTTGCACGCCGAGGCCGCCTGGAAGCACGCCCGTCGTCTTGAGGCCCCGGTCGATGCAATCGCCCATCGCCTTCCAGACGCGGTCGAGAGCCCTCTCGGACTCCGCGCGCGCACGCACCGCATCCTCATTGGCGAGGATCACCTCTTCGATCGTGAGACTCTCGCGCGCGCAGATGGCGAGAAGCTCGGCCGCCGAGCCAAAAGCAAATGGCGCCGGGCGCTTGTCTAGGATCATGTCGCCCTTGGCCGGCGCGCTCAGCTGCCGGGCGCTGGCGATGAAGCCGCCGCCCACGGAGTAATAAGTCTGATCGAACAGTACCTCGCCCGTCGCATCGAACAGAAAGAGCCGCATCTCGTTTGGATGGAGGTCAGGGATGACATCGCCGCGAAGGTCGATGTCACGCGCGGGATTGAAGACGATGTCGGGCCCGCCGGCGAGCTTCAGGTGTTTTTCGGCCCTGACGCGCGCGACAGCGGCTTCAGCGCTGTCAGGGTCCGTCTCATCCGGAACGAACCCGAGGAGGCCGAGCATCGAGGCCTTGTCCGTGCCGTGGCCGATGCCGGTCAAGGCGAGAGAGCCATGAAGGTCGATCTTGACCCGCGCCGCTTTGCCCAGAACGCCAGCCTCGCGCGCTTCTGTCAGGAAACGCAGGCCAATGCGCATGGGGCCCACCGTATGCGAACTCGACGGGCCAATTCCAATCTTGAATATGTCAAAGACGCTGAGCATGGGCTCCCGGAGGTCAAGGCCGTTCGCGGAGGAAGTCGCGGAGGGCGTCCTCATCGTATAGCGAATCCTCGCGCGCTGCATGAAGGCGCCAGGCGAGACGCTTTCCGTCGAGCCGCGCTCTATCGAGGCGCTCGCGCGCGCCCCTCGGCGAGACCGCGGCGATCGCGCGAGCGCCCGCGAGTTCGCGGGCAAAGGTCTCGATGAGCGCTCGCTCGCCGTCCAGTTTGGGTGAGGCGAAGCGAGCGTGAATGCGCTTCAACTCCTGTTGTGCCGCGAGGAGCGCGACCGAAGCGGCGGCGGCGTCATCGCGCGCGAGGGCCGCGTCGGCAGCCGCCATCGCGCGCCGCAAGTCGTCGCTGGCCGTTGAGAGACTCGCCCGTGCGCGTGACGTTGGGCACGCCTCGGCGTCAAGACGGCGAACATAGGCGGCGAGCCCTGCGAGCACGGCGTCCGGCGGCGCGGCGCCCTGAAACTCCTCCGTGACGGCCGAGCCGATGAAGTCTTCAAGATTGTGAACGGCGCCGCCCGATCCGAACGCGGACTTGCGTCCCGAACCGACCAAATCAGGGATTTTCCTCGGATTGAAAGTTCCATCCTCGCGCGTCTTGCTGAAGAGCGCGGACGTCACATCCGCCGTGCCGGGTTCGCCGGAGAGGCCGGCCAGGAAAAAGTCAGGATTGGCGCGGCCGTCCCTGTGGCAGGAGTTGCACGAAAGTCCGTAGCGCGCCGCGGGTCCGCCAAGGAGAAGGGGATTTCTGAACGCCGCCCGGCCGAGTTCGACCAGATAGCGCTCATCCTTGTCCGTAGGCCTCGTGAGGCACTCGCCGGGCGTCTCGGTCAGGAACGCGACAATGTCCGTGTCAGGAGCAGTCCAGACGGCGTCGCCCAAGGCGTGCGCCGGCGCTCTCGCTTCGTCCGCTCGCGCGGCCTCGACAGGTCGCAGATCGGCCGCTTGCGCGGCGCTTGCAGCCCAGAACAGGAAAAGCGCAACAAATCGCATTACCTCGCCGCGGCGCGCGCGCTCTCCTTGATCGCGATGAGCCGCGCCAGGTCTTCGCGTTCGGCGCAGCCAAACGCGCAAAGCCTGTCGAGCCTTAGAAGCTGCGCCTGCGCGGCCTTCATCTCGCCAAGTTCAAGATAGAGTTCGCCAAGGTACTCGGTAGCGCCGAGATGCTCCGCGTTCATGGCGAGCGCCTGCGCGTAATAGCTCTTCGCCGCATCGAACTTGCCAAGCTTTCGGTGCGCAAAACCGAGATAGTTGGAAATGTCCGGATGCGGACCGCCGAGCGCCTGCGCGAGATAAAGGTCGTCGATCGCCCCCTCGTAGAGGCCCTGGTTGATCAGGCGCACAGCTTCACGGAATCGCGCAGCGCCGGCGTCAGCGTTCCCGGCATCGGCGATCAGCAACGGGACCAGATATTCAGGACGCAAGTTTGCCTGCGCATCGTCATCAGCCGGCGCGCCGCCTTCCGGCGTTGAGGCAGCCCCGTCTGTCGGCGCGGCTGCTGGATCGAGCGCGCCCTCGATCTTCGTGACGGCCTTGGTCGCCCGTTCCATGAATGGCGCGTCGCAGGTCTCGGCCGTGCAGTCAGCCATGATCTTCTTGATCGAGCCGAGCTCGGCCTCCGCCGCCGCACGATCGCCAAGCCGCACGGAAGCGAGCGCCAGCTGCTCGCGCGCTTCGATGAAGGTCTCGCGCTCCTTGATGGCGCGTTCGAAATACTTGACCGCCTGCTTGTCCTTCTCGCATTTCGCCTTGGCGAGGCCCATGTAGTAATTCGCCTCCGGATGTTTGGGCGCGACGGAGAGCACCTCGCCGAACTTTTTCTCGGCTTTCTTGCAGTCGCCGGCTTGCAGCGCCTCGATGCCCTGCTGGAACGATTCCTGCGGATTGATCTGGGGCCCCGTGGAGGGCGCGCTCGGCGCCGATGGGCCGCCGCCGGACGGCGCGGCCCACACGGGCGCGGCCAGCAGCAGCGCGGCGACAGCCGTCAGCACAGTGATCGTTTTCATGTCTTTTGTCCTCGCTCGTCGCAGCAATCCCGACGGCATCATACCGGCCTCGCCCGCAAATTGGGAGACTTATCCCTTCCGGTCCTCCATTCTCGGCTCGAACCCGAGAGCGCGCATCGCCGCGGCGACGGCGGCGATCGCCGCTTCCGCCGCCGCGGCGTGCTCGGAGCGCGCCACGATGGTGACTCCCTTGGTGTCGCCGTCGATCGGATAGGAGCCGATGGCGACCCCCTTCACCGCGCCTTGAATGGCGCGCAACTGATCGGCGATCCTCGACTCAGGCAGATTCTCGGCGGTTGCGGCGCGCGAATGGACGATGCTCCCGCGTTCAATGGCGCTCTCGACGGCGGCGAGCATGCCCCTGAAGATCGATGGCACGCCGGCCATCACGAAGACGTTCTTCATCTTGACGCCGGGTGCGCCGGAGACTGGGTTTGGAATAAGCTCGGCGCCTTGCGGCATCAGCGCCATGGAGAGACGCGCCGGCGTCGCTTCTTCGCCGCGCGCCTGATAATACGCCTTGATCAGGTTCACCGCGTCCGGTTGCGGCGCGCAAGGAACGCCGAACGCCTTCGCCACCGCGTCATAGGTGATGTCGTCGTGGGTGGGGCCGATGCCGCCCGAGGTGAAGACATAGTCGCAACCGTCTCTGAGAGCGTTCAGCGCGCTGACGATATCGGCCTCGATGTCGCCGACGACGCGCGCCTCCTTGAGAGCGACGCCCCGTTCGGCGAGCCAGCCCGCGAGATGATGGAGATTGGAGTCGCGCGTTCGCCCCGATAGAATCTCGTCGCCGATGACGAGGATTGCAGCGGTTTTTTGCGGCATGGCGGGCTCCTAGCCGAGGAGGGTTTTCGGTCTTCGGTTTTCGGTGTTAGGTTGCCGCAGGCTGACTCCGACCCGAACACATGAAACCGAACCACGAACACCTAACACCAAAAACCGAACCCCGCTGATCGCCATGTCCATGGACCCCGAAGCCCTCAACGAACGCCCGGACTGGACCTTGCAGAAAATCGGCAGGCAGGACCTCTATGTCCTCTCGGTCGGCGACCTCGAAGAGCGCATCGCCTCCATGAGGGCCGAAATCGCCCGCTGCGAAAAGGCGATCGCCGACCGGGGGAGCACCAAGGCGGCGGCCGAGAAGCTGTTTCGGCTTTAGTCGAGAGTTGGCGGCCGACACTTGCGCCTTGCGCTGGAATGATATACATGATGTTTTGTGTGTATCCAATCGCGAAGCGCAAATGCAAATCTCAAAATGGGGCAATAGCCTCGCGATCCGCCTTCCAGCGGCCGTTGTCGAGGCGCTGGGGCTGAAAGAGGGCGACGAAGTCGAGGTGACGATCGCTGACCGGAAGCGCTTCGGCCTTTCCCGCGCCCCAACTGTTGAGGAGAGACTGCGCGACCTGCAACGTCATCGCGACAAGTGGCCGAAGGATTTCAAGTTTGATCGCGGCGAAGCCAACGAACGATGACGGCGCAACCCGAGCGCGTTTTTCTTGATACGAATATCGCGCTCTATCTGGTTCGTTGGGATGCGGTTAAAACGCCTGTCGCCCAGAGCATTCTGCGATCTCCATCGATCACGCGCGTCATCAGCACGCAGGTGCTGTCGGAATTCGTGAATGTGTCGCGAAAGAAGGCGGGACTTTCGTGGGAAGAAGTCCGCCGCGACGCTGGCCACCTACGCTCCCTATGCCGCGTGGACCCGGTCACCGAAGACGTCATTGAGGAGGCCCTCGGGCTCGGCGCTGTACACCAGTTTTCCTGGTACGACGCCGTGGTGGTCGCCTCGGCGCTCTCGGCGGGAGCAAACCGTCTGCTGACGGAGGATATGCAGGATGGGCGGAAATTCGGTGCGATGACGATCGTGAATCCTTTTTGATCGAACAAAGTGGAGCGTTTCAGCGATCCATGAGCTTCAAGTTCGTCGCTGACGGCTGTCCATCAATAATGCGTAGGCTGCAAAAGGTGATAGCTTCGTCCAGTCTACTGTTGTTCTGAGTAACGTCATCCTTATCCAGATTCCAAGAAAGTGCCTGATCTTTACCGGTGGGCCGGCGGTGATGCTATCCTCAAGGTCACGAATCTCGGTTTCGATGCGTTGGATCATCGACTCATCACGCGGGCGGCGATTCTGCTCGCCCTCCAACTGTTCCCTCTTTTCTTGGAGCAGAGCTGGCACAAGTCGCGCCTTCTCTCTTTGGTTGTTCCGTATCCAATTAGTCTTAAGTTGTCTGGACAGATCATCTTGCAACGTGTATATGTCTACTGCCACCATTTCGCCGTTCTCGGCCTTTCCATAGAGGCTCGCAAACTCATTAAATTGGCCACCTTTAAACCGAGAAGGGTCGTCCAATGGCGCAGTCTCCTGATTCAACTCTCTCGCGACCGCCGCTCTTGAATTCGCATCTTGAAACTCTTCCTCGGTACTGTGCTCTATCTTCCCGCCATACAAAAGTAGATTTCCTGGCAGTGGGCTCGTTCTTCTGCGGCGTTCGAGGAAGTAAACCCAACCCAATATCCCCCACAAAGACCGTTTCCTGATTAGGGCGCACACCCTGTATGTCGTCGCGTTCTCTACTGAGATTAGTTTTTCTTTTAAATTAATTTCGAACGCGGCGCGATCCGTAACCGAACGAGCCATGCTCCTGCCCCTTATAGCGCCAACCCCTGTTAACTTTGAACACTTGCGCGTTTGAGTCAAGAAAGCCCACCCACCAGCGCGTATTTCACGTTGAGATAGTCCTCGAGGCCGTATTTCGAACCCTCGCGGCCCAGCCCCGAGTCCTTCACGCCGCCAAAGGGGGCGACTTCGGTCGAGATAATGCCTTCGTTGATGCCGACGATGCCGTATTCGAGCTTCTCCATCACGCGGAAGGCCCGCCCCAAATCGCGCGTGTAGAAATAGGAGGCGAGGCCGTATTCGGTGTCGTTGGCCATTTGGATCGCCTCATCCTCCGTATCGAAACGAAAAAGCGGGGCGAGGGGGCCGAAGGTCTCCTCTTTCGCGACCAGCATCTCAGGCGTCACGCCCGCAATGACGGTCGGCTCGAAGAAGGTAAGGCCCCTCGCGTGGCGTTTGCCGCCGGCGAGCACGCGCCCGCCTTTTTTCTTGGCGTCCTCGATATGCTCCTCGACTTTCTTGACCGCCGCCTCGTCGATCAGGGGGCCCTGCTCGATGCCGGCTTCGAGGCCGTCGCCGACCTTCATCTTCGACGCCGCCTTTGCGAGCCTGTCGGCGAAGGCGTCGTAGACGGATGATTGCACGAGCATGCGGTTCGAACAGACGCAAGTCTGCCCGGAGTTGCGATACTTCGAGGCCATGGCCCCGCCGACCGCGCGGTCGAGGTCGGCATCCTCGAACACGATCAGGGGCGCGTTGCCGCCAAGCTCCATGGAGACGCGCTTCATGTGCTTCATGGCTTTCGACGCGAGTTCCTTGCCGATCTCGGTGGAGCCGGTGAAGGTGATCTTTCTGAGCTTCGGGTGCTCGCACATCTCGTCGGCGATCGCCGCCGCCGAGCCCGTGATGACGTTGAGGACGCCTTTCGGGAGCCCGACCATCTCGCAAATGACGCCATAGGCGAGGGCGGAGAAGGGCGTCTGGCTCGCCGGTTTGCAGATGATGGTGCAGCCGGTTGCGAGCGCCGCAGCGGCCTTGCGGGCGATCATCGCGGTCGGGAAATTCCACGGCGTGATCGAGCCGACGACGCCGATCGGCTCCTTGGTCACGATGATGCGCTTGTCGGCCCACGGAGAGGGGATGACGTCGCCATAGACGCGCCGCGCCTCCTCGCCGAACCATTTGAAGAAATTCGCGGCGTAGGCGACCTCGCCCTTCGCTTCGGCGAGCGGCTTGCCCATCTCGATCGTCAGCAGGCGTCCCAAAGCCTCCTGATTGTCCATGAGCGCCTGATAGATCTTGCGGGAGAAATCCGCGCGCTCGGCGGCGGGACGTGTGCGCCACCCGATGAAAGCCGCTTGCGCCGCATCGATCGCCGCTTTGGTCTCCATGCGGCCGAACTTCGGGACGGTCCCGATGACCTTGCCCGTCGCAGGGTTGTTCACCTCGATCTTCGCCGCCGCGCCGATCCAGCCGCCGTCGATGAAACACTCTTCCCTGAAGAACCTTGGATCGAGCATGGAATTCCTCTTCGACGCGCCTGCCGCCCCGGTTAGCGCCAAAACTCGCGCAAGGCTAGAGTCCCGGACTCGCCGAAGTTGCCGAGCGAAATTCAAATCCGTCACACCAGGCGCGACTGCGCGTGACCCTTTTTTGTGACCCCCGCGACGGCTAGATGGCACGCGTGCAGGGAGTTTGCGCCATGACCGTCATCTACGAAATGAAAAGCGTGCACGTAGCGCTCGTCACGCTCAACCGGCCGGAAAAGCTCAACGCTTTCAACCCCGACATGAGGCGCGATCTTCAGTCGGCGATGAAGAAGGCCTCCGGCGACGACGCCGTGCGCGCGGTCGTCGTCACCGGCGCCGGGCGGGCCTTCTGCGCCGGCGCCGATGTGAGCGGCGTCGATGAGCCGTTCAACGTTGAAGATGTGCTGAATACGGAGTATGGCGGCTTTCTCGGCGTCATCCAGTCCATGCCGAAGCCGGTCATTTCCGCGATCAACGGTCCCGCCGCCGGCATCGGTATGACGCTGGCGCTCAGCTGCGACCTGCGCGTGATGGCCGATGACGCCTATCTGATGAGTGCCTTCTCCAATATCGGACTCATTCCGGACGGGGGTCTGACGCTGATCCTCACCCAGGAGGTCGGCTATGCGCGCGCCTATCAGCTCGCTATTGAGGCCGAAAAACTCGATGCATCCCGCGCGCTCGACTGGGGTCTCATCAATCGCGTTGCGCCGACCGCCATGTGCCTGTCAAATGCGCTGCAATGGGCCGAAACGATTGCAGAGCGTGCGCCGGTCGCCATGGCCATGACCAAGCGCGCCATGCGCCACGCGCGGCATTCGGAGTTGCGCAACGCCATCGCATTCGAGGCGATGCTCCAGCGCGACGCTCTCAAAACCGACGACTGCAAGGAAGGCGTCATGGCGCTGTTTCAGAAGCGCAAAGCCTCGTTCAAGGGCCGCTGATCGGCTCAGTTGCGGAAGACAAGCGCGTGCATGAGGCGCCCCGGCAGGAACGCAAGAACGCCGGCGATGAGGATCGCCCCGACGTAAAGTCCGATCATGCCGGCTGCATGCCCTCTGACATCCCCGCGCCGGATGCGAAGGAGCGCATGCGGCAGACCGAGCGCGGTGATCACCACGAAGAGATGGATCGGCGTGAAGCCGGCAATGTTGGGTATCCCTTCCGTGCGGCGGATGAAAATCGCGGAGATCGCCGTGATCGACATCAGCACGACGAACCCCCAGCCCAGTGTCTTGTGGAACGCCGTGCCCTTGCGATTGAGAAAAATGATCGCGCCGAACGCGGCGGCCAGGATGGCGGCGCACAAATGAATGACGATCGGCAGCGGCGCCTCGGCGATGAGGTCGGGGATCATGGGCTCTCCACGACCGATCCGTAGCAGGCTACTTTGTTTTGTAAAGTGAGGGCCGCGCGCCTGCGGCGGAGCGAAACGCGCGCACGGCGCGCCGATTCCAGGGATCAAAAGAGGGGCAGACCTGCCCGCGAAGCGAGGAAGGCCGCGGCGCCGCCAAGACAGAGGGCCGGGCCGAACGGAATCGGCGCTTCTGGATCGACGCCGCGTCCCGAGAGAAGCGAAGAGAGCCAAAGCGTCAACAGGGCGATCGACGCAGCGAGCAGGGCCGCCGGCGCAAGGATGGGCCAGCCGCCCCAGGCGCCAAGCGCCGCGAACAGCGCTGCGTCGCCGAGGCCGAGCCCCTCGCGGGCGCGCAAGCGCCGATAGAAAGTCGAAATCAGAAAGAACGATCCGTAGCCGACAACAGCGCCGATGAGCGCCCAGAGTTTATCCGTATAGAGATCGAACAGGTTGACGAGAAGGCCGCCGCCGATCAGCGGCAAGGTGATCGCCTCCGGCAGATAGCCGGTCTCGAAGTCGATGGCGGCGAGCGCGATCAGTGCAAGAAGAAAGAGCGCGGCGAAGGTTCCGCCAATCGTCAGGCCGAAGGTGGCGACGGCGCCTATCAGCGCGGCCGCGCCGAGCGCCTCGACGAGCGGGTAGCGCCCGGAGATGGCCGCCTTGCACGCGCGGCATCTGCCTCGAAGCGCGACGTAGCTGACGAGCGGAATGAGATCGCGCACCTTGATGGCCTCGCCGCAGGCCGGGCATCGAGATCGCGGACCGACGAGCGTGCCGCGCGCGCGGCGATCCTCTCCAGCCAGCCCCCACAATGCCGGTCCGCGATGGATGACGACATTGAGGAAGCTGCCGAGGACAAGGCCGAGCAAACCGGCGCCGAGCACTGAGTAAATCGACATTCCGGAGCGACGGATATGTCATGTCGGCCCGAACTCAATGCGCGAACGCAACGCGAAAATGCGATTGACCCAGCTCCGGGATTATGACATTAACGTGACAGTTCCGTTTCGTTTCGATGACACACCATGCGAGGCGCGAGATGAATGCACCGAGATTCCTGAAGAGCTTCGGGGCCGCGGCGGGCGCCATGTGCCTGCTGGCTGTCGCGCATGCGCAGGACGTCACCCCCTGTCCTGAGGATTATGGGGCCCGGGCGACCGACTACGTCGTGAGCAGGCTCGATAAATCGGATGGCGCGCGCGTGCAGATCGTCAGCGAACCCTACAGGGTGGCGGCCGATGTGAACGGCCATCGCGGCCTTGAGGGCTGGGGCGTCGATGTCCGGGTCAAGGCGCGTCAGGCCTCCGGCGCCGCTGGCGTCTATCTTCCGTATACGGTCATTTTCGTTGACGGCGCGCCCGTGGCGCTTTGCGAGGATGCAAGCGACATTACGCGCATTTAGCGGCTATCGAGAGAGTCCGGAATTGTGAAGCGCCGCCAGATTGGCGGCGCTTTCGTTTGTTGGGCGCAGGCGCCTCGCGCGCAATTTCCCCAACCCGAGTCCTGTCACAAGAACGATAAGATACGGTCATCAAACTGTTTCCCGAGCGCGCTATGGCGCTGGTGCGGCGGCGCGTGGGGCGTCGTCTCGATATCGCTCGGGGGCAAATTCACATGCGTCTCTCCAAAATGCCTGCGCTCATTTGCGCGGCGGCGCTCGCCGCCTGTTCGCAAGGAGCCGAGATCGCTTCTCCGGGCGCGACGAACCCGGCCACGGGCGGTTCAGGCGGCGGATCTGGCGGCGGCGGCGGCTCGGGCGGAGGGGCGAGCTGCCCCACGGGCACGACCAACGCCGGCGCGCTCGGCACGCTCACGGTGTGCAACCTCACCGGCGAGATTTTGACCGCACTCACGCTGCCCAACCTTGCGAACATCGTCTACCGGCTCAGCGGCCGCGTCGATGTCGGGCGCGATGTCGGCGGCGACGGCGCACTGCCGGGCGGAATCCCGGCGACCCTCACCATCCAGCCTGGCGTCAGAATTTTCGGCGCCGCCGCTAGCGACATGCTGGTCGTCAATCGGGGCAGCCAGATAGAGGCGAACGGCGTCGCAGCGAACCCGATCGTGTTCACGAGCCAGCCTTCGCTGCAAGGCTTCAACGGCCTCGAATCGAGCCGGCAGTGGGCCGGCGTCATTCTCGTCGGGCGCGCGCCGACGCGCAAATGCGCGACCGCCGTGCCGGCGGAATCTGTCAACTGCCAGACCGAGATCGAGGGCGTGACGGCCTCAACCGGCCGTCCCGCCCGCTATGGCGGCGCTGCGCCGGCCGACTCGAGCGGTAGTCTCCAATTCGTGCAGATCAAGTTCGCCGGCGCCTTCCTGCCCGGCGCCGCGGCCGGCGACGATCTCAACGGCCTCAGCCTTGGCGGCATCGGGTCGGCCACCACCATCGACAATGTTCAGGTGCACAACTCCGGCGATGACGGCATCGAAATCTTCGGCGGCCGCGTCAACCTCAAGCATGTCATCGTCACCGGCGCCTTCGACGACTCGCTCGATTGCGATGAAGGCTGGACCGGCGCGGTTCAGTTCGCCATTACCATTCAGCGCCTCTACAGCGCGGGCGGCTCGTCGGGTCCGGACAGCCTCGTCGAGTGCTCGAACGCGATCGGGCTCGCGATCGGCGCTTCGACCGTCCAGACGCGACCCTCGATCGCCAATTTCACCTTTGTCGGTCAGGCGTTGAACAATGGCGGCTCGCAGATCCGCGGCGTCGCCATCGATTCGTCGGCGGGCGGCTCGCCGGGCGGGTCTGGACGCTATTTCAACGGCGTCGTTGTCGGTTCGACGCGCTGTCTCTCGGTCAGCGCAGGCGACAATGGCGCACGCGGCGCGGCGGACCTTGTCGCCAATCCGCCGACATTCAGCTCGGTCCTGTTCGATTGCGGCGCGGGAACCTTCAGCGTCGAGGCGGTGAATCTTGTCAACGCCGGCGCCAACAACTCCGGCCCGACCTCGTTCCAGGCGCCCTACACGGCGAACACTCTTGGCGTTCCGAGCGCGCCGAGCGTTGCCACCACCATCAATTTCAATACCCGCTTCGTGAACGGGGCCAGCGAAACGGCGCGCGCGGCCTTCGACCTGACTACGCTCGGCAATCCGTTCCTGACGCCGACGAGCTACATAGGCGCGGTACGGAACAATACCGACAATTGGTGGCGCAGCTGGTCCTGCGGACTTGAAACCAACAATTGCTGACGGCGCCGGCGCGCGCGAGGCCGAGCCTCGCTGCGCTTGAAGTTTTTGGCACAGGAATCCGGGGGCGTTTCCATGAAATCGTTTGTTTCACGGTCGCGATTGAAGATTGCGTTGCTTCTCGGGGCGCTGGTGAGCGCTCCCGCCCCGTCATGGGGTCAGGCGAACACAGGGGCTTCGCCGCCGGCCGATCCTGTCGATGAAATCGTGGTTGTGGGGAAGAACATCCCCAACGCGCAACGCAACACTTCCGAAGTGGTGTCGGTCCTCACGCCGGAGGACCTCTCCCGAACCGGGGACGACACGGTGGCGGCGGCGCTCATTCGCCTCTCCGGTCTCTCGCTCGTGTCGGGAAAGTTCGTATACGTCCGCGGGCTCGGCGATCGATATTCGTCAGCGCTCTTGAACGGCTCGCCCCTGCCGAGCCCCGAGCCGCTCCGCCGGCAAGTGCCGCTGGACCTCTTTCCGTCGAGCATTCTCGGCGGCGCCACGGTCCAGAAAACCTACTCGCCGAACTACCCCGGAGAGTTCGGCGGCGGCGTCATTGACCTCAGGACGGTCGATACGCCCGACGCAGGATTCCTGACGGCCAAGCTCGGCAGCGGCTTCAATACCGCCTCAACGTCCAGGAACGGCTTCACCTACCGCGGCACGCGATCGGATTGGACCGGCCTTGGCGGCCAACTGCGCGATACGCCGTCCTTGCTGCAGTCGGCGATCGACCAGGGCAAACTGATCAACTCGGTCAATTTCACGCCGGCCGAAGTGGAGGCGATCGGCGAGAGTCTGGTGAATTCTCCGCTTACGGTCATTCAAAGAGAGCTCCAGGATCCCGATCTGAAGGGCGAGATCACCGCCGGCGAGACGCTCGAGCTGGGGGATTTCGAACTCGGTCTCGTCGGCGTCGTCGGTTACGACAGCCAGCAGCGCACCGAAGACGCGGTCCGTCAGTCGGTGAACGCCGGTCTCGTCGAGGATGACTTCAGATCGATCACCACCAATTGGGACATCGTTTTCAATGCGTTCGCAAGCGCGGGCCTGCGCCTGAGTGAGGACCATCTGGTCAAGCTCACGGGCCTTCTCGTGCGATCGACGCAGAAGAAGGCGCGGATGTCGGACGGCGTGGACGCCAACGCCGCCGGGACAATCGGCATTCATGAGGAAGCGACCGCCTGGTACGAGCGCCAGCTCGCTTCCTTCCAGTTATCGGGGGATCACTTCTTCGGGCCCCTGAATGTGCGCTGGCGCGCGGCGGCGGCCGAATCGCGGCGCGACGCGCCCTATGAGCGCGCCGTCGCCTACGACAAGACGCCGAATTTTCCGCTCATCTACAGCGGCCGGACTCTCGGCAACCGCACCCGCTTTTCCTATCTCAACGACCAGATGTTCAGCGCCGGACTTGACGCCGACTACACGCTCGCGCTGAGCGACTTCCGCGATGCGGTGTTCTCCGCCGGGATCGTCTACGCGAAGACGGACCGCGACTACGCGCAAAGATCGTTTTCGTTTGTCGAGACGACGACCGATCCGGGGCTCATTCCGAACAGCGTGCGCGTCAATCGTCCGGATTTTCTGTTCCAGCCGGACACCATCAGGCCCGATGGCTTCCAGCTTCAGGAATTCACGGGCCGCGACGACAGCTATGACGGATTCCTCGAGAACAAGGCGGCCTATGTTGCGGTCGATGCTGAGATCATCCCGCGAGTCCACATCGCCGCTGGCGCGCGCTACGAGGACGCCGACGAGGAAGTGCGCACGCAGAACAGTTTCGGGCTGGCGCCGTTTGCGGCGCCCGTGAACATCGAGAACGACTATTTCCTGCCGGCGGCGACCGCGACCTGGAATTTCGCCGAGGATATGCTGTTGCGGGCCGGTTACTCGCGCACCATCGCGAGACCGCAATTCCGCGAACTCGCCTTCACGCCCTACATCGATCCGGAGACGGATCGCATCTATCAGGGCAACCCGTTCCTGACCGACAGCCGGTTCGCCAACTACGACGCCCGCTACGAGTACTATCTCGGCCGCAACCGGTTCGTGACGCTTGCCGGGTTCTACAAGAAGATATCCGATCCCATCGAGGAGGTCATTCTCGCCACGCAAGGATCGACGGTCACGCGCTTCATCAATGCGCCGCAAGCCAAGCTCTATGGGGGTGAATTCGAGTATCGCACGCGGTTCGAGATGCCGTTTGCGGTTCCCGTCCTCGAAAACCCTCAGTGGCTTTTTGCGATCAGCTACACACTCACTTTCTCGGAGGTGAGCGGGACCGACGAGTTGATCGTCGATCCCTCGCAGTTGCCGACGCGCGTTCTGGCCCCCGCCAGCGTTTTCGCGCTCGACGGGACGACGCTTCAGGGGACGCCGAAGCACATCGTAAACTCGCAGTTCGGCTGGGAGGCTGAGCGGTCGCAGACGACCTTGCTGCTCGGCTGGGTCAGCGAGCGCATCACACGGCGCGGCCTGGGCGCCTTGCCGTCAACGCGGGAGACGCCTGGCGTCCAGCTCGATGTCGTTCACAAACAAGACATCGAGATCCATGGACAGAAGTTCGTGCTCGGCCTGTCCGCCCGCAACCTCCTCGGGGCAGACCACGAAGAATTCCAGCTATCGACGGCGGGCCGCACCGAAGCCAATAGTTACGCCCGCGGAAGAACGGTGTCGGCGAGCCTCACGGCTGAATTCTGAACCTGGCGTCCGGGTGGACGGCTACTGTATTAACTATCGGTGTTTCGCCCCAGTTCGGGGTGGGCGCGCGCGTTGCCGTTTGGTAGGTCTGCCGGTTGCAGAGTTGAGCAGCAGATCAGGCGGACAGGCGCTCGGTGGCCGTTTTAGGACAGGAACATCCCGGGATAGGGACAAAGGCCGCCAGCATGCTGGCGCGCTTCAAGCGCGCGCGCTTGCCTGCGACGGACCTCTTTGGCGGCGCGCCGCGTCATGGTGGACGCCTTCAGCCGCTGATCACGCTGATCGAGGTGCTTCTCGTGATCGCGATGGCTCTGCTCGCGGGAAAGGCTTTCTGGGCCCTCTTTGCTCCGTTGCCGATCGCCCAGTCTCCGCCGGCGCCGAGCGCAAGGCCGGCCGCGCTTGCAGCGGCCGGCAATCCCTTCCGCGCGCTCGCGGTCGATGCGCCAGTCATCGAGGCGGCGCCTGTCGCCGTCGAGACGACGCTCGACCTCAAATTGCACGGCACCTGGCATGACGGCGAGGGTCGCGGCACGGCCGTCATCCAGGCCTCCGGCGCCCCCCAGAAGGTGTTTCGGATCGGCGAGGATATCTGCTGCGGCGCGAAACTCGAGGAAGTCTACGCTGACCGGGTGATCATTTCACGAGGCGGTGCGCGCGAGGCGGTGCTCCTGCCGAACAAGCGTTCCGATAGTCAAACCACCGAGGCGCCGAGCGCGGCGCCAGCGTTAACCGCCTCTGCGCCCATCGTCTCCGTGCAGCTGCTCGGCAGCGGCGGCGGCGTTAGCGAGCTGCGCCTTTTTCCGTCGCAGGACCCCGCAGCGTTCGAGGCGCTCGGACTGCGGCCCGGCGACATACTAGTGTCCGTAAACGGAATGCCGGCGCAGGCCGATGTTGCGGCGACCGCGCGCTTGATCTCTACTCTGTCGCCCGACGATATCATGGGCCTGACCATCAAGCGCGATGGCGTCGAATTTCCTCTCGACGTCTCGGTCCGGGATTGGCTTGGCGCGACGGGGCGTTACTGACGGGGTTGGCGGTAGAATGCATTCGAAGTTGTTCATGTGGTGCGCCTTGTGCGCGGTACTCGCGACGCCGGCTGTCGCCCAGACGGGCGCGCGCGAGAATTGCGCCGCCGAACTCAATTACGACAAGGCCGACATTCGCGCCGTCGTCGATGAGATGGCCGTTCGCACCGGGCGCACGTTCCTGCTCGACCCGCGCGTCGAGGGCGCTGTCACCATCAAGTCGCCGCCGAACGGGGGCATCTGCGCCGATGAAGCCTGGGAGCTTTTCCAGGCGATGCTGCGCGTCAATAACTTCGTCGCGACGCCCATCGGCGGCAAGAAGTTCAAGATCGTGCCGGTCCAGGAAGCGCCGCGCACGGGCGGCGCGCCGATCGGCGTCGGCAAGGGCGGCGACCAGGTCACCGAAATCGTGCGGCTGCGTTACGTCGATGCCCGCGAAGCGGCGGCGAATCTGACGCAGATCGTCAGTCAGACCGGCGTGGTCACGGCCGTGCGCAGCGGCAATTCCATTATTCTCGTCGACACGGGCGACAACGTCGCGCGCCTGAAACAAGTGCTCACCCAGATCGACCGGGATCCGACGGTCTACCGAACTCTCTCGCTCGAGAACGCCAGTGCGACGGAAGTCGCCCGGGTCGTGTCGAGCCTGGCGCGCCAGATTCAAGAAGAGGGCGGACAGGCCCCGTCGCCCGTGAGCGTGGTGCCCATGGAGGCGAGCAACTCGATCCTCATCCGGGCCGAGCCGTCGATGATCAACCGGCTCTCGACGGTTGTCGCCGAACTCGATCGCATCGGCGAGGCGCAGGCCGATCTCTCCGTTATAGCGCTCAACCACGCCGACGCGGAGGAGCTAGCGCCATTGCTGCGCGAACTCGCCGGAGCGCAGCAGGGGGCCGCAGCCGTGAGCGGCGAGCCCAATGGATCCAGCGGCGTCGCAGTCCTCGCACCGGGCGGGCGCACGCGCGCCGTCATCACGTTCCACAAGCAGACAAACTCCATCATCATCAGCGGCGACGCCGATATTCAGAACACGCTGCGCGAAGTCATATCGAGGCTCGATCAGCGGCGCGCACAGGTGCTGGTCGAGGCGATCATCGTCGAGATTTCGGATCGCACGGCGAAGGAACTCGGCGTGCAGTATTTCCTCGGCAACACCGAGGGCAACCGCGTTCCCTTTTCGGCGACAGATTTCTCCGGCGCCTCGCCCGACATTTTCAGCGCGCTCGGCGAGCAGCTTCTCGGCGGAAGCGACACGACCGACGCCAAACAGCTCCTGCGGGACGCGGCCCTGCGCTCGCTTCTCGGTATCAGCGGCTTCGGCCTCGGGCTCGGCGGTTCGACCAAGGACGGGACGATTTTCGGCGCGGTCCTGACGGCTATCAAGGAGGACGGGACGTCGAATGTGCTCTCGACGCCGTCCGTCGTGACCCTCGACAATCAGGAAGCGATGCTGAGCGTCGGCCAGGAAATCCCCATCACCACGGGCGAGGCTGTCGGCGACAATTTCTCGAACGCCTTCCGCACGGTGTCGCGCGAGCAGGTCGGAATCATTCTCGAAGTGACGCCGCAGATCAACGAAGGCGGCACGGTCACCATGAAGATCCGTCAGGAATCGTCCAGCATCGACGGGCCGATCATCTCCGACTCGACCGACCTCATCACCAACAAGCGCGAGATTTCGACGACGGCCGTCGTCGATGACGGCGAAATGCTCGTCGTCGGCGGCCTCATCGACGAGACGCGCTCGACGAGCGAGAGCAAGGTGCCATGGG
>JBEBFW010000298.1:0-3241 GCA_040081755.1 Parvularculaceae bacterium
GAAGAAGTCGCGCGCAGGCTCGACGCCCGGCGTTCCCGATTTCGTCTGGCGCAAGCTCAACCTTCAGGACGCCGGCCTCGACGCGCCGCCTGTGGCCGCGCGCGTCGCATTGTTCGAGGACGGAAAATCAGTAGCCACCTATTCGAGCGATCGCCGCACAGAGGAGGCTCTGAAGAAGTCGGGCGGCGGCGACTATCACCTTGTGTCCGATTTTTCCGCGGAGCTGTCGCGCCTGTGGGGCGAGGGAGAAGATGTCGCCCGGGCGTCCGCCGCGGGTCCGGCGAGAAAGAAGACGCCGTTGCTCGGAGCGCTCGCGGGAACAGACGGGCCCTCCGTCGCCCGGCGTCTCACCTCATCGACGGCAGGGCTTCTTGAGGATTATTTCGCCGACAGGGATCTGCGCACGCATTTCGCGAATGTGGCCTTGTCGCCGTTCGGTCTCGGCGGCGATGAGCCCGGCTCGGCGCTCGCTCTCGCCTCGCTCAGCGAGCCTGCCGCCTGGCGCGTGAAGAACGGCGGGAAAGGCCGGGGCCTCCTTGAGGTTCTTGAGGAAGCGGCGAGGTCCGCCGGCGTCGAAGTGATCGAATCAAGGCTGCGCGAAATCGGCGCCGAACGCCGCCTGCGCCTTGTCACCTTCGACAACGGCGAGACGATCCGCACCCGGCGCATCATGGCTTCAAGCATCGACGCCGCGGCGCGCGCCGGGCTCGACATCGCGCCGTCCTTCTCGCCGCTGGCGCGGCGCGACGGCGCGGTCGCCGATGTGCGCCTCAAATTCCAGAAGGCCCCGCAGGCGCTCGAGGCGGGAAAGAACGCAGTCTACTACATCGCCGATTCTCTGGACGCTCTCGCCGGCGCGCGGGACGCCGTGCTCGAAGGGCGCCTCGCCGAGCGCATGCCGATCTCCTTTGAGTTCAGCAAGGACGAGATTCTCGTGCACGCGCCTTATTGCCCGTCGTTCCTCAAGACGGAAAACGAAGTGCGCGAATGGTCGGAGCAGGACCGGCAGGCGCTTGGCATGCAGATCGTCCAGCGCCTCGAGCCCTTCCTCAACGGCGCGACCAAGCAGATCAAGCGCATCGACATCCGTGTGACGCCCGCGGCGCCGGCGCCCGGCGACGAGCCTCATCGTTCCGTCGCCGCGCCGCCTCCAGGTCACGATCCGATCGGCGCAGCCGCCAAACTCGCGCTGGAGCTTGTGAGTGTCGAGTGATTGGGCGCGAGCCGCGCTGGGTCGGGGAGGGCGCATCGAGGGCGGCGTAGATGCGGTCGTCGTCGGTGCGAACTTCGACGGCTTCGCTGCAGCAGCGCTCCTCGGCAAGGCCGGCCTCAAGACTGTGCTCCTCGGCGCCGGCGGCGCCGCCCTGCAGGAGGAGCCGCGGGAATTCTGGGGCGGGTTCTTTTGCAGCGACGGAGATCCGCTCGCCTCGCATCTCGACCCGCAACTGATCGCCAGTCTCGATCTCTACCGGCACGGCCTCGAATACGCCGCGCGTCGTCTCGATAGCGTCTATTATTTCGCGGACGGCGGCGCGCTCTTGATGGACGGCGACCTCTACAAGTCGCGCGAGTCCGTCGTCGCCATGGCCGAGCATGACGGCGACCGCTTCGCTGACTTTCTCGAAACAGCGCTCGATGCGGCGCGCGCGCTGCGCCCGTTCTTCGACGGGGGAGACCTCCCGGCGCTCGCGCCGCCGCTGTCCTCCGCGGTCGAACGATTTCTGTCCGCCTCGATCACGGACGTGCTCGACGCCGCCTTCGACGATCCGCATTTGCGCGCGCTCCTGACCGCCGATGCGCTCCTCAAGACGTGCGCTCGGCCGGGCGATGCGTTCAGCTTTGCGGCGCTCTTGAAGCGCTGGTCCGGCGAGGTTGCGGGCTTGCAGGGCGCCGTCGCCATCCCTGCGGGCGGCGCGATCGGCGTCAACCGCGCGGTTCGCAGGGCCGCGCAAGCGGCCCGCGTCGATTTGCGCCCGGCCGCTGCGGCGCGCCGGGTGGTCGTCGAATGGGATGCGGCGGCTGGCGTCGAGACCAGCGACGGCGGCCAGGTGCGCGCGCCCATCGTCATCAATGCGCTCTCGGCGCGTCAGGCCTTTCTCGACTGCGTCGGGCCGGCGCTTCTCGATGTCGAATTCCAGGCCGCTCTCGTCGAAGAGCGTGCCCGCTTTTCATCCGCCTACGTTCATTTTGCGCTGACCGATGAGCCCGGCGACGAACGCGCGCAAGCCAATCTGGCGCGGCGTCTTGTCTACGCGCCGTCAAAAGATGAACTCGCCGACGCCTATGGCGCGGCGCGCCGCGGCGAGATCGCCTCGCCATTGATCCTCGAGGCGGTCTTCCCAAGCGTGCACGACAAGCACTTTGCGCCATCGGGAGGACGCCTTGTATCCCTCGTCGCGCACCCGATCGCGCTCGTCGAAGAGCCGGATGCGGCGTTCAGGGCGAAGGTCGAGAAAGCCGTTCGCGAGACATTCGAGCGCATCGCGCCCGGCGCCGGCAAGCGCATCGCCGCGTTGGACATGCGCCTTGCGGCCGATGCGGCCCGTCCCGTCGGCGCGCCGGTCTCGGTCTTTGGGGGCGCGGCGAGCATTCTCCCGGCCTGGAGCCGGGCGCGCGCGCTCGGCGGCGCATCTGGCGTCGCGGGCTATTTCTTCTGCGGGCCGGAAGCCCAGATCGGCGCCGGCGTCTCGGGGACAGCGGGCCGCCGGGCCGCGGAGGCCGCCCTTCGCTTCCACAAGAGGAAGCTCCGGTCATGATGTTTCCGGCCGACGATCCCGTCACGGACGATCCGCGCCCGACCGCGCTCTTTTCAGCAGCCGCCTCGGCAGCCGTCGCCAACTCGTGGACGTCGATCAATGGCTGGTCGGCAGCGCGGGTCTATTCGAGCGTCGCCGAGGAATACCTCGCCGCCCACGCCGACTCCGCCGTCGCCGACATCGGCCCGCTCATTCGCTACACGGTTCGCGGCGGCGAGGCCGCGCTGTTCCTGCAACGCGTGATGTCGGCGCCGGTGTCGGGGCTTGAACCCGGCGAGAGCGCGCGCGGGCTGATGCTGAGCGATGAAGGCTTCGTCGTCGATATCGTCGAAGCGGCCCGCCTCGCGGCCGATCTCTATCTCCTGTCGTGTTCGCGCCGACACGCGCGCCGCCTCCAGCTCGCCGGGCGCGGCCTTGCCGCCAGCGTCGAGGAGATCGCCGAGCATGTCGCGGCGATGGCGATCATGGGGCCGGGCGCGCGCGAG
>JBEBFW010000085.1:0-12153 GCA_040081755.1 Parvularculaceae bacterium
TTCGCGGCTCCGCGCCGCCATCCCATCGGCAGCGGGCGCGGAGCCGCGAATCAGCGCATGAACGCCGCGATGCTCGCCGAATTCGCCGCCAGTTTTCTCGCCGCCTTCGTCACTTTGTTCATCGTGATCGATCCGATCATGGTGACGCCGATCTTTGCGAATCTCACTCGCGACGAGAAGCAAGGCGCGCGCCTGAAGATCGCCCTGCGCGCGGCGATCATTTCCGCTGGAATCCTCACGTTCTTCGGCCTCGCGGGCAACGTCATGCTGCACCATCTCGGCATCAGCATGGAGGCTTTCCGCACGGCCGGCGGCATACTTCTGTTCCTCATGGGCTTTCGCATGTTTTTCGAGCCCGACAGCGAGATGGAGGCGAAGACGCCGGGCCCGAAGGCTTCAGCGCGCGAGAGCATCGCCTTCTTCCCGCTCGCCATCCCGATGCTCGCCGGGCCCGGCGCCATTGCGACCATCATGCTCCTCGTCGGCGAGAAACCCTTCGAGGCGCTCGGCAAGACTTCGGCGGCGCTCGTTTCGGCCTATATCGTGCTGGCGATCGGCGTCCTCATCATGGCGTTCGCAAGCCGTATCGGCGACGTGCTCGGCCGCACCGGCATGAACGTCATCACGCGACTCCTCGGCATGATTTTGATGGCGATGGCGACGCAGTACATCTTCGACGGCGTTCGCAAGGGGATCCTCGAACTCGTTTAGGCGCGATTACTTGATCTGCGCGCGGAACGAGAGAGTGAAGCTCTTCACCGGCGACCCGCCCATCATCGTCCCCTTCGGGTTGACGCAGATATGGCGGACATTGGCGTCATAGCCCGCGCTTGGCGTATAAGTGCAGGCGGCGAAGTTCGCCGGCGCCCCAACGGCGTTTGAGTATCTGAGATCCGTCGCCGGCGTGAAGGTGAGGCCGGTTCCCGCGCTTTGCGTGAAATAGACAGCGGTGGTCGCCGGCCCTCCTCCGTCCATGTCGGCGTTATAGAATGTGAGTTCGGAGGGCAGCCGATCGACGATGAACAAGGCGTTGTTATCGACACGCCCATTGCCGAGATTCTGTGCGGAGATCGTGTAGACGACATCAGAACCCGGCACGGCGTAGGTGCTCGAACTCAAGGACGAGACGATGACCGTCTTCGACACCGAAAGGTTGGGCATCACCTTGTTGAAGGTGATGTTGCCAACGCCCAGCTGCTGGCCGCCCGGATCGTAATTGTTCCCGCCGGCGTCATTGCCCGAAAAATAGACGATGCGGATGGCGGTGATCTCCAGCGCGCCGAAACTGAAGACGATGTTTCCGTCCGTGCTCGTGCTGGCGGAGCTGGCCGTTCCCTCCCAGCCGTCGCCGAAGGTCTCATCGTCGGCTGCGGCTGCAGGGCCGATCGAGGTTGCATAGGTGACCGGGACTCTCGCATTCACGAAGCCCGAGCCGGTATTGTAGTAGACCTCGACAAAATCGTCCCACGAAGATTGATCGATGTCGGTGAGGGTGAAGGCCAGCTGCCTGACGGGTTCGGAGAACGCAACGTTCAGCGTGACTTTGTCGTCGGCGTCCTGCCGCTCGTTGTCGAAGCCGATCTGGGCGAAGTTGGCGATGCCGCCCTGCGCCGTCGTTTCATAGCTGACGAAGTTGTTGCCCGCATAGGCGATGAACGACCCGCCGTCGGTGACCGTCGACCAGGTGATCGTGGAGGTGACGCCGACGGAGGTCTGCGTCGTTCCCGAGGGAATGACGTTTTCATCGGTGACCCCGAGGGTTGACCAGTTGACGCTTCCGGCGATCTGCGCCGCGGCCGGCGAGACCAACGCCGCGAGTGCAGCGAAGGTCGCAACGAGACTGCGGCCGAGGGTTCTGCGCATCATGGCTCACCCTCGGGCGAAATGAGCTTCAGAAGTCCCCTGGCCGTCTCCTGATCGAATTTCACGCGCAGCTGGATATAGGGGCCCTTCTCGGCGTACTCGGCGGCGATGAAATCGTCATCGCGCAGCCCGACGATGTTCCAGCCGAATCCGAACCAGATGTTGTCGGCCGGCGTCAAGCCGATCGACGGCCCATAGGCGTATTCAAAGGCGTGCGTGTCGTGCGTGTAGAGAACAAGGCCGCGCAAGCCGAAATCGATGCGTTCGCTGATGTCGTAGCGCGTTTCGAGGCCAAAGAGTTGAGTGAGGCCCCGGTAGGTCTCGAAGTCGTCGTCGAGGACGGCGTATTTGATCCCGTGATTGAAAGAAATCTGATAGCGCGGATCGCCGACATAATTGATCGCGAGATTGTTGATCGCCTTCCAGCTGTTGAAGGCGCCGTCAACATCGTCGACCGCGACGTCGAACCGGTTGAAGATGATGAGCCCGTCGCTCTTTCTCGGGCGCCAGGCCGCGCCGAAGCGCGCGTCGAGCGAACGCGCGTCGGGCGACGCGGCGTTGTCGTTTTGCTCATAGCGCGCGGCGCCCGCGAAGGAGAGCGCCTCGTTCATTTCGCGGGCCGCTCCCAATAGCGCGGTGTAGCGCTTTCCGACTTCCGATTTCTTGTGTTCGAATCGGGCCGATCCGGTGGTCGCGCCCTTCTGATAGCCCGCGCCGAGATAGATCGAGGTGAAGTTGCGGTCGATTTCGAGCGGCGATGTCGGCGTATCCGGAACGATGTCCTCCGGCGCATCGACAACGCCGTCGCTGTCGAGGTCCTGACGCCGGCTCATGCCGAAGGAGCCCGTCCATTCCTTGCTGATCTGAATGCGCTGATCGATGCCGAACGTCGCGCCGACGCGGCGGCCGGAATCGCCGGTCAGCATGTCGCCGGCGACCGTGATCGAGCCGCCCTTCCAGGGATCGGCCTTGACGCCGACGATCGTGTTCGAGCTTGAGGCGTCCTCGCCTTCCTGGATTTCGTGACTGACGGAGAGCGTCGCCTTGTTCCAGAGCCGCTGGTCAAGGCCGAGGATCGTCCGCTTGGGGAAGAAGGTCGAGTCGCCGTCGCTCGCCAGCGGCTGATCGCGTTCGCCGCGCAGCGTCAGGCCGAGCTTTTCGAAACTCTGCTTGAAGTCGAGCGTAGAGAGAAGCGCGCGGCGGCGCGGGCCCGTCTCGGGCTCCTCCACAACGCCGCGCAGGCCGACGGCGGCCGAAGTCGTCGCGTTCTCCTGCCGCAGACCGATTTCCGCGACATCGCGCAAGGCGCCCGTGGTCAAATTTTCTTCCCGGTAGGCCTTGCCGTCGACGAAACGGGCGATGCGGGCGCCGGATTTCTTGCCGGTCAGTTCCTGGAACTTGTAGGTCAGTTCCGCGCCGAACCGCCTTACGCCCACAACGGCCGAGGATTGATGCTTCAGGCCGAACTCCGCGTCGGTATCGGTGTAGAATGCATTGGCGCGAAGCTTGTCGGATGTGTGCGTCAGTTCCGCGATGAACGCGTCGGCGCTGGAACGGCCTGTGGGCGTGTCGTTCCGCGTCAGAGCATATTCGAGGCGCAGGTCCGTCCCCTCGCGAAGCTGGACCGTCGCATCGACGGCGCCGAGATCGCCGCCTTCGCGCAGGCCCGCAGGACCTTGCTCGTGAACGCCCGTCACGCCGACCTCGGCCAGCCCGTTCAGGAAACGGCGCGCGATGCGCCCGCCGGCGGTCACGTTGCGCTTGACGGGCGCGGACGTCTCATACTCCGCGACAATGACGTTGTAGCTTTGCGCGTCCTCCGACGCCGCAACAGGAAGTCGGAACAAAAGCTCGCCGGTCTGGAAATCGATGTCATAGTCGAGGTAGCGCAGCAAAGTCGTCGCATTGCGCACGATGTCCGGACGGAAGCGATCGCGCGTCTCGACCACAATCGATTCAGAGTTGCGCACGAGGGGCGCCGTTGACGCGATGAACGGGCCCGACGTGCCGTCGGCCGCGATCTCATCGCGGACAAAAGTCTGGTTTGTCTCTGCGGCAAAGCCTGTGAAGGACCAGTCTTCGCCTTCGTAAAGCACGCGGACGCCCGACATGCGGCGCGCGTATCGCCCCAGTTTCGTCTGTGTGAGTCCGGTGTCGTAATCGCCGAGCAGCGCCTGAAAGCCGTCCTTCTCGGCCTTGAGATAGACGGGATAACGGCTCTCGGCTTCGAACTCCTGTTCGGAGCGATCGCCGTAAAGCGGATAGCGCGCGTCCGGATCGACCGCGTCAAAGAGCTCGTCGTCCTTGCGCCCGCGCTTCTTCGCGGTGTCGCCGGCCGCCGTGATGAGCCAGCCGCCTTTGACGGTTCCCTTGGCGAAGCCGGCGATGCGTCCGTCGCCGATGAGGTCGCGCCCTTTTGGAGCGGCGCCGGTCGTCTTCTGAAGCGAGCCGGTTCCCTCCGCGAGGCCGACGACGATCCAGTCGCGCATCGCGGGTTTGACATATGCGAAGATTTCCTCGTCGGCGCCATCGTCGAGCCGCACGCGCAGGCGCAAGCGGCCGGTTTCGGACGTCGGGTCGAGTTCGACGCGCATGACGCCGTCCGGTCCAACTGTACCGGCGCTCTCCGCCGCAAGCGGCGCGGTCAGGGGAAGCGCATCCTCGACGCGCGTCGTCGCCTTGGCGCGATAAGGCGGATCGACCTTCACAACAATCTGGCGGCCCGCATGCACCGGCCTGCCGCCCTCGTCCGTGATGCGCACGGCGACTACCGGCGAATTGCGCCCGTCGGCGATAAGCGTTGACTGCTGCGGCAGGAACGCGGCGCGCAGCGCCCGATCGACAAAAACAATGCGGCGCTCGAGGCGAGCGATCTCGACGTCGTTCTGATCGAGAATGACGGCGGTGATCCGCGTCTCGCCGTCGCCGATGTCAACCCCGCGCCAGCGCGAGAGCGCGGCGCCGTTCGCAGCGACGTCCCTCCCGGCGAAGTTCTGAGCATGGGGCGCGCCGTTGACGAGGAGCGTCGCTCTTTGCCCCGCCTCATGCTTGACCCCGATATTGATTGCGCGGGCCGACGGCGTTCTTCCTTCCGCAGGATAGACGATCTGCGGCTCCGGCGTCTGTGACGCAAGCCACGCCTTGTCAAAGCTCTTGTGTTCGGTCGCATCGTTGAACGGCGTCGCCGCAGGCGCAAGCGCCGGAGCCGCTGCCGCAGCGCCTGACTTTCTCAGATAGAAGTTCGCGCGCCACAAAGATCCGCCTTGTGCGTCCACGAACTGGGAGATGGCGCTGCCGGCGAAGCGCGTATTCGTCTCGCAGCGGACGACATCATAGCCCGCCGGAACGGACGCCTCGTCGATCTGCACGACGTGCGTCCGCGGCGTCACATCTTCGAAGTGATAGAGTCCGTCCTTGTCGGTGAGCGCGCTGACGCCCGTCTCCATGTAGACGCGCACGCCGGAAACGCCTTTGCCGGGCGACAGGCGCTTCGGCCATTTTGCTCCCGGATCGCAGGCGTCCTCGGCGACGCGTCCGACGATCGTCAGGTTCGAGCGCAGGAGGTCCTCCTGCACGAAGACAGCCGCTTCGGCGATGTTCGAGACGGCCGCGCCGAGCCCGTTGATGGCGACGGCGCTGTTGACAGCCTCGCCCTTGCGGGCGCCCGCCGAGACCGCCGCCACGTAGGCGAGCTTCAGCGTTTCGCCGGGCGCCGCCACGCCCGCCGGAAAGACCAGCGTCGAGCCGTCGGGAGAAACGCCCGGGTCGGCGACAGCCGCGCCGTTGAGCCGGGCCGAGCCCGCCCGGTAGCGAAAGCCGACCGGCAACCGGTCGCGGATGACGATCAGGGCCGGCGTTCCGGCGCCGTTTGTCGCGGAGATTTCGTAGCGGACGAAGTCTCCGGCCGCGGCGACGGCGGCTGACGCCTCCTTAGTTATGCTAATATCTGTATGCGGATCGACCGGCGCGTCGAACTCGACATCGCCGGTCCCGGCGAGGTCGAACGCCAGCAGATAGGACGCCGGAGTGATCACGAACGGGGCTCCGGGGAGGGTCGCGATGTGCGCGGCGGTCGCCAGCGACGGCGCCGAATAGCCCGAAGGCGCGCTGAACACGATCCGGTAGCGTCCGGGCATCATGATCGGAAAGCGGAACTCGCCCGGCGCCAGCGGATAGACCGCGCCGCTTGCATCGGTGACCGTCGCACCCGTCGTGACGGTCGATGGGTAGGCCGACACGCCGTCAATGCCGAAGACCGTCGCCGGGAGCCCGGTGGCGTCATCGACAATCGTCACCGCGACGCCGCTGATCGGCGCCCCGGTCGCCGAATCGAACACGCGACCGAACGGATCGACGCCGGCGACGTCGGTCGAGACTTCGGTTGCATCGAACGGATCGACATAGGTCGCGGTGAGGGTCGCGCTCTTGGCGACAGTCAGCACGGCGTCGTCAATCGAAACAGCGCCGCTCGCGCTTTGGATGTAGGCGTAGAAAGCGCCGGTGTCCGGTCCGCTTTCGTAGAAGCGCAAGGTCACGCGATCGCCATTCGCGGTGGTGATCGTCGCGACGATTGTCTCGACGACGCCGGGGTCGCCGTTCTGCCCGGCGTCGGTCACGCGCACGACGACCGGCTCGCCGGCGAAATATGCCGTAGCCGGAGTAAGCGGCAGCGGCTGCGACAGGTTGACCGGCGCGCCGCCCGCAAGGACGATCGCGCCGATCGGCGCGAATGCGCTCGCTCCGTCCGTCGCATAGTCGGCGCCGTTCAGTTGAACGAGCGTCGCATCCGGCGCGGACGGCGAGATGCGGAAGAACTCGATGGTCGATGGGGTCGGGCGCGCCTGAACCGTGAACGAGGCGAGCGGCGTGACGATGGTGGAGGTTGCGCCGCCCATGGTGTAGGTCACGGTGGCGACGTTGTCGATCACGGCGCCGAGCGGCGCAGCAGCGGCGAATTTCAGCGACAGGGCGGCGATGAGCATCGCGAGAATCGCGACGAAAACGCCTCTCAAACTGTACGCCCGGCTGGTCACTTAACTCAAACTTTCGCGCTCCAGAAGTCCGTCCCTTTTTTGTGCGGATGCCGCCGCGCGGGTTTCACCCGACGCGGCGGCTCCATTCGGCGCCAAGGGGAATGGCGTCGGGGCTACCTCACGAGAGCCCTGATGGTGACAAGACCGGTCGCGCCCGGATTGAGCGTCGCGCCCGTCAGAGTGATGGTGCAGGCGGCGACGCAACCGGAGCCGCCTGCGGGCGGCGTCAGCGTGCCGGCTGCCGTAAAGCCGGACTGCGTCACGCCGACATACTGGATGGTGTTCGGCAGAACGTCCGAGATGTTGATGTTGGTCGCGCTTGCGGCCGCTCCAACGGCGTTGGCTGCCGAGATCACGTACTCGATACAGGCGCCCGGCGAGGCATACTGGTTGCCGGCCTGGACGGGGTCGGTGGCGCAGGCGATGGCCGAACCGTCGGTGGCGATCACGTTGACGGCCTTCGACGCCGTCAGCGCCGAGGTAGCGACGACATAGGCGCCGTTGTCCGAATGCGCCCCGTCGGCGGCCGCATCGTTGACGCCCGCGTTGTCCGCGAGAACGTTCTGGGCCTCGCCGGTCATGTTGTTTGCAACGACGGCGGCGTTCGTCTGGGCGCCTGGCGTTCCGGTATAGGCCGTGTCGAGCGATGTCACGGGATTGAGCGAGTCGGCGACCAGCGTGATCTCGTCGCGTTGTGTGTTGGTCGCGCCGCCCGGAATGGTCCCGCTGATGCGGACCCAGAGGATGCGGTCGGGCAGGATGTCCGACGACGCGGCGCCCGACCCTTGCGTATAGGCCGTTCCGGCGCCGTCTCCGGCGCCCGGCTCGAACACGCCGTCGCCGTCATCGACGAAGGACAGCATCGTCAGCGAGCCGAAGGCGATGTCGAAATCATCCGGCGCGAAATCAGCGAGCGCCAGCGAGTAGGCCTGGCGATCGTTGCCGTCGTTGCGCACGCTCCAGACAAGCGTCTGGGCGACGGCGCCGGGCACGACGCTCGTGTCGCCCTGGCTCGTCACGGTCAGATCGACAAGCCGATCGACCGTGAACAGCGTTGGCGAGCCCGAGTTGGTGACCTGGGTCTGGTTCACGCCCCCGACCTGATAGTCGAGCGTGAACGTGTTCGAGACCGACGTGCCGGCGTTTGTGCCGGCGGCTTCGGCCGAGGTTACGCCAAAGATCGCGAACGCGATCGCGGCGATGAGGCCCGCACGGTTCTTGCGGGCAAGGAAGGAAGTCATGCAATTCCCCTTGCATTCTACATCGGGCTCGTTCTCGCAAGGGCCGGTAAATAAAGGTGTAAGGATCGGGAGAAGCGGCGGGCATGTAATCATCTGCATACGGCGTTGTCGGCCGGCCGATGGTTTACCAGAAGTTTATTGTCTGTTTGCGGACCATCATGCGGCGTGAAGCGCCACGCGCTCCTTAACGAAGCATTCACCAAACAGCGACTAATCGATGAGCGCCGTCAGCAAGGAAGAAATCCCATGCGCTTCTTCATCGTTCTCGCCGCCAGCACTCTCCTCGCCGCAACGACGGCCGAGGCGAGCATGGTGGCGACGCAGACAGTCGAGAAGGAAGTTGTCGTCATCGACAAGGACGGCAAGGAGAAGGTCCTGCGCAAGAAGGCGGAGCGGGTGAAGCCGGGCGAATCCGTCATCTACACGCTGAAGTACAAGAATGAGGAACAAAAAGCCGCGGAAGGTCTTATCCTCGTCATGCCGATCCCGCGCGACGTCACTTATGTCGAAGGCAGCGTGGCGGGCGCCCTCTCCAACGTCACGTTCTCAGCGGACGGCGGGCAGACCTATGTTGCGCGCGGTCGGCTCACCGTCACCCAGGACGGCGAAGAACGCGCAGCGACCAATGGCGACATCACGCATGTCAAATGGTCCCTGAGCGGCGCCGTTCCGCCGAAGGGCGCGGGCGAAGTGTCGTTTCGCGGCGTTCTGAAATAGGGTTGCTGAGAAAAAGAAGGCCCGCGACAACGGGGAGAGAATGTCATCGCGGGCCTCTTGCTCGACGGCAGGTTGACCGACGCCGGGAGCATTCTGGCGCAAATGGAATCGTGAAAGTCGAAAACCGCCAGACTGGCAGTTATGGCCGGGGCTGATGCAGATGTCTGTCTGAAAGGCGACAGTCGTCGCCTACATCAGTTGTTGGACTGATGAATTTTGCGCAGACCGTCCGCATCGAGGATGTCGATCCGGCCGTATTCACTTTTGATGAGGCCTCGCGTCTGAAGCTCGCCCAGCAGCTCGTTGGTCGTCTGGCGCGTGCAAAGGACAGCGCTCGCAAGAAGCTCCTGAGACAGACCGAGGAGCGGCATGTGCTCCCCTTCCGGAAAATAGTGCGACCGACTGAACTCTAGCAGCCGTTCCGCGAGCCTTTGCATGGGCGACAGGCGTATCGTCGTCGTCAGATACTCCACGAGCCGGCGCACCAGAACCATCTGCGGGTCGATCAGGTAGACATAGAGTTTCGGATCGGCCGCGAAGATCTCGCGCACCATCGGATAGGGCAGCATGAAAATGACGCTATCGACCGAGGCGACGTGATCCATGGTGTGGGGTCGGCCATCGGCGGCGGCGATGAACGCGAAAAAATCTCCGGGATGAAGAACGGACAATAGAGCCGTCTTGCCGCTCGGCGCTGTTGTTTGCGCTCGCGCCTGTCCGTCCATCAGCGCGTAAAGACCCGAGGCTTCGTCTCCTTGCTTGATGAACACTTCCGCGCGGCGCACATTCCGCACGCGCCCGCTCGCTTCCATGCGAGCCTGAGTGTCCGCGTCGAGGCCGGCGTACCAAGCGCCGCGAGCCAATGCGGAATGCAGATCGACCTTCTTGGTCTTAAGCACGACAGAGAGTCCCTTTCGTTTCATGCGGCGTCAGCCGCAATCGCGCGCGCCGGGCGTCACCCGAACGCGAGACTCTCCCCACCCCGTGACAGGAATAATCGCGGGGCCCCGACTGAATTGTCTCCAAGCTGAGAAATTCGTCAACTATGAATACGAGACTAACCGATTTCTTTGTCGAGTAGAGGCGGCTCTGACACGGTCGCATCATCGTGCGTTTCCCATCCGGCGAACGTATTCGAATCTCCTAGTTCGCGCCGCGCGGGATGCGCAAATTGCAATGCAGTAGCCAGTCGGCCGGCCGACATAATTTGCTCGAATATTTTGATTCTCTTGCGCTATTGTCCCGCGGCGGACAATGCGCTGTCGCTTTTCGGCCGCAGGAGGAAAACGCCTCGATGCCCGCACTCTTTCCGCCCAAATGGCGATGACATCGGTGTCGCCCTTTGCTGCAACAGATGCGAGGGCTTACCGCAGTCCGGGCGTTCAGCTTGATCGCGACATCCGTTCGTTCGCCTCCTCCCGACCCCGGTAGCCGAGATGACATCCGCTGCGCTGAGCGACCTGCCGATAGAGCGCAAGATACCGGAAATCCGGGCGGCCCTCGCGCAGCTTTCAAGGCTTGTGCTCGCCGCGCCGCCCGGCGCCGGCAAGACGACGCGCCTGCCCCTCGCACTGATCGATGAGCGGTGGCTCGGCGGCGCGCGCATCCTGCTGCTCGAACCGCGCCGCATCGCCGCGCGTCTTGCGGCCGAGCGAATGGCCTCGACGCTCGGCGAGAAGGTCGGAGAGACAATCGGCCTCTCGACGCGCATCGACCGGAGAGTTTCGGCTGCGACGCGCATCGAAGTCGTGACCGACGGCCTCACCGCCCGCCGGATCATCGCCGATCCGGAGCTGCACGGCGTCGGGGCCGTGCTCTTCGACGAGTTTCACGAGCGCTCGCTCGCGCTCGATCTTGGCCTGGCCCTGGCGCTCGACATCCAAGGCGCGCTCCGCCCGGACCTGAGGCTCATCGTCATGTCTGCAACACTCGACACGGCGCGCATCGCGGCGCGGATTGCAGCCCCGGAAATTACGAGCGATGGCCGGATCCATCCGGTCGAGACTGTCTATCTCGGCCGGGCGAGCGACCGGGTAGAGGAGCAGATCGCGCGCGCGGTCCGCCGCGCGCTGCGCGAGCGCGAGGGTTCGGTGCTCGCATTCTTGCCGGGGCAGGCTGAGATTTTGCGCACGGTCGAGCGTCTCGGCGACATCGATGCAATGCTCGCTCCTCTCTATGGGGCGCTTTCCCCGGCCGAGCAGGATGCGGCGGTTGCACCGGCGCCGATCGGGCGCCGCAAGGTGGTCCTCGCCACCGACATCGCGGAGAGCTCGCTGACGATTCCCGGCGTTTCCATTGTCATCGACGCCGGCCTCGCGCGGGTCGCCTACCATGACCCGGAGGGCGGCTCACGGCTCACAACCGAGCGCGCCTCGCGCGCCAGCGTCGATCAACGCCGCGGGCGCGCCGGCCGCATCGGACCTGGCGTCTGCTACCGGCTCTGGGATGAGGCGGAGACACGCGGCCTCGCCGCAGAGCCGACGCCGGAGATTTTGAGCGCCGATCTTTCCGGCTTTGCGCTGACGCTCGCCGAATGGGGCGTTCGCGATGCTGCGCGCCTCACCTTCATCGACCCGCCGCCGGCGGGACGCCTTGCGGCCGCGACCGCGCATCTGCAAGAACTCGGCGCCCTCGACGCCTCGGGTAGCTTGACCGCGCGCGGGCGCGACATCGCGCGGCTGCCGCTTGCGCCTCAGATCGCGACCATGATCGCCGGCGCAGCGCCGGGCGCCGATCGCGCACTCGCGGCGGAGATTGCAGCTCTCCTGTCGGAGCGCGGCCTTGGCGGCGGCGATGCCGACATAGCCGAGCGTCTCAGACGATTTCGGGCGGACAGGTCGCCGCGCGCCCGGGCGCTCAAATCGCAAGCCGTGCGATGGGCGGAGAGCGATGCGCCGGCGGCGCCGGAAGAGGCGGGCCGCATCATCGCGAGCGCGCTTCCCTCGCGCATCGCCAAAGCAAGATCGTCCGAACCAGGCCTTTATCTTCTCGCCAATGGCCGCGCCGCGCGCCTCGACTCTGCGGACGCCTTGAGCGCTTCCACCTATCTCGTCGTCGCCGATATGATCGGCTCGCGGACCAACGCTCGCATTCTGGCGGCGGCGAGAATTTCCGAAGAAGAGGCGCTTGCACTGGGCGGCGCCGCAACAGAAGACGTAGCGCGCTATGACCCGGCGACAAGGTCGATCCGGGCGAAGCGCGTGCGGCGCATCGGGGCGATTGTGCTCCACGAGACGCCGCTGCCAAAGCCTCCACCCGCGGCGGCGCGTCAGGCGCTCCTCGCGGCCCTCGGCGAGCTG
>JBEBFW010000086.1:0-12141 GCA_040081755.1 Parvularculaceae bacterium
TTCCGGGAGTGTCCCACCATGGCTGAGTTCTGCCGCAAGGTCCAGGAACGCATCGAAGAGACTCGCGAAGAGGCCCGCGAAGAGTGCCGCACCATCTCGCGGACCATCTCGGAGACGATCTGCAGCTGGCTGCCGTGGCCGCTCGACGACATAGATTTCAACATCATCGACGTTCATCCGCGCACCGCCTTTCTGGAGACGATCGATGCTGACGAGAAGGCGGCCGATCGCACGGCCTTCGTGATGAGCAATGCGCAGGCGGCGGTCAAAACCGGCAAGCCGTTCCAGATCTACGCGACGCTGACTGGCGGTCAGGTCGATGCCTTCAAGCACCTCACGCAGTGCTTCGCCGATGCAGCGCCGCCCGACAAGACGCCGGACAAGCCCAAATATACGCCGGGCGACAAGGAGGATCTCATCAAGATTCTCGACCTGCCCTGCAATCTCTGCGCGGGCTATGCCGATTTCACCTATCTCGACGTGAAAACGCAAACTCCCCTGACCTTCCAGACGAAGGTCATGCCGGGAAAGGCGGAGAAGCTTCCACCCGTCGATGACAGCGGGTTCTCGCCCGGCGACAAATGGACCTGCGGCGGCGCGCTCCCGTCCTTGCCAATGCTCGGGAGCAGCCAGTCGCTCGACCCATCGAAGGTCAAGACTGCAGCCGAGGCGAATGCGTTCAACGAAGCCGCAAAGCAGAAGGCGAAGAACAATCTGATCAACGCTGGCTGCTACGACCAGTGCCGCGTCGATAAGGCGACAGGCAAATTCAAGCTGATCGCCTCCGCCAAGAAGCTCTATGCGTCGGGCGTCCTCAAGGACGCGCCGAACGGCTGTCACTAGGATTGGGCGCGCGCACCAATAGCCACAACCTTGCGCTCAAGGAGACTGAGGCCGCGAAGAGCCCGGCGAGGAGGCCCCACCAGACGCCGACGGCGCCGAGCTCGGTGAAGAGACCGAGATAGAGCGCCAGCGCAAAGCCGATCGGCCAATAGGAAACGCCGGTCAGGATCATCGGAAAACGCACGTCTTTGAGGCCGCGAAGGCCATTCATCGCGGCGACCTGGGTCGCATCGAAAAAGCCGAAGGCGGCGGCGATCGGCAGGAAACTCGCGACCAGCGCCAGCACGGCCGCGTTCGCCGTATCGTCCGCCTCCAGATAAAGCCCGGCGATGAATGAGGGCGAGATCATCACCGGAATCCAGAAAAGCGCCATGACGGCGATCGAGGCGAGGATCGTCAGAAGCGCGGCGCGGCGGACGCCGGCGAGATCGCCGGCCCCTTGGTGCAGGCCGACGCGCACGCCGCCCGCCATGGCGAGCCCCAGCGGCATCATGAAGGCCGTCGCGGCGACGTTCAGCGCCACCTGATAGGCCGCGACTTCACCGACGCCGATCAGACCCATGAGGAAGACGCAGGCGTTGAACAAGAGCGCCTCGAAAGCCACCGAGACGCCGATCGGCCAGCCGAGGCGCAAGATTTCGCGGAAACGCTCCCAGTGCGGACGAAGCGCATCCTTGAAAATCCGGAACTCCGCGGCGCACGCGTCCACCTCGCAGAATGCGACCAGCATGAAAAAGCCCGCGGCATGGCTGATGCTGGAGGCAATTCCGGCGCCGACGAGTTCAAGCCGGGGGAAGCCCCAGTTGCCGTAGATGAGCAGCCAGTTGAGGAAGCCGTTGAGAAACGTCGTTCCCACGATGAAGACGAGCGGCCAGCGCGTGCGCCCAATCGCAGCGAGAAAGTTCCGCAGCATGACGACGCCGATCATGAACGGAAGCCCCGGCGCCAGCGCCATCACATAAGGACCGGCGCGCGCGGCGAGTTCCGGCTTCTGGCCGAGGAAAAGCGCGATGTTCTCGGCGACGAGCGAAATGCCAACGGAGCACGGCAGGATCAAAGCCGCGACCCAGAGCCCCATGCGCACGGAAAGACGCACTTCGTCAAAGTTCTTCGCATTGGCGCCGAGCGTCTGCGAGACGAGCGGAGAGAGCGCCATGGCTGGTCCCAGAGCCAGCATGAAGAACAAATAAAAGATGACGAGCCCCAATGCCGCGGCGGCGAGGGCTTCCGGCCCGAGGCGGCCGATCATCAAGACATCGACGGTGTTGATGGAGAACTGAACGAGCTGGGTCAGGCCCATCGGAACGCCGAGCGCGAGCAAAGCTTTGAACTCCACGCGCCAAGGCCCCGGCGCGCGAACCCGCACCGCCTCTTCGGGGCCGTCGTTCTCCTTGATTTTCGTTTCCAGCATGGTTCGGTTCGCTTCTTAATGGGCGACGCGAAGGAGGCGGGAAGCGCAGAAAAAACCTCCGGAGCGTCATTTTTGCTCGGGAGGGCGGCCGTTCAAGGGCAGTGATGAGACCCCTTAGGCGCGATCCTCCAGGCGAGCGGCGCAAGACGGTACGGCGTCGCCGTCCATGCGCATCTTTGTCATCGAATTGACCATCGTTTTCGCTCGCAAGGGCTGCCGGCCGAAGCCGGCGAAGGGTGCGATGGCTACGCGCGGCGCGGCGCGGTGTCAACATGGGCCGGAGCGCTCACTCCGTCGGCACGGTCCCCGTGACAGTCTTCTGCAGTTCCTTGGCGCTCGTCGTGTGCTGGAATTTCAGCTTCTTGTCCGGGAAGACGTAATGGAATGCACCATGACTCATGAGCGCCGATTCATGAAAGCCGGAGAGAATGAGCTTCAGCTTGCCGGGATAGAACGCCATGTCGCCGATGCAGAAGACGCCGGGCGTCGAGGTCTCGAACTTCTCCGTATCGACGGCGATCCGCTCCTCTTCGAGCCTCAGGCCGAACTTCGCTATCGGGCCGAGCTTCATGGTGAGTCCGTAGAACGGCAAAAGCGCCTCGCACGGAATGTCGCGCGCCTCGCCGTCCTTCGGCTTGACGCTGACGGCCGAGATCACGCCCCCCTCGCCTTTAAGGCCCAGGATGTCCGCGATGACAAGATCGACTTTCCGGGCGCTGACCAGCGCGCGCATCTTGTCGACGCTTTCGGGCGCGCCGCGAAACTCGTCGCGCCGGTGGATCAAGGTCAGGCGCTCCGCGATCGGCGCGAGATTGATCGTCCAGTCGAGCGCGGAATCGCCGCCGCCCGCGATGACGATGGTCTTGCCCCGGAATATCTCCCGCTTCCTGACCGCGTAATGAACTGTCTTCCCCTCGAAATTCTCGATCTCCTTGATCGGAGGGCGCTTCGGCGTGAACGAGCCGCCGCCGGCGGCGACGACGACGACCTTGCATTTGATGGTCGTGCCGTCGTCGGTCCTGACGATCCAGGCGCCGGCCTTCCCGTCGAGCGCATCGACCATTTCACCGATGTGGAAGACGGCGCCGAAGGGCTCGATCTGGTCGATCAACTGGCGCGTCAACTGCTCGCCGCTGATCGACTTGATCCCTGGAATGTCGAGGATCGGTTTTTCAGGATAAAGCTCGATGCACTGCCCGCCTGGCTTGTCGAGAATATCGACGACATGCGCCTTGATCCCGAGGAGCCCGAGTTCAAATACCGCGAACAGCCCGCACGGCCCCGCGCCGATGATGACAGCGTCCGTTTCATGGGTCTCGCCCGAAGGGGCGCTATCGACATGGATGGTCATGCACGCTCCGTCATGTTTGTCGTCAGTCCGGCGCCTTGAAAATTGTCAGGGCGCCGGCGCCGGCCGTTACCGCCTGCCACGAGTCGCCGCCGAATTCGAAATGCGCGATCGCGGCGGTCGGAAACGTCTCCTTGACGCCGTTCAATGGAACCGCGGCCGAGCGCACCGCGTCGGCCAGCTCGTTCGCCGCGCGATGTAGCCCGGGATTGTGACCTACAACCAGCGCATGGGCGCAGTTGGCCGGGGCGCGCGCGATCTCCTCGATCATGACGAAGGATGCGGCGTCGTAGAGGCGCGGCGCACAGATGAGGCGAACGCCGGGTCCGAGGGATCTCTGAACGCGCGCGGCAGTCTCCATCGTGCGCAAGGAAGGCGACGTCAGGATGACATCGGGGCGAAGCCGTCGCTTCGCCATGAAGCGGCCCATGGCGAGCGCGGCCTTGCGCCCCTCCTTCGTCAAGGGCCGCGCGACATCCTCGACAAGGCCGTCCGCGCGCCGGGCCTCGGCATGGCGCATGAGCGTCACATATCTCATTCCGAGCCGCCTCCCCCAGTATCCCGCCTATGGATCTGAAATTCGCGTCAGGACTCGCCGAAGTTGTGGAGCGAATTTCAAATCCGCCACGCTAGGCGATCGTCAACACGACCTTCCCCAGAACCTTGCGTTCGTCCATCATTTTCAGCGCCTCGCCGGCGCGATCGAGCGGAAACCGCGCGGTGATGCGCGGGCGGATTTTTCCTTCCGTGTACCACTTGAACAGCTCGGCGACGTGCTCGGCGTTGCGCTCCTTCTCGCGCATGGTGAACGCGCCCCAGAACACGCCGACGATCTGGCAGTTCTTGAGAAGGGTCAGATTGAGCGGGATCTTCGGAATGCCCGCAGGGAAGCCGATGACGAGATGGCGTCCTTCCCAGGCGAGCGCGCGCAAGGCGGCCTCCGCGTAGTCCCCGCCAACGGCGTCATAAACGACGTTCGCGCCATCGTTCGCGCCACCCTTGGCGCACAGCTTCTTGATGTCGGCCGACAGCGCCTTCATCGAATCCCTGTCGAGCGTTGTCGGATATACAATCGTCTCGTCGGCGCCGAGTTCCTTGCAGAAGAGCGCCTTGCCGCCTGACGAGACCCCGGCGACGACGTACGCGCCCATGAGCTTGCCGATCTCGATCGCCGCGGCCCCGACGCCGCCTGCTGCGCCCAGAATGAAGAGAGACTCGCCGGCCTTGAGCGCTGCCCTGGTTTTCAGCGCGTAATGCGAGGTGCCGTAAGTCAGCATGAAGGCGGCCGCTTCATCGAACGGCATCGAATCTGGAATCTTCTTCGCCGCCAAGGCGTCGCAAATGAAGTGCGTCGCATATCCGCCGCTGACCCCGCCGGCAAGGACGCGCTCGCCCGACTTGAGGTTGGTTACGCCGGCGCCGACCGCCTCGACGACGCCGGCAACCTCACCGCCCGGCGCGAACGGGCGCTGCGGTTTGAACTGGTACATGTCGCGCGTCAGCAGCACGTCGGGGAAGTTGACGCCCGCCGCCTTCACCGCGATGCGAACTTGCCCCGGGCCCGGTTCAGGCGTCGGCGTCTCCATGATCTTGAGGCCGGCAGGCCCGTCCGGCGCGAGGCTCATCATCGATTTCATGGCGCAATCCTGTCGGTTCTGCTTGCGAAGCCGGCGCATCTTACGCATGGTCCGCCGCTAAACAAACGCCGAATGGCAGACTTGGAGGAAACGGTGATTCGACAAGCGTTCCTTGTTCTGACTTCGGCGCTGGCGAGCGTCGCTTGCGCGACGGTCGCCCGGGTCACGCTGAAAGACCGGTTTCAGGCAATCGGCATCCCCAAGGACACGGCGCTCTGCATGGTCGATGATCTCGACCAGCGCCTTTCCGATGACGACCTCGAATATCTCGCCCGCTACACGGTGAACGTCGCGCGCGCGCCATCGACACTCGAAGCCGTGCGCGCCTTGATGCGCATCGACAATCCGCGCGCCGTGAGTGCGATCGGCAAGTCGGCCCTGCAATGCGTGACGGGGTTCCGGCTATGAGCGCCTCCGATGGAGCGACGCCCGCCGCCACCGCCCCCGCCGCATTGGCTGCCGCGTCAGACAAGGCGGCGGCCGCAAGCTACAGTTACTATGTGCTGGCGATCCTGACGCTGGTCTACACATTCAATTTTATTGACCGGCAGATCATCGGCATCCTCTCGCCGGCGATCAAGGAAGACCTCGGCCTCTCGGACTCGATGCTCGGGCTGCTCAAGGGCCTCGCCTTCGCCGTGCTCTACACGACGCTCGGCATCCCCATCGCCTGGCTCGCGGACCGCCGCAACCGCGTGACCATTATCACCGTGTCGCTGACCGTGTGGTCGGCGTTCACTGCGCTTTCTGGACTCGCGGGCAATGCGGTGCAGCTTGCGCTCGCGCGCGTCGGCGTCGGCATCGGCGAGGCCGGCGGATCGCCGCCCTCGCACTCGCTGATCGCGGATTATTTCCCGAAGGAGAAGCGCGCGCATGCGCTCGGCATCTATTCGCTCGGCATACCGTTCGGGCAGGCGCTCGCCTTTCTTGCAGGCGGCTGGGTGCTGGAGACCTTCGGCTGGCGCAATGCATTCTTTCTGGTGGGCATTCCAGGCGTTGTCGTCGCCATCCTCCTCAAGCTGACTGTCAAGGAGCCGAAGCGCGGCGCGATGGATCCGGAAGCAGCCGCAAGAGCGCCCGTCCACTTCAAGGATGGCCTCAAGACGTTGTTGAAGATCCCGACCTATTGGGGATTGCTCGCCGGAACAACGCTCGCCTCGTTCACCGGCTACGGCATCGGGATGTGGACCGTCGATTTCTACCGGCGCACCTACGAATTGTCGTATACGGACATTACCCTTCCGCTGGCGCTTCTCAACGGCGCGGCCTACGGCGTCGGCACCTATTTTGGCGGCTACGCGACCGACCGCCTTGGCGGGAAGGACAAGGGCGCCTACGCTTGGATCCCCGGCGTCGGCATGCTCCTCACCATTCCCGCCGGCTGGCTCTCGCTGTGGTCCGCGACGCCGTTCTGGGCCTTCTTCTGGACGGCGCCGTTCCTCGTCGGCCTCGGCTTTTACCTCGGACCATCATGGTCGGTCATCCAGACGCTGGCGCCCGTCAATCTGCGCGCCTTCGCCGTCGCGGTTTTCTTCTTTGTCCTCAACATCATCGCGCTCGGCTTTGCGCCTCTCTGGATCGGCGCGATCTCCGACGTGTTCGCAACCGAGCACGGCGAGGTGATGAGCCTCAGGATATCTCTATCGACGCTGGGGCTTTCGAGCCTTCTCGCGGCGCTCGCTTTCTTCTGGACCGCACGGCGCCTGCCTGCCGATTGGGCGAAGGCGGTGGCGGAGACGTCGTAGATCGGGGACAGCGCATGCCGACAAAAGCGAAGGCGGCTCCGAATTCCGCGAAGACGGCGCCCGTCAGAAAGACGGCGCCAGCGAAGGCCAGTGCGAAGAAGAGCGACCTCAAGACCAAGCCGAGGGCAGCGAGCGTCGAGGCCTTTATCGACGCCGTGCCGAACGAGACGCGGCGGAAGGACGCAAGAACCCTTCTCTCCATGATGAAGAGAATTACCGGCGAGAAGGCGACGCTGTGGGGCCCGTCGATCATCGGCTTCGGCAGCTATCACTACAAATACGATAGCGGGCGCGAGGGCGACATGTGCGCCGCCGGATTCTCGCCCCGCGCCGCCTCGCTCGTTGTGTATATCGTGCCGGGCTTTTCCAACTACGAGCGACATCTCGCAAGGCTCGGCAAGCACCGGCACGGCGGCTCGTGCCTCTACATCAACAAGCTCGACGATGTGGACCTTGGCGTGCTCGAAAAGATCATCGCCGACGCCTACGCCCACATGAAAGCGAATTACCCTCGCTAGACCACGTTCTCCGAAATGCGAGTCGGAGAACGTGGTCCGGATTCTAGAGTTGTCGCGCGTTTCTTCCGAAAACCGGACACCACTTTTCGGAACGCGCGCTGGCCTCATCCGGGCGGACATCGCGTTTCCGCCGCAATCGTCGCAAAAACGTCATCGCTCCTGCATGCGCGCGCCATAGTCGCCGCCTAGATCATGAGCGTCGGCGTTGCGTTTGTTGTGTGCCGACACAGTCCTCGTAAGCGTGAACAAGGCCGCCGCGTTTTCGACGCCGCCGGCCTCAAGACCTCCCAAGAGTATTGTCGATTTCGGGGCGCCGCCTTGCGTATCTGGCGGCGCCTCAATCGACGACGGCGGCGTGCCAGTCCTTGTAAGGACCGCTGCTGAGGACGCCCGCCTCGATCTGCGCCATGGCGGCGTTCGCCGCGCTCGAGCCTTGGGTGTTCGGATGCACTGGACGGCGCAAGGGGCGCTTGCCCGGAGGCAGCGCCAGAATCTCGGCGATCGCACGCGGCACATCCATCGGATCCGTCTCGTATTGCCCGTTCATGAGGCCCTGGGCCATCTGGTTGTGACCGGCATAGGCGGCCTTGCGCTCTTCGTCCGCACGAGCCGTCACCGCATCGGCGAGGCGCCGGCCGTTCTCCCAGATTTTGGTGGGATACCCACCGGGCTGCACGATCGTTACTTCGACACCAAACGGGGCGAGTTCGTAGGCAAGCGTCTCGAACATCGCCTCGACGCCGAACTTCGTCGCGCAATAAACGCCGATATTCGGCACGACGATGCGCCCGAGCTGGCTGGAGACGCTGACAATGAGGCCCTCCCGGCGCTTGCGCATTGACGGCAGCACGGCGCGCGCCATGCGGTGATAGCCGAGGAGATTGACGTCGAACGCCTCCATGACGGAGCGCTCGTCGTTGAATTCGATCGGCCCGCCGACGCCGACGCCGGCGTTGTTCATGAGAAGGTCGAGCTTGCCTTTGGCCTTGGTCAGCGCCGCGGCGACGCCAGAGCCGATCGTCCCGGGCTTCGTGACGTCGATCTCGACGACGCTGAGCTTCAGCTTCTCCTTCGACGCGAGGTCGGCCAGTTCCTGCGCCTCCGCCCTCTTCCCTCCGTCGTAATTGCGCATCGAGGCGATGACGGTCGCGCCGGACCTCGCCAGCAGCAGCGCAGCAAGTTTGCCGAACCCGGAACTCGCGCCGGTGATCAGCGCCGTCTTGCCGCCGAGTTTGGGCGCCGCGACTGCATTTGCAGCAAGCGCCAGGGCCGGCGCCGCCGCAGCGAGCGCGCCCGCGCCCGCGATCAATTCTCGTCTCGTTCTCATGATCATCTCCTCGTCACCGGCGCTCGCGGGCGCCCAGCGCTTGCTTGTGCCTCCAGAGGATGCTGAACGCTACCGCTCGGCGCACTTACGGCGCGCAGACCGAGCAGGTTGGGCGTTTCGGCCGCCGCCCGCCGATCACATTCCAGTGCGACGTCGCATCCGGCGGACGAGCCCCAGACCCGCACCCCCCGTGAGGAACAATAGCAGCCCTGCGGGCAAGGGAACGATGGACGCCACGGCGAGACCGCGAATCTGGCCGAGATTGCTCTCGAATGCGCCGATCTGCGTGAGCTCGCGCGTCGCGACGTTGATGGTGAACAGCGCCGTAAGACCGCCCTGGCTTAACAGCGCGTAGAATACATCGACGCCCGTATCCGAGGCGATGTCGAATCCCATGTCCGAGTTGAAATCGAAGGCCGCGCCATTCAGCGTCAACGCCCCGAGCGTCCCGAGCGTGCCCGCGTTGTTGCCGAGCGTTGCAATGATGTCGAGGCCGTAGTCGAGCACATATTGCTGGGTGGAGGCCGCGCCGGCGAAATTGTTCGAATAGGCGTTGCCCGCGACGAGCGGGTTGACACCCGCGTTCGGATCGCCAGCCTGATAAAAGAGCGGGACCTGCGCCGCGGCGCCGCCAGTGTTCGGATTGAACACGATGTTCTCGTCGCTGGAGCCGACCGCGCGCATGCGGTCGATGGTCGGATTCCAGTCGAGATCGACATTGGGGCCATTGGTGGTTGCGACCGTCTGGCCGGCGCCGACCGGAACAGCGGTGACGATTCCTGTGGCGATATCGACTGTGTAATAGGCGTCCGCCGAACTTGAATAGCCGAAGAGCTGCCCGGTCGCTGGCCGGAAATCGATGGCGTCGAGGCGCACGCTTAAACTCGCCGCCGTCGCGCCCGCCGGATTTGCAAGATCGAATCGAAGGAGCGTGTTGCCGCCCGATCCGAGCGCGAAGCCCACGGTGGCGGCTTCAGCCCCGGCGCCCGCCGAAACGGCGGCCGCCAGACCCGCGGCGATGGCTTTCAACGAATTCATGGTCCACCCCAATGATTGCAGGCGGCCGGAATCGGCGCGTGCTGATCCGTTACGGGCGGCCGCATCAAACGGATCACCTGCCGACAGCGCTGGTAAGATGTATGAGGATTCTCTCTGAAGCCTTTGATTCAGTGAAAAGGTGGCAGGTTACGCTCCGCTCCACCCGCCCTACGCGCCCGACAGATTCTTCAGCGCCGCAGCGAGCTTCAGTCGCCGCGCATCGGCCTCAAGCCGCCGCTCCTTGCTCTCCTCGACGATTTCCGGCGGGGCGCGCTCGATGAAGCTCGGATTGGCGAATTTCTTGTCGATGCCGTCGATCTCCTTGACGCACTTCTCGATTTCTTTGGCGAGACGTTTCTTCGCGCCGTCGATGTCGATCGCTCCGGCAAGCGGCAACGCGAAGACCGCGCCTTCATGGACGATTTCAACCGCGCCCTTCGGCGCGGCGGGAGCAACCTCGATGCCGGTCAGGCGCGCGAGGCGTGCGATGACGTCCGTATGCGTCTTGAGGCGCGCTGCGGCGACACCGCCGGGCGCAATTGCGAGGCAGGCGATCCTGTCGCCGGCCGGAACTTCGAGGTCCGTGCGCATTGAGCGGATCGCCGTGATCAGCGCGATCACCCAGTTGATCTCTTCAGCGGCCTCCGGTGCGCGGCAAGCCGGACTGAAGGTCGGCCAGTCGCTACTGATGAGACGCGCGGCGCGCGGCGCCGACGCGCCCCACAGTTCTTCCGTCACCAAGGGCGTGAACGGGTGCAGCAGCAGAAGAATTCGGTCGAGCGCCCAGGCGGCCGTCTTTTGCGCTTCGGCCTTCGGCGCGGGCGCGCCGTCGAGAAGGACCGGTTTTGAAAGCTCGACATACCAGTCGCAGAAGACGTTCCAGGTGAACTTGTAGATCGCGCCCGCGGCCTCGTTGAACTTGTAGGCTTCGAGCGCCTCGGCCACGGCGGCCGTGCAGGCGTTCGCTTCGTGCACGATCCATTTGTTGAGAACGCCCTCGACGCTGGCTGGATCGAAGACCGGGTCGACCTTCGCCCCGTTCATCTCGCAAAAGCGCGCCGCGTTCCAGAGTTTGGTCGTGAAGTTGCGATAGCCCTCGACGCGTTGGTCCGAGAGGCGGATGTTTCGGCCCTGCGCGGCCTGGCTCGCCAGCGTGAAGCGCAAGGCGTCGGCGCCGTATTTGTCGATCAGGGTCAGGGGATCGATGACGTTCCCCTTCGACTTCGACATCTTCTGGCCCTTCTCGTCGAGGACGAGGGCGTGGATGTAAACGTCCCTGAACGGAATTTCCTTCATGAAGTGGAGGCCCATCATCATCATGCGCGCCACCCAGAAGAAGATGATGTCGTGCGCAGTGATGAGGACCGAGGTCGGGTAGTGCCTGTCGAGAACGCTCGCGGCCGCGGTCCGCCCGCGGCCATCCTTCGTGACGCCGCTTCGCGGCTCCTCAGGATGAGGGTCCGCGCGTGACGCCTCATCCTGAGGAGCGGCCGAAGGCCGCGTCACGAAGGGCGGCCAGCCCAGCGTCGAAAACGGCCACAGCGCCGAGGAGAACCAGGTGTCGAGAACGTCCTCGTCCTGCACGAGCAAGGGGCCCTCACCCTCATCGCGACGCAAAGCGTTGATGTCTTCGAGCGAATAGCCTTCCGCCGTCAGGCGGATTATCGCCTCTTGCGCCGCTTCTTCTTCGGTTTCGGCGACATAGACATGTCCGTCAGGCCCATACCACGCCGGTATCTGGTGCCCCCACCAGAGCTGGCGCGAGACGCACCAGGGCTCGATGTTGCGCATCCACTGGAAGAAGGTCTTCGTCCACATCTCCGGAACAAAGCGCGTCTCGCCCTTCTCGACCGCCGCGATGGCGCGCGTCGCGAGCTTGTCCGCCGCGACATACCATTGGTCGGTCAGCATCGGCTCGATGACGACGCCGGAGCGGTCGCCGAAGGGTTGATTGATCTTCTTGTCCTCGACCTTGATCAAAAGCCCGCGCGCCTCGATGTCAGCGACGACCTGCTGGCGCGCCTCGAACCGGTCGAGCCCGCGATACTTCGCCGGCACATAATCGGCGTCGAGCATCTTCGCGTGCTCGTCCATCAGGATATAGAGGTTGATCCCGTGCTTCATCGCGACCTTGTAGTCGTTGAAGTCATGCGCGCCGGTGATCTTGACCGCGCCCGAGCCGAAATCCGGGTCCGGATAATCGTCGGTGATGATCGGAATGTAGCGTTCGGCGAGCGGCAGGAGGCAGCGCTTGCCGACGATCGGGGCATAGCG
>JBEBFW010000299.1:0-3223 GCA_040081755.1 Parvularculaceae bacterium
AGCTCGGCCTCGTCGGCGATGGCGGCGTCGGCGGCGCGCTTCTCGGCGGCGCGATCGAGTGAAGCGGTCGCGCTCAGCGCCGAGAGGAGGAGGCAGACCGAGACCCCTCCGGCCGCGATGAGGCTGCGCGCGGTCCAGTTGACCTTGTGCCAGCCTTCGCCAGCGCCCGAAGGGCTCAAAAGAGAGGATCGTCTAGCCATCATTCGTTACGCTCGTTCCATCTCCAGGTCATTTGAGGCCATCTCCGGTTACCCGGGGCTTAAACCCCAAACCCGCCTTTTTCAGTTCCGCGTGTAACGGACGCCTGCCAGGCGCCCTCGACTCCAACCCCCTCAACGCGCTCCGCCAAGGATCGCCCCGGAGAAGCAAGAGGCGCGCCGATAAGTTCCCTCAAGGGCGCGCCTGCCCGACGACTATGACAGTCCGGAAAGGGGCAGGCAAATTAAAAAACATGGCGTTAAGGAATTGTTAAGCTTTGCAAATCGTTACCTAACCAATTGAAAATATTTGAACTTTCTCGGGATGCAGCTTTGACGATCAGCCGGTCTTCGACGGCCCGCGCGATTTTCTTCTAAGGCTTGATTGCGCTGCAGCAAGACGGGCGACGGGCGTCCGGTAGGGCGAGCAGGAGACATAATCGAGACCGACGCCATCGACGAAGTCGATGGAATCTGGGTCGCCGCCGTGCTCCCCGCAAATGCCGAGTTTAAGACCTGGCCGGGTGGAGCGCCCTTTTCGGGCGGCGATCTCGATGAGCGCGCCGACGCCCTCGCGATCGAGCGTGACAAAGGGATCTCGCTCCATGAGGTTCTGGCGCAGGTAGTCTGGCAAAAAGGAAGCGGAGTCGTCCCGCGACAGGCCGAAAGTCGTCTGGGTGAGGTCGTTGGTGCCGAAAGAGAAGAAAAGCGCCTCCTCGGCGATCTTGTCCGCCGTCAGGGCCGCCCGGGGGAGTTCGATCATGGTGCCGACGAGATAATCGAGGTCGATCTTCGACTCGCGCAATACCGCCCTGGCGACGGCGTCGACCTTGCCCTTGAGGAGCTTCAGCTCCTCTCTCGAGGCGATCAAGGGAATCATGATCTCCGGCACCACCTTGTCGCCGGTCGCTCTGGCGACGTTGACCGCCGCCTCCATGACGGCGCGGACCTGCATTTCGTAGATCTCGGGATAGGAGACGCCGAGCCGGCAGCCGCGATGCCCGAGCATCGGGTTGAACTCGTGCAGTTTGTGGGCGCGCTCCTTCAGTTTGGCGGCGTCCATGCCTGAGGATTTCGCCACCTCGTCGATCTCGGCGTCCGAGTGCGGCAGGAATTCGTGCAAGGGCGGATCGAGAAGGCGCACGGTCACGGGGAGCCCGCGCATCACCGTAAAGAGCTCCTCGAAATCCCCACGCTGCATGGGAAGGAGCTTCTTCAACGCGGCCTCGCGTCCCTCGCGCGTGTCGGCGAGGATCATCTCGCGAACCGCCACGATGCGTTCGAGATCGAAGAACATGTGCTCGGTGCGGCAAAGCCCGATGCCCTCAGCGCCAAAGCCGCGGGCAACCCTTGCGTCGAGCGGCGTCTCTGCGTTGGCGCGCACTTTCATGCGCCTGTGCTTGTCGGCGAAGGTCATCAACTCAGCGAAGTCGCTCGAGAGTTCGGGCTCGATCGTCGGCACGGCGCCGGCGTAAACGGCGCCGGCGGCGCCGTCGATCGTCACCAAATCGCCCTTCTTCACTTTCCGGCCGGCGACGGAGAAGTGACTCCCGTCCGCGGCGATCTTCATATCCCCGGCGCCGCAGACGCAGGGCCGCCCCATGCCGCGCGCGACGACGGCGGCGTGAGAAGTCATGCCGCCGCGGGCCGTCACAATGCCGACGGCGGCGTGCATGCCGTGAATGTCCTCAGGGCTGGTCTCGACGCGCACGAGGATGATCTTGCGGCCTTCCTGCGCGAGGCGCTCGGCCTCGTCGGCCGAGAAAACGACCTCGCCCGAAGCGGCGCCCGGCGATGCGGGCAGCCCGGTCAGGAGAAGATCGCGCTTGGCCGCGGGATCGAGCGTTGGGTGGAGGAGCTGGTCGAGCGACTGGGCATCGACGCGCAAGATCGCGTCTTCCTCAGTGATCAGGCCTTCGCGCTTCAGATCGACCGCGATCTTCAGGGCCGCTTTCGCGGTGCGCTTGCCGTTCCGCGTCTGCAGCATCCAGAGCTTGCCGTCCTGGACGGTGAACTCGATGTCCTGCATGTCGCGGTAGTGTTTCTCGAGCCGGTCGAAGATGGCGACCAGCTCCTTGTAGGCGCCGGGCATCGCCTCTTCCATCGAAGGCGCCTTCTCGCCCATTTTTTCGCGGGCCCGTTTTGTAAGCGTCTGCGGCGTGCGGATTCCGGCGACCACATCCTCGCCCTGAGCGTTGATGAGGAACTCGCCGTAGTAGGCGCTCTCGCCAGTCGAGGGGTCGCGCGTGAAGGCGACGCCGGTCGCGGATTTCTCACCCATATTGCCGAAGACCATCGCCTGGACATTGACCGCTGTGCCCCAGGTTTCCGGGATGGCGTGCAGGCGCCGGTAGGTTTCAGCCCGGTCGTTGCGCCAGGAGCCGAACACCGCGCCGATCGCGCCCCAGAGCTGTTCCTTCGGATCCTGCGGGAAAGGCTTGCCGAGCTTTGCAGCGACCGCACTCTTGTAGTGATCGATGACGACGCGCCAGTCTTTCGCCTTCATGTCCGTGTCGAGGAAGTAGTCCTGCTCTTCCTTGTACGTATCGAGAATCTCCTCGAACACGTGATGATCGAGGCCCAGCACCACGTCCGAATACATCTGGATGAAACGGCGATAGCTGTCATAGGCGAAACGCTCATCGCCGGAGAGCGCGGCGAGGCCCGCCGCCGTCGCATCGTTGAGGCCGAGATTGAGAACCGTATCCATCATGCCGGGCATCGAGGCCCGCGAGCCCGAGCGCACCGACACGAGTAGCGGCGCGCCCGCATCGCCAAAGTTTCGCCCGACCAGACGGCCCACCTCGCCGAGCGCGGCGGTGACTTCGTCCGCCAAGCCGGCGGGATAGTTGCGTCCGCTTTCATAAAACGCGGTGCAGACTTCGGTCGTGATCGTGAAGCCCGGCGGAACGGGGAGTCCGAGATTGGACATCTCGGCGAGATTGGCGCCTTTGCCGCCCAGCAGGTCTTTCAAAGAGGCGTCGCCTTCGGCCGCGCCGGCGCCGAAACTGTAGACCCATTTCTGC
>JBEBFW010000087.1:0-12082 GCA_040081755.1 Parvularculaceae bacterium
GTTGCGCGGTTTTCGTGCTGCAGATCGCCGGCGCAATCATCGCCCAGAATCTGTCGTTGTCGCTCGCCTTTGGAACCGATGTCGGATTCGATCAGGATCCGGCCTTTGCGACCGCGCTCGTCATGGGCGGGCTCGCCGCGGCGAGCGCGGCCGGCGTTCACTTTCACATCCTTGCCGCCTTGATCGACTGCTATGAGATTTTTCCGGCCGGCGTGTTCCCGGGCGGGGCGGCTCTCGCCGAGTGGTCGGCGCTGCGCGCTGCGGGCGCCTTTTCAATGGCTGTGGGGCTTGCGCTTCCCTTTATCGCCCTCGGCTTCGCCTATTCGCTGGCGCTCGCTCTCGCCAACCGGGCGATGGCTCAATTGCCGGCGACATTTGTCGGCGCGCCGGCGATCGCCTTCGCCGGGCTGGCGCTCTTCGCGGCAAGCGCGGGCGTCATTCTCGGCGCGTGGCTCAAGTTCTTCCGCAGCCTCCTCGACCTTGGCGCGCTGCCGGCATGAGCGGCGCGCCGGATGAGCAGGACAAGAGTCACGATCCGACGCCGTCGCGCATCGACCGCGCCCGGCGCGAGGGCGATGTCGCCCAATCGAAAGAGGTCGCCGCTGCGGCGCAGCACATCGCGCTTTACGGAGCCGTGATCTTTTACTCAGGCGCGGCGGCCATCGAGACTGCAAAGGCGTTGCGGCTGTTCCTCCAGCGTCCCGACGATTTCACCCTCCTCGCCTTCCGGAGCGAAGGTCCGGGCGCCGTGGCGGCGGCGCTGGCAAGACCAATGCTCGCCGCGGCGCCCTTCATCGGGGCGCCCATGGCCGCCGCCGCTCTGGCGCTCATCGCCCAGCGCGCGGTCACTTTCGTTCCGGGCAAACTCGCGCCGCGGCTGTCGCGCATTTCGATCATCGCCAACGCCAGGCAGAAATTCGGGCCGCGCGGCCTTGGCGAGTTCGCGCGGGGGCTCATCAAGCTCGGGGCCGTCATGGGGCTCGCCGCGCTCGCCTTCGCGTCGCGCTTCGGAGAGATGCCGGCGGCAGCCCAGTTGCCGGCGGCGGCGCTGGGCGCCCTGCTGCAGCAGGAGGCGGCGCTCTTCCTCGGCCTGATCGCGCTGTTCTTCGCCGCGCTCGCCGCGATCGACCTGCCGCTCGCCCAAATCAGCCACCTCAAGAAGCTGCGCATGTCGATGGAGGAACTGAAACGCGAGTCGAAGGAGAATGACGGCGATCCGCACTTCAAGTTTTTCCGGCGCGAAAAAGCCAGGTCCTTCGTCGTCAATCGAATGATGCTCGATGTGCCGAAGGCAAGCGTCGTCATCGTCAACCCTGAGCACTATGCAGTGGCGCTCAGCTGGTCGAGAGAGTCGAAGCGGGCGCCTGTCTGCACAGCCAAGGGCGTCGATCACCTCGCCGCGAAGATCCGGGAGCTCGCCGCCGCGAACGGCGTGCCGATACGCCGCGATCCGGCGACCGCCCGCGCCATTCACGCGACGGTGAAGGTCGGGCGCGAAATCGACCGCGCGCATTACGCCGCGGTCGCCACCGCCATCCATTTCGCCGAGGCGATCGAGCGCCGCAGGAAGCTGAAATGAAACGCAAGGACCTGAAAGTCGTTCTGCGCCTGTGTGCGGCGCGCCTCGCGGCGGCGATCTTCTCATCCGACGTCGCCAACCTCGCCGCGATCGGCGCGAGGTTGGCGACGTCGGATGAGAAGATCGCCGCCGCGAGGCGCGCTGCGCTCGCTGCGGGAGCGATCGACGCGCCTCAAGCGGCTGAACGCTATTATAGAGCGGGTCTCAATCGCTTGCGCGACGCGCAAGGCGAGAGAGAATCGATCCGCGCCGGCCGACCCGCGCAAATCGACCGTGTCAAGACTGAGCTGAAGCGCAAGCTCGCCGTCGAGGCCGCGCTGAACCGCCAGAAGACCTGACTAGCTTGCGCGCCGCGGCGTGTGTGTCGAGAGATACTCGCGCGCGAGGCGCTGGGCCTCGGCGACTTCTTCCGGCGCCATCTCCTTGGACAACTCGGCGCGATAGGCGCGCGCCTCTATGTTGCCGCGCATCGCCGCGAGATTGAACCACATATGCGCGGTGACGAGATCGATCGCCCCGGTGTCGTTGATTGTCGAGGCCGCCAACCCCATTCGATACATGTCCTCGGCGCTCAAGCTCGCTTCGGCCTGCGTTTCCGCGGCGTAGATGGCTGCCGGCATGTCCCGTCCTCTTCAAGCCCCCCGCACCGCCCCTGCGCCCCGGGTTAACCATGCGAAGGATGTGACTTCCGGGCCTAATATCCCGTAAACGAAAGGTTGCCGCTTTGTGTACGCAAGCCTAACGGAACATTAACGCAATGGCGACTGTCCGTATCGGGAGCATCTGCGTCAGGGCACGATGCGGCGCGCAGAAAAGCGCGGGTCCCGCCATGCGCCGGACCCCAATATGTCGCCAAGAACGCCGACGGCCTCGCCGATGTCCGCGTGACTGAGGAAAAGCGGCGAGAAGCCGAACCGCATGATGTCCGGCGGCCGGAAATCGCCGATGACGCCGCGGGCGATCAGCGCCTGCATGATGGCGTAGCCGGCCTCGTGGCGCAGGCTGATCTGGCCGCCGCGCTTCGCGCTCGGTGGAGAAACGGAGTGGAGCCCGAGCGCCGCGGCGCCTTCAAGAAAGAGATCGCCGAGGCGGCGCGCCTTGCGCTCGACATCGCTCATGCGCACGCCGTTGAATGCGTCGAGCGCTGCGTCGAGGGCGCAGAGCGACAGGATTGGCGGCGTCCCGGCGGCGAAGCGCTGCACGCCCGGGGCCGGCGCATAGTCGGGCGCGAAGTCGAACGGGCGCGCATGCCCCATCCAGCCGCTCAAGGGCTGATGAAGACCGTCGGCGAGGGCGCGCGCGACGTAGACGAAGGCCGGCGCGCCGGGGCCGCCATTGAGGAACTTGTATCCGCAGCCGACGGCGCATCTGACGCCGCGCTCCTTGAGGCGCAGATCGAGGAGCCCGGCGGCGTGACTGAGATCCCAGATGACAGCGCCGCCGCCGGCGCCAACGCGGCGTTCCGTCTCCTCGATGTCGGCGATCGCGCCGGTGCGAAAATCGACAACGCTCTTGACGAGAATGACCCGCTTTTCAGCGGAGGGCGTGGCCGTCAGCGACGCGAGGGAGTCGATCACATAGATGTCCGTCGGAAACTCGTCGCGCGAGACGTCGATGCGCGCGTCGGGCATCAGGCGCTTCAGAGCCGCAGCGATCTTGAAGATGTTGATCGAAACCGAGTCGCAGACGAGCACGTCATCGGCGTCGGCGCCGATAATGCGCGCGATCCTCGCGCCGCAGGTCTTCGGCAGACTGATCCAGTCCGCGTCGTTCCACGAGCGTATGAGACCCTCCGCCCACTCGTTCTCCGCGACGCGGCGCAAGCGCGCGAGGGCGGCTTTCGTCGGGGGCCCCAGGGAGTTGCCATCGAGATAAATGACGCCCTTGGGGAGCGCGAAAGCGCTCTTTAGCCCCTGCAGGGGATCCGCTTCATCGAGTCTGGCGAGCTCGGCGGTCGAGATCATCAATCGAGCGTCCTCAGGACCGCGCGTACAGGCGCGGCGTCGGCGCCCTTCAATTTCAGCGGCGGCGCGATGAGTTCGTAAAGGCCCTCATCGACAGCATCGAGGACAAGGCCTTCGAGGACGCGCATGTCGGCGGCGAGAATCGTCTTGTGGGCGTCCATGGTTTTTGAGGATTGCGGGTCGAGGGAGGGCGTATCGACGCCGATCAGCCTTACGCCGTGCGCCGCCAGAAATCCGATCGCTTCCGGAGAAACGGCGCAAAAGCCGCTGTCCCATGCCTTCACCGGCGCAAGGCGATAAGTCCGTATCAGGACTCTCGGCGGGATCTGGGCGCAAATCCGGCGCAACGCTTGCCAAAGGCGGTCGGCATCGATCGTCGGTCCCGCCTCAAAAATATGCGCGACGACGCAGCGGCCGATGTAAGGCTCCAGCGAGACCTCGTCGATCGGCGCGCCTGCCGCGTCATAGTGGAGGGGCGCGTCGGCGTGGGCGCCACAGTGGGTGGACATCGTCACCGCCGAGACGTTGACGGCGCCGTTCTCCTCGATCGCCCAGGTCCTTCGCGCGCTGAAAGGCGTATCGCCGGGCCACATCGGCGTTTCGGCCGAAAGCGCGGGGGTGATGTCGATGAGCGCCAAACCGCGCGCCCTATGCGCTCTTGCGCACGATCACCGTGCCTGCGGAGTATCCGGCGCCGAAAGCCGAGATGACCCCGATGTCTCCCGTTCGGAAGCCGGCGCGATGCTTGTGAAAGGCGATGATGGAGCCGGCGGACGATGTATTGGCGTATTCGTCGAGCACCACCGGCGCCTCCTCGCGCGTCGCATCGCGCCCGAGCACTTTGCGCACAATGAACTCGTTCATGGCGAGGTTCGCCTGATGGAGCCAGAAGCGCCGGACCGCCGCGGGCGCAATCTTCTGGTCGGCGAGGCAGCTGAGGATCATCTCGCTCACCACGGGCACGATGTCCTTGAACACCTTGCGGCCTTCCTGCCGAAACAGCTTGTCCGTATGCGGCGAATCCTGCGGGTCCGCCGGCGCGCCGGTCTCGCGTTCGCAGTGGTTCAGAAAGCCGAAATTGTTGCGAATGTTGTTGGAGTAGAGCGTCAGCAGGCGCGTGCTCAGGATTTCCCAGGCCTCGCCGCGCGGCGCGCCGTCGGCGCGCTCCATGACGACGGCCGTCGCGACATCGCCAAAAATGAAATGGCTGTCGCGGTCGCGGAAATTCAGATGCGCGGTGCAGATTTCGGGATTCACCATGAGGATGCGGCGCGAGCCCGCACGGATGAGCCCGACCGCCGTCTCGACGCCGAACGCGGCCGAAGCGCAGGCGACGTTCATGTCGAAGGCGAAGCCGTTGACCCCCAGCGCGTGCTGAACCTCAACGGCGACAGCAGGATAGGCCCGCTGCAAGTTTGAGCAGGCGCAAATGACGCCGTCTATGTCTGCGCTGGTGAGGTCGGCGTTGCGCAGCGCCTCGCGCGCGGCATGCACGGCCATTTCGGCGAGAACAGACAGCGCTTCGTCCGGGCGCGGGGCGATGCGCGGCGCCATGCGCTCAGGATCGAGGATGCCGGCCTTGTCGACCGCAAAGCGCGACTTGATGCCGGAGGCTTTTTCGATGAACTCGGAGGAAGACGGCTGGAGGGCCTCGATCGCGCCGGCGGCGATCTCGCGTTCATGACGCTTGTTCCAGCGCCCGACATAGTCGTTGAAGGCGGCGACCAGTTCCGCATTCGATATGGAATGCGGCGGGGTGTAGAGGCCCGTCCCCGCGATCCGGATATCCGTCATGCTGTCACTCGCGCTGCCCCGGCCATGCTGCGCGTTTCGCCGCGGTTTCGCAATGTGGTAGGAAGCCGGCGACAGACAACCGGCAAGCGGCGGAACGGGAAGCGGATTCACCCGCGCGGCGTCACGGCATCTGGATTTGATGCTGGCGTCGGCGCCGCCGTTGCTCGTGTTGCCGTTGCTGCGAAGGCCGACTCCGGTTCGCCGGTCGCCGGCCGCCGATCCGGAGAGACCGATGCCCGAGCCTGCCGCGCCGCTGCGCTACGCTGCATTCATCAGCTACAGCCACGCCAATGAGGCTGAGGCCGCGCGCCTGCATCGCGCGCTCGAGAATTTCCGCCTGCCGAAGGACATCGTCGCGCCGCGGGGTCTGCCGACCAGCCGCGGGCGCATCGCGCCCGTTTTTCGCGACCGCGAGGAACTCTCGTCCTCGCCTGACCTTTCCGCCTCGATCCGCGCCGCGCTGGAGGCCTCGTCCGCTCTCATTGTCATTTGCTCGCCGAAGGCTCGCGCTTCGCGCTGGGTGAACGAGGAGATCAAGCTCTTCAAGCGCCTCAACGGCGAGGGCCGCGTTTACGCCTTGCTGATCGAAGGCGAGCCGGCCGAGGCTTTTCCGCCGGCGCTTTTGAAGAAGATCGGCCCGGACGGCGAACTGACGGAGACGCAAGGCGAGCCGCTCGCCGCGGACATTCGTCAGGGCAAGGACGGCTGGAAGATCGGCACGCTGAAGATCGCCGCCGGCCTCCTCGACGTCGGCCTCGACGCGCTGCGCCAGCGCGAGGCGCAGCGCGAGCGCCGCCGGCGCCCTCGGCCTCGCGGGATGGGCGCTCTACGCGAGCGATGTCGCGAACAAGCAGCGGGCACGGGCGGAGCGCGTGGCGCTGACGGCGCAGCGCACGGCCGACTTTATGGTTGAGCTGTTTGAGGTTCCAGATCCCGGCGAGTCACGCGGGCGCCAAGTGACCGCGAAAGAGATTCTCGACGAGGGCGTCGCGCGCATCGAAGGGAGTCTCAAAGACGAGCCTGCGGTGCAGGGCGACCTCATGTACACCATGGGCCGAACCTACACTGGTCTTGGGCTCTACCCCGACGCCGCGCGCATCCTCGGAGTCGCGCGCCAGAAGCGCGTCGCGGCCGGCGCCGATCCGATCGATCAGTATGCGACGGAAAACGCCCTTGCGCGGGCGTTGTTCGAGAAAGGCGATCTCGACGCCGCTAAGGCGCTTTACCAGAAACTCGTCGACGAAGCCGAGAGAGACATCGCGCGCGGCGACTGGCGCGTCGATTACGCGGTCGCGTTGACCGGCATGGGCGAGACGACGCTCTACCGGGATACGCCGGAGGCGGCGCAGAAGTACTACGAGCGCGCCCGCGATCTTCTCGCGGCGCACGGGATGAGCGAGACCGAGGAGATGGCCGAGGCGCTAAGGGGGTTGGCGGGCGCTCTAATAGAACTGCGTCGGTTTTCCGATGCCGAACGAATACTAGAACAATCAAAGATGTATTATATAAATCATAACAAACACAGTTACAAAATGACTACCAGCATGAACGATTTAGCCCATGTTTTATACATGCAAAGAAAACTGCCGCAAGCGAAGGAAATCGCGTTGCTGGCTTTGCGCAGCGAGATTGAATTGTTGGGCGACGTTCATCCGGAGACCTTAATCACGGAGAACAACATCGCTCGCTACGAGTTCGAATTGGGTGATATTCGAGCTGCCGCCGAACGTCTAAGTCGAGTGATTGAAGGCCAAGAAAATCTTGGGCTGGGCGATGTCGTGGATTTTGCGTTCTATCTAAACACCATGGGAGAGATACAAAACGAACTGGGCGAATATCAAGCGGCGACGGCGTTCTTACAAAAAGCGGCAGTCTTGATTCGAGGCAATAAACATCGGCTTTTTGGCCCCATCGAGACAAACCTCGGTCGCGCGTTTTGCGCAAGCGGCGACACGCAAGTCGGCCTCGCTCATGTCGTTGCCGGTCGGGTCGGATTGAAAGACCACTATCCGCACGAGGATTGGCGTTACGGCGCGGCGGATGAGTTCGAAAGTCGCTGCCGCGCGAAGTTAGGTGAAACCGAGAAGGCCCGAGCGCTGGCAAAGTCCGCATACGAACGACTGCAGGAGCAATTGGGGCAGGATCACTTTTTCACCAAGCGCGCCAAGACATGGATGGAGAGCCTCACAGGGTAGTGTCGAAGCCGGCGGCTATCCGGGACCCCGTGGGGCGAACCTGCGGCGCCCAATCGCGCGGGGGTCCCGGCAACCCTCGCAACACCCTCCGCCTGATCCTGAGGAGGCCCGCCCCGCAACTTGCTCCGTAGGCGCGCCAATCTCGCGGGCCGTCGCGTCCTTCGACGGAGCTCAGGATGAGGATGCGTGGTGCGAATCGCCCGCGTAACGCCATCCTTCGCGACGCGCGCCCCTTGTTGCGTAGACGGAGCAAGTGGAGCGGCGCGCTCCTCAGGATGAGGCCTGAGCGCGTTGCGCGTGTCGCTCGCATTGCAAAGCCCGATTTCCCACACGCGCCCGCGACGATCTCTCGCTGCGCGCCGCCAGCGTGACGTCGCGGAATCAGCGTCTGCGTAATTTGCGCGCGCCGAGGGCGCCGGCGCCAAGGACGAAGAGCCACGCGGCCGCCGGCAGCGGCACCTCCGCGCCATTGGTCAGGAGAACGCCGTTGCGGAACTGGAAAAGATAGTAGCCGAGCGAATTGCCATTGGGGTCGTCCGTGCCGCCGATTTGACTACCGTCATTGATGGCGTTGCAGGCGAGCGCCGTCGCAAGGTCGTTGGCGTTAAGACAGACGGGCGAGCCGCTCGAAAAGCTGATTTCGCCGAGATATTTTCCGGGAACGCCGGCGCCGGGCAGCACGATCGAATTCCCCTGGCCGTCATTGACGCCGGCCTGCGCGCCGATGGTCGGCGAATCCCAGCGAATGGTCTCGTAATTGAAAATAAGATCGAAATCGCCGCTCGTTCCAACCGGCACGATGCCAAGCTGGAAAATGCTCGACGGCGATGCGGGGCTGTCTGCGGAGACGAAGTTGCTCCAGGTAAGCCAGAAGGATTCGACATTCGGAAAAATGTCGAGCGACGTGTAGCCGAACCTCAGGGACGAGAGGTCGGGCGTCGCAGCATCCGCGAAAAAGGGCGCGAAGATCGGAACCGAAAAACTCGAAAGCGCCGTGCCGGGCGCGGCGCTGGTCGGGGCGCCAAACGTGATCACGCCGTTCTCATGCACGAACAATTTGTCATAGCTTGTGCCGCCGACATTGATCGAAAAGGGGCTCAACGTCGCCGGCGCGCAATTACCGCCTCGCGCCGCGTTGAATGTCCCGGAGTCGTAAACGCCGATAGCGACTTGCAATGCGCCGTTTGCCGGCATGGGATCATCGGCGGTCTGAACGGTGCAGGCATCGACATTGCCGCCGTCCGATACACGTCCCTTCGCGAACACCTGCGAAGTGGAAAAAACGCATCCGAACAACGTGGTGAACAAAACCGGGGCAAGCCGCCCGTGACGTGCCAACATTCCTCTTCCCCCCAAGATACGAACCACTGACTCTTAAACGAGGCCTCACGCCTAGTAACTTTCATTCTGGTCATAACGTGTCAACCGTGCCATGAGTTCGGCGGCGCCATCGTGCGGGTGGCGCCGGTTGCGTCATGTTCATTTCGGGCGATCCACAACCTCAGAAGGAGAACCCATGACATTTTCCCGCTATTGGCGTCAGCCTCTTCTCGCCGCCGCCGCTGTAGCTACGCTGACCCTCGGGGGGGGGCGCTAGGCAAGACTAAAATTGCCGATTTCCCGCCGAGCCTCTACGCCGTCGCCGGCGCCGGCTGGGCCTATCACGATCTGAACCTCACCAATAACGCCCAATGCGACCGGAATGGCGGCCCCTGCGCTTTGCCGCTCGGCTTTTCGATCAACTTCGGCGCCGGTCCGGTGGACACGCTTTACGTCAGCGAAAACGGCGTCGTGACCTTCGGGGCGGCTCTTCCAGAGGGCGATGCCGGAAACGGTTCGCTGAACGTGCGCGACTACATCGCTGCTCTCTATACGGATCTTATCTCGATCGACGAGCCCGAGGATGCGCTGGGCGAAATCACCTGGGCGCCCGGACGGATCGATCCGACTGAGGATCCCGCGCTCGACGACGACACCTCTCCGCTCTCATGGTTTCAGGGCGAGCGAGGCTTCAAGATCGACTGGCATGGGGTCACGCGCGGAAGCGGCGAGCGAGTCTATCTCCAGATCGCCATTCTCGACCGGCCAGGGAATGATTTCGACCTGCAGATCAACCACGGCTACCTGCCGAACACGGTGATGCAGCGCCAGGGCGCCAAGGTCGGATTCAAATTGGGCGCGAACTTCTTCCAGCTGAATGGCGGCGCGATCGGCAACGCGCAGAACCTCGAGTTCCAGTTCCGCAACGGCGCCTGCATGAACTGCTGATGCAGGTCGGCCCCATAGACTCGCCTCGCGGCCTTCCGATGTGCGGGCGCGCCGCGAGGTCCGCAGCCGAAAGGATTGTCTCTCCACAAGGTCATGCCTGGATTTATTCCAGGCATCCATCGGTTTCGCGCCGCCGAACGCCGCTTCACCTCCGATGGATGGCCGGAATAAATCCGGCCACGACGGGTGAGGTGGTCGGCGGCCGGGCTTGATCCGCAGCACACACGACAGGGGAAACAAGTCCGACTTATCCCCGCCCGCCGCGGCAGTGTTAGAATAAGCCCCTAGCCGCGACGGAGGAAAAAACGCCCGAAAAACACGCGCGGGGCGCGGCCCGACCGCTCCATCGAGAGCGCGAGAGGCGCGGCGCGCGCGCTCTGCGGGCTGGGGGCCGGTGCGACGCCGACAGGCATTCCCCCGGGTTCGGCGCGCCTCCGCCGGCGCACAACCTGGAGGTCGGACGCCGAGGCGCCTCAGCTTTCTGCGATCGTGAGTTCCGTACACAGATGATAACAGGCGCGCTGCTGCGGCATCCCGACGCAGAGCCTGAAGTTTGATCGCGCGAAAACGCCGTTTCGGCGCCGCGCGCGGAAAATTAACCATGAAACCCCGCATTCCTCCGTAGGCGATGCAACTGCGAGGGGAATTGACCCCAATCTATCCTACACTTCGCCGGAGCCCTTATTCTGTTTTCCGTTCCGCCAGTCAGAGGCCTCGTTTCTCAATACAGGCGGAACGCGGCGGCAGATGCGCAGGAAATGGAAAGGAGCGGGCATGAGACGAAACGAACGAGAGCACTACAGCCTGACCTGCCTCGATGACGCCGTCCCTCGAGAAGCAGGGCCCGGCGCGAAGGCGCTGTTGCCCCCAAATCGCCCGCAACGCCGCAGGAATGGCTGTACCTTCAGTTGGCGCCGTTGCGGATCTTGCCCCCATATTCACCGGTATGCCGCCGCTGAAGCCTCGCTCGCTACCCCTGCTGTCGAGATAGAGGCCATGCGCCGGGCTTCTCGTCCGCGAGGCGGGAGCGGCGCGAAGGCGCTGTTGCCCCCAAATCGCCCGCAACGCCGCAGGAATGGCTGCATGTCCGATTGGCGCCGTTGCGAATCTTGCCCCCACATTCGCCACGGGAGCCGGCTACAGGCGCTGCACAGCTTTGTGCCTTGGGCAGGCGACCTCGTGGTCGTTGACCATGCCCACCGCCTGCATGAAGGCGTAGACGATCACCGGACCGCAGAACTTGAAGCCGAGGCGCTTCAGTTCCTTCGCCATCGCTTCGCTTTCCGCGGTCTTCGGCGCCACCGCCTTGTAGCTCGTCACGCGGTTGACGATGGGTTTGCCGCCGACGAACTCCCAGACGAATCCGGAGAATCCGTCGTTGCGGGCGGCCATGACGTCGAGATAGACTTGCGCATTGCCGACTGCCGCCTCGATTTTCGAGCGCGACCTGATGATGCCTTCGTCGGCGAGAAGTCTTTCAATCTTCTTCGGCGAGTAGCGCGCGATCTTCACGGGGTCGAAGCCGTCGAAGGCGCGCCGGAAAGCGTCGCGCTTGTAGAGGATCGTGCGCCAGGAAAGCCCGGCCTGAAAGCCGTCGAGGATCAGCTTCTCGAACAGAGCGCGGCTGTCCCGCTCCGGCGCGCCCCATTCCTCGTCATGGTAGCGGCGGTAAATGGGGTCTTCAGCGGGCGCCCAGGGACACGGAACGGCGCGGGGAGGCGGCTTTTCGCCCATCAACCCGCCATGAAAAATTGCACAAGCCACCAGGCGAGAATGACGATCTGCACAAGGAAGAATGTGAACCGGACGAGGACGAACGGCCGGGAGGTCGAGGCGAGATGAGCGGCCGATTGTGCGACGCGCGCGCCGAAGAATGCGTAAGCCAGCGGATCGGTGAGGGCCGTCTGTTCGGTCGCGATGGCGTAGAGGAGGACGGCGCCGGCGGCGGGCAGGTTCTCGTAGCAATTCGCATGGGCCCGCGTCAGTCTGCGCGCGAGGCCTTCGAGATCCTCGCCCGAGGGGCTGAAGGCGTTCGCGGCCTTCTTGCCGGCAAGGACGAGACCGGTGCGCAGTCCGACCAGCAATACCGTGAGAAAAACGGACCAGGCGGCCAAACCCAAAAGCGCGGCGGCGGTCGAGGACATGGATCTGCTCCTGCGATTTCCTCGGTCGGCTTAGACCGCTTCGAGAGCTTCGGGGAAGGAGAGTTTGACAGCCTTGGCCCCGGCGGCGACGGGGTCTCCCCGCCCGGCAGCGGCTTCGAGCCGGTCGAGGCGGATGGC
>JBEBFW010000300.1:0-3201 GCA_040081755.1 Parvularculaceae bacterium
CCTCATGAATTCTCCGGCTTTGACGAAACTTCTGACGATCGCCGTTTTGGCGCTGCTCGCCGCCTGCGGGCAGAAAAAGGCGGACGCCGCCGCCGCGCCGGCGCCAAATGGCGAGGGGTCTGGCGCAACATCGGCCGATATGGCGGCCTTTGAGCCTTCAGGGCTCGCCGCCGCCCCGGCGCAGGGCTCCGGCTTTGCTGCGCCGCTGCCGCAGAACCTGCCGCCAGGGGTCGTCGTCCTCCAGCGCGCGGCGATCCCGGACCCGGGCGTCATCGCCCCGGGGACCGCCCTCACCGCGCTCGTCCCCGCCGGCTGGACGGCGCGGGGCGGCGTCGTTCGCCCACGAGGCCTTTGTGCGGAACCCTACGCGGTCGATTGGTCGGCTGTGTCCGCAGACGGACTATCCTCGCTCTCGATCTTTCCGACCGACATCTGGCAATGGTCGAACACGGCGATCAAATCCGATTGCACGCCGGGCGCGTTCGCCAACGTTCGCGAATACCTGACGGCGAGGGTCCAGCGCGCCTATCCCGGCGCGCGCGTTCTCGACTATCGCCAGCGCGACGACTTTGCGAAGTCCGCGATGGAGTCCGCCAAACGCCTCGAGGACATGGCGAGGCAGATGGGTCTCGACTGGCGCATCCGGGTCGAGGGCGGCGAGATATTGTTCGCTTACGAACAAAACGGCGTCGAGATGCGTGGAACCGCGGGCGCCTCGGCGCGATTCCAGGAAGCTCTATTGCAAAGTCCGATGGGCGGCGAGCCGCTGCGCACGCTCACGGGCATGACGCTCGGCACCTTCGCCTCCTCGGCCCCGAATGGCAGGCTCGATTTCGACCTCGTCGAGGCCTCGCGCCGGTCGATCGCGCCGGAGCCGAAATGGCTCGACCAGCTCTTCGCGCTGCAGGCCGCGATAGGCGATATCCAGGTTCAGGGAACGAAGGACCGCGCGGCGATCATCGTCGCCGGCGGCGCCGAAGCGACGCGATCGAACATCGAAGCCTTCCGCGCAATGGCGGGCGCCAGCCTTCAAAACAGCCGCGACAGCATCGACATCCAGACGCGCTCCAGCGAGCCCTATCCCGGCTCGAACGCACAGGACCGCATGCAGCGCGAGTCGATCGAGGCCGTCCGGGGCGTCGAGACCTATCACGACCCGGTCGATAATCGCGCCGTCCAGCTCGACATGACCTATGGCAACGCCTGGCGGGTGAATAATCAGGAGGCCTACATCCTGACCAAGGATCCGAATTTCAATCCCGGCCAGTACGGCATCGAAGCGACGCAGATGGGCGTCGTGCAATAGGTCGATCCGTCGGCGCCGCTCTTTCATCGACTGCCGGCGCCGGCTAGATTGACTTGAGAATCGGCCGGAGAATCGGCATGGGGGGCTGCTTGAATCGCGCGATCGTTCTGGCCGTACTTTTGGCGACGCTCGCCGCCTGCGGCAAGAAAGAGAGCGCGCAGGCGACGGCGACCGATAGCGCCGGCGTCCCAGCCGACGTCGCGGCCGAGGTGACGGGCGCCCTCCCGATGAGCGCCGCGGCTCCATTCATCCCCGCCGCCGCGCCGGCGGGCCAGCGGGCGCGCGGCGACATCTTGCGCCTCGACCCGGCGGTCATCGTCGATGCGACGGGCTTCGAGCAGCCGATGGGCGCCGTGACGCTCTTCGTTCCGCATGGCTGGCGCGCGCAAGGCGGCGTGCTCTGGGCCTCGGACTATCAGTGTACGAACGGCTATAATTTCGCCTGGAGCGCGGCCTCGCCCGACGGCGCCATGACGCTTGGCGTCGCCCCGCAGACCGGCTGGGCCTATGCAAGTTCGGGCGCCGCCTCGCCGCAGCCCGGCTGTCCCGTGATGACGCTTGCGTCGGCGCGCGCCTATCTCGAGGCGAGCGTGCGCAATTTCATCCCCGACGCGCGCATTCTCGATTACCGTGACCGGCCCGATCTCGTCGCCGAGGCCGGGATCAGGGCGCAAAGAACGCAGATGCCGCTCGGCGAGACGCAGGTCTTCGGCGAAGGCGGCGAGGTCCTGTTCGCCTTCGCCTCGGGCGGGCGCGACATGCGGGGGTCGCTGGCGGCGGTCGTGCAATTCTCCAGAATGGTCACCGACATGACCAGCATGTATGCGAACGATCCAACGATCGCGCAGATGCCGAACGCGGCGACGCTCAGAACGGAGTCGGTGACGGCCTTCGCCCATCCCGGCTTCTACGCGACAGCGCCCAACGGGCAGCTCAATCTCGGCTTCTTCGAAGCGCTGCGCAAAACCATGGTCGCCAATCCGCAATGGCTGGCGCGCATTTCAAAGCACAATACGGCGATCGGGCGGGTTGCGATCGAGGAGAGCCGCAAGCGCGCCGGCATGATCGCGCGTTCGAATGAAGAGATTTCGCGCATCCGCCAGGAAACCTGGGACACCCAGCAAAAGAGCGCCGACCGGCGCGCGCGCGAGTTCGGCGAACTGATCAAGGGCGTCGAGACCTACGCCGACGCCGACGCGCCGGGCGGAACGGTTGAACTTTCCGCGCAGCAGCGCAATGCCTGGCGTCTCAATGACGGCAGCTACGTTCTCACCGACGACCCGAGTTTCGACCCCTGGAGAGACCTTCAGATGGAAGGTCGGCAATTGGAGGCAGTGCAATGAAGGCGACCTTGAAATGGACCGTTGCGGCGATCGCGCTGGTCGCGGCCGGCGGCACGCCAGCCAGCGCGTGCGCACAGGACAGTTTCCCGGGCGCGCAAACGCCGCCGCAAACCTATCCGCAACAGCAGACCGCTCCGCAACAGGGCTACCCGGCGCAGCCGGGCGCCTGGCCGCAACAGCCTCAAGGCTATCCACAACAACCGCAAGGATACCCGCAGCAGCCGCAGGCCTATCCGCAGCAGCCCCAACAGCAGCCCCAACAACCAGGCCAGCAGCCGACCCCGCAGCCAACCGGCGGCGGCTGGGGCGCACCGGCTGCGCCGCCGCAACCGGGGCCGCAGCAATCGGGCTTCCCGCCGGCTCCGCCGCAAGGCGGCGCCGATCTCGACCGGCTGATGCAGATGGAGCGCCAGGATTTCGGCGTTGCTCCGACTGCGGAGCTTCACAACGGCCAGATGCATGGGCCGACGCCGGCCAGCATTCCGGGCGCGCAGGTCGTCACGACCAAGGGCCTCGCCGCGCTCGTGCAGGGGAAGCAGACGCCCTACTATC
>JBEBFW010000088.1:0-11929 GCA_040081755.1 Parvularculaceae bacterium
CGCGAACACCATCACCCGCATCGTCTTGTCTCCTTGTTCGAGCCCGCCCCTACGCCTCACCCCTAGACGACGCACGAGCCTGTCGGAAATCGACATGGCTCGCTAAACTATTTTCGACGGTCGAAACGTGCGGCAGGAAGTGCCGCTTTTTGGGTCGGGGCGAAACGCCGCGCGCAGGGCGGGCCTTGGCCCGCCGACGTCTCCGTGCGCTGATCCAAATTGGCGGGCTAAAGCCCGCTCTACGGCGTAGCTGGAGACACCTCGACAACCCCGGCGGCCGCATCTAAGCGGTCGCATTGCCTTCAAATTTTGCAATCTCTCCGGCAAGGCGCTGTAGCTCCGGGAGGCTCACCGTTTCCGCGAACGGAAAAGTCTCGCACGGAATCCCCTCGGTCATGGGATAGAATATGGATTCGCACGATCGTCGGGGCCAACAAGCAAGTCTGCTCTCTCCGAAGTCCCTGTCTAGAGAAGTTTCGCGTTTCCGCCTTGGCTGGCGATGAGCCTGACCGCTCGTTTGTCGAACGAGGCGAAAACGGACGCTCCCAGCTCAAGGCCTTGGTGCGCGATAACGCCATCAGCGAAATCACCGCCGAGTTCGAGTATCGAAAGACCGGCCTCAACCATTGGCCGCTCTACCGCGACCTTGCTGGAGTCAATGAGCAGGCGGATGGCGTTGGCGATCTCGGCCGCACTGAATCGATAACCGCGAGACAGGACCCAGACGAGTTCGCAGAGGGCCGGCGCAGTCAGCGCAATCAAATCTGCGTTGCGCAGTTCATCGCGCGCAGCGCGACATTGCTCGGCATTGTCATCCACGATGGCGCGAACAAGTACATTGGTGTCGGCTGTGATGTTCAACGTTCGCCGGCCCAACTACGGGCCGCGATTTCGTTCATGTCATCAACGGATATCTTCAGACCTTTTTTCGGCTTCAGCAGCCCAAAAACATCCTCGATCCGCCCTGTCGGCGCCGCTCTGACTTGAACTGCGCCATCGGGAAGCTTATCAACTATAATTTTTTGACCAGGCACGACTCCGAGATGGTCAAGAATATCCCTTCGAAGGGTCACCTGTCCTTTGGAGGTGATCGTCAATCTGCTCATCTGGCGAGTGTAAGGCAAATTTCCCTTACTGGCAAGCCCCCTTACGCTGTCTCCGGGCGCGCGGGCGTGGCCAGCAGCTCAGAATCGCCGGACCAACGAAAAAAACAGCGATCTTTGGGTAGGCCAGCCCTAACGGCGGAGCCTCGCCACGCGCTGCACTTCGGCCTCAACCTTTTCTTCGACGATCTGGGCGAGATGCTCGTCGAGCCATTGCTTGACCATCGGCCGGAGGATTTCGACGACGATATCCTCAAGCGTTCGTCCCTCGCCCTTGGCCGAGACGCGCAGGGTCTGCGAGAGATTCTGAAATGCTTTTGCGGCGGCGGTCGCGGCGATCTCATCGACGACGACATCGGCTTCGATGGTGGCTTTCTTGATCATCTCGACATCTTCCGTTTTGAGGTGAGACTCGGCGCGGTCTTCGTCAGCAGGCGTTGGATGAGTTTCCTCACGCTTCAGGAAGCTCGGGCGGGGCGTGCCGGTCGTGAGCCCTGTCGTCGCCGTAGCGACCGGCGTCGGCCGCGGCCGCAAGGCTGGCGGCTGCTGGGTCGGCGTTTCTTCCTCGCCATCGTCGGAGATGATCCGGCGAATCGACGCCAGGATTTCTTCCATGCTTGGTTCCGGTTGGGCTTGGGTCATGGAGCTGTTCGCCTCCTGGAAAGCTCGGCTTGCGCCGGGTCTGGCGCATACTGAAAGCGCTGTTCGATACAAGTATCAACCCTATCCTTGACGAATAATTAACGCCGCGGCGCGCGCCGCAGGATCAAGGTTCAACCGCAGCTTCCGCCGCCTCCCCGATGCCGACGGCCTCCGGATTGAGGACGCCGGCGGCGCTCAAGAGCGCGAAGGCGGCCACGCGTTCGTCGCGTTCCGAGTTCGCAAGCGCAACTTTCGAGTTGAAGAACTCCTGTTCCGCGTTCAGCACATCGAGTGTCGAGCGCGTGCCGAGCTGGGCTTCGCGCCGCACGCCATCGAGGGCGAGTTCGTTGGCCGCCACTTGAGCGGTCGCAGACCGAATGGCGATCCGTGAAGCAACCAGACGTTCGAATGTCGAGGTCACGGCGGCTGTGATGCTGCGCTCGGCCTCCTCGACGACGGCTTCGGAGCTGTCGTGCAGGGCGCGCGCCTCGCGCACCCGCGACAGATTGAGGCCGCCATTGAAGATAGGCACGCTGGCCCGCACGCCATAGCTGAAAGTCTCATCCGCGGTGATGAATGTGCTCGGCTCTTCCGAATAGCGATAGCCGGCGACAAGCGAGACGGTCGGCAGGATCGCGCCTTTGGCGATCTGCACCCCGCGCCGGCGGGCGACCTCTTGAGCGCGCGCGCCTATATTGGCGGGCGCGAACTCGGTCGCGAGCAATTGAGCCGCTTCAAGCGTCTCCGGCAATACGGGCATGTCCGGAGTCGAATCGAGAGCGGCGGGCGCTGCGCCGACGAGCTCGCGGAACCGGGCGCGCGCGACGGCGAGCTGGGCCTGCGCGGCGGCGAGCTGCGATCGCGCCTGGGCGAGGCGCGCATCGGCCTGCGCGACGTCGGTCTTCGTCACTTCGCCGACTTCAAATCGGAGGTCCGCTTCACGCTTCTGGCGCGTCAGGACATCGACGTTGTTGAGGCTCGATTCATGAATCGTCTGATCGCGGAGGACATCGAAATAGGCGGTCGCCGCATCGCGCAGAACCCCCTGCTCGACCGAGATCAGCTGAGCCTCCCCGGCCCGCACCCGGGAGCGCGCCTGCCGGATGGCGTTGTAATTGCGGAATCCGGTGAACACCGGCAACGCCCCATCGACCGAGGCCGTCAGCGGATCGAGCTTGACCGTATCGGTGCCGCCCGGCCCAAAAACAGTCGGATTGCGCGTCTGCGTGTCCGTCAGCTTCGACGCCGAGGCGTCAGCGCTGATCTGCGGCAGCGCATTGGCGATCGCCTGGGCCTTCAATTCACCAGTCGCGCGGAACTGCGCCCGCTCGGCGCGAATCGTCGGGTTCGAGCGATACGCGGCCGCGAGAGCCTCCTCGAGACTTTGCGCTGCAACCGGCGGCGCAATTGACGTCGCACTCACAAACGCCAACGCTACTAACTTCAACCCCCGAGCCATCGAATCCCTCAAACCGTTCCGCGGTTCTTATAGACCGTCATGTGACACAAGAAGAATGGGGCAAAACGGTTAATTTGCCGCCAGAGGCCCGTTTTCCGGGCGAAATGTCAGAATTCAAAGGCCTTGGGACGCTGGAATTCAGGCAGGACGAATCTGGTCGTTGCATCGAAGAATGCGACGGGCGCGCTGGCGCCGCCGCTGCGTCGATAGACCGCCCCGCGGAAAACCCCGTCCGATTTGACGATGGCCGCCAGCCGCCCGCCATCCTTCAATTGCTCCAGCAGTCTTGTCGGCGTCTGCTCGATCGCCGCCGCGATGAAGATGAGGTCATAGGGACCCTGCTTGACGGCGCCAGCCGCCGGATCGCCGACGATGACCGCGGCGTTGGTGACGCCGAGCGCGGTCAGATTTTCCTGCGCGAGCTGTGCAAGGCGTTCATCGCTTTCAAGACCGACGGTCATTTCACAGAGTTGAGCGAGCAGCGCCGTCGAGTAGCCGGAGCCGCAGGCGGCATCGAGAACGAGGTCGCGGGACCGGGGTTCCGCCGCCGCCAGCAGTTTCGCCAGGTCGCGAGCCGTCAGGAGACGGCGATCCGGCGTGTAGGCGATTTCCTGTTCGACATAGGCGCGCGTCTTCATTTCCGCCGGCAGAAACTGTTCGCGGGGCACGCTCTCCAGCGCCGTCTGCAGACGGATGTCCGTGACGTCGTTGGTCCGGACCTGGCTGGCGACCATGATCTTGCGTGCGTGCGCGAAGTCCATCCGGGCTCTCCTGACCTGCAAAACGCGGATTACAGGCGCCGGGAAACAGATGCAACCTGCCGTCAACCGCGATACTTGCCGAGCAGCTCCGCAAGTTCGGCGAACTTCTTGCGCTGGGCCGCAGCGTTCCCGTCGCGGATCGCCTCTTCGACGCAATGCGCCGTGTGGCTCTTCAAAAGTTCGTCCTCGACCCGCTTCAGCGCCGCTTTCACCGCCTGAATCTGGGTCATGATGTCGATGCAGTAGCGATCGTCCTCGACCATGCCGATAACGCCGCGCACCTGACCTTCGATGCGCTTCAGCCTCATCACAATCGCGTCTCTGCCGTGCGCCGCCATTTGACTTATACCTCTATGGGGTATAGCTAGACGCCGTTCGCAACCGGGTCAATTGCAAGCGGCCAATGGCGCAATTGCTGCACAATCTGACAGCCGCGGCCGCAGCCGTCGCCTTCTTGCTCGGCCAGATGGTCTGCGCGTGCCTCCCGGCTTCGGCGTCGCATCGACCGCCGCCGCTCCAAAATCATACTGCGCATTCCCACGCCGGACATGCCGACGAATCGCCGCCCGCCGATCCAGATGCCGGCGGAAATCGCGAGACCGGGTGCGGTCATTGCGACGCCGGGCAATCCGCCACGCCGAACGACATCGCCCGCCTTGCGGCGCCCTTGCTGCTCAGCGGACCGCTGCTGGCGGTCCTGCCGTCGCTCGATCTTGCGGTTCCGGCGGCGCCATTCGCCCTCCGAACGCTGCGCTGGAGATGGGCTGCGCCGCCGCGCGCAACGCCTGTCTCCCTGAAGGTCCGCCTGCTGAACTGATTGCGCCGGTCGCTGCCGCGGCGTTGCATTAGCGCGCCGCATCATCCGTTCAAACCAGCAGGAGAAACCACATGTACCGCATCTTTTTGGGCGTCGCCGCCCTCAGCCTCATCAGCTTCTCATCTATCGCCGCCCCCGCCGAACATTGCGGGCTGCCGACGGGCGAAGGCGTCATCAACGCCGTCAGCGTCAAGAAGTCGGTGGTCAACATTTCGCATGGGCCGATGCCCGCGATCGGCTGGGGCCCGATGACCATGGACTTCAAGACCGACCGGAGCGTCGATCTCGCCGCCTTCGCCAAGGGCGACAAGATCCATTTCATGCTCGAACCGGCCAGGAAGAAAGGCGAATGGCGCATCGCCGCCCTGTGCTCCCTCGATGTCGGGGAGGCCGCTCATGAGGCCTGCATGAAATCCATGCACGAAGCGGCAACAAAGAAAGCGGAAAACTCGGGCCGCGACTGCGTCATGGCTCAGCCGGACGGGCATGAGGGGCACGAAGGCCATCATTGATCGCGGCGCGATAGGGATTGCCGATCGATGATCGTCACGCGGCGGAGCATTCTGGGGACAGGCCTTGCGGCCGGCGGCGGTCTGTTGCTGCCCGGCTGGGCGCGCAGCGCCTCCGCCGGCAATCGCGGCATAACCGAAATTGCCGCGTCCGAATTCGATCTCGCCGTCGGCCACAGCGGGATCGACATTGGCGGGCGCGCCGGGCACGCCATTACGGTCAACGGCACGCTGCCTGCGCCGCTCCTCAGATTTCGCGAGGGCGAACGGATTGTCCTCCGGGTTCGGAACGATCTCGAGGAAGACACCTCGATTCACTGGCATGGCCTGCTCGTGCCGTTTCACATGGACGGCGTGCCGGGCGTCTCTTTCCCCGGCATCAAGCCGGGCGAAACCTTCACCTACGAATTCGCCGCCCCGCAGAACGGCACCTACTGGTACCATTCGCATTCGGGTCTGCAGGAGCAGATGGGCCTTTACGGACCGCTCATCGTCGATCCCGCCTGCGCCGACCCGGTAGCTTCCGACCGCGAATATGTTCTCGTTCTTTCCGACTGGTCGTTCATGCACGCGCACAAACTGTTCGCGAAGCTGAAGACGCGCAATGACGTCTTCAACTTCCAGGAGCGCACGTCGGTCGATTTCGTGAAAGAGTCGGCGCAGCGCGGCATAGACAAAGCCGTTGCCGACCGCGCCATGTGGGCGCGCATGCGCATGTCGGCGACCGACATCGCCGATGTGACAGGCGCCGCCTACGTCTATCTCATCAACGGCTTCGCGACGCCCGACAACTGGACGGCGATCTTCAACGTCGGCGAGCGCGTGCGCTTGAGGATCGTCAACGCCTCGGCGATGACGATCCTCAATTTCCGCATTCCGGGTCTGCCGATGACGGTCGTCCAGGCGGACGGCCTTCATGTGCAGCCGGTCGAGACCGACGAATTGCAGATCGGCGTCGCCGAGACCTATGACGTGATCGTCGAGCCTGGAAAGGCTCGCGCCTATGCGATCGTCGCTGAAGCGATCGATCGGTCCGGGCAGGTCGTCGCGACGCTCGCGCCGGAGAAAGGTCTCGTCGCCGAGGCCCCATTGCTCCGGGCGCGCCCCATTCTCACGCACCGCGACATGGGCATGGCGCATGAAGCCATGGATCACGGGTCGATGGACCATGCGTCGATGAGCCATGACGCATCCGGCGGTCAGGGCCTGCCGCAGACTCACAAACACAAGCGAGGATTTGGCGTCGATATGGTCGCGATGACAGCGACGAGCCGCCTTCATGAACCCGGCCTCGGCCTCGAGAGCGTGCCCCATCGCGCGCTTTCCTACGCCGAGCTGCGCAGCCTCGCGCCCATCCCCGACGCCCGCGCGCCGGAACGCGAATTTGAAATCCACCTAACCGGCAACATGGAACGCTTCATGTGGTCGTTCGACGGGGAGAAATTCTCCGAAGCCGATGCGCCGGTTGCGACGATCGAGGAAGGCGAGCGCGTGCGCTTCACGCTGGTGAACGACACCATGATGACGCACCCGATTCACCTGCACGGCCATTTCTTCGACGTCGTCACGGGCACCGGGGAATACGCACCGCGCAAGCACACGATCAACGTCAAGCCGGCCGAGAAGCTGTCCTTCGATTTCACCGGCGCAGTCGGGGACTGGGCGTTCCACTGCCACCTGCTCTTTCATATGCACGCCGGCATGATGCAGGTCGTCTCGGTGCTGCCGAAAGAAGGCGCCGCAGTCGCGCCGGCGAGCAGCGGCTGCAAAGGCGACGGCAAGTCGGCTGGCGCCTCAGCGCCCGCGAAGCCGGCCGCACGCAGGCCATCGGCTTCCCGAAAAAAAGCGGCAAAGGCGCACGGGCATCAAGATCAAGGCGTGAAGGCCGAGGGAGAGAAATGAAGCTCGTCCTTGCTCTCGCCCTCGGTTTCGGGACGACCGCCGCAGCCTTGGCGCAAGACCCCGCCGCGACCGGATCGCAGGCCGCCGCGTTTTACGATCGCGAGGCGCTGGCGACTTCGCGGCGCGCGCTCGTCAAGGAGCATGGCGGCCAGTCCATCTACGCTTTCTTCGGCGAACGGCTGGAGTATCGATCGACCGAAGGCTCGTCCTCGCTCCTGTTCGACGCGCAGGGCTGGTGGGGCTCCGATCGCAACAAGCTGCGCATCAAGTCCGAAGTCGAATACGCGCTTGACGAGGATCGCTTCGAGGAAGCCGAGCTGCAGGCGCTGTGGTCGCGGGCGATCGGCCGCTATTTCGATTTTCAGGCGGGGCTGCGCCACGACTTCTCGCCAGATCCCTCGCGAACTTTCGGCGTCATCGGCGTGCAGGGCCTTGCGCCCTACTGGTTCGAGATCGACGCCAATCTCTTTGTCAGCGGCGATGGCGATGTCTCGGCGCGCCTTGAAGCCGAGTATGAGATGCTGCTGACGCAGCGCCTCATCCTTCAGCCGCGGACTGAATTGAACTTCGCCGTTCAGTCGGTTGAAAGCGTCGGCGTCGGCAGCGGGCTTTCGACCGCCGAGATCGGGGCCCGGCTGCGCTACGAAATCCGGCGCGAGTTTGCGCCTTACGCGGGCCTCGACTGGACGCGCGCCATCGGCAAGACCGCCGATTTCGCCAGAGCTGCAGGCGACGACCCGGACGCGCTCTCGCTTGTCGCCGGGATTCGCTTCTCGTTCTGATCTCGTCCACGTTCTCCGAATTGCGAGTCGAAGAACGTGGCCCGGAGTCTTGAGTTGTCGCGCGTTTTTCCCGAAAACCGGATCCCGCTTTTCGGAACGCGCTCTACGCCGCGGATTTGGCGATGCTCAGGACACGGACCTGCGTGAACTCCGCTAGGCCCTCCGGGCCTTGCTCGACGCCGACGCCGGACTGTTTGGCACCCGCCATCGGAATATGCGGCCCGATCGCTATGTGCTGGTTGATCCAGACTGTGCCGGCCTCGATCTGCTCGGCGATTTTTCGGGCGCGCGCCGGGTTTGATGACCACACCGAACCGCCGAGGCCGTACTGCGTGGCGTTGGCTCGGCGCACAACGTCGTCATCGTCCTCGAATCTGATCAGCGGCGCGATCGGTCCGAACTGCTCCTCATCGACGATGCGCGTTCCCTCTTTCACGTTCTTTACGATCGCCGGACGCAGAAAATAGCCCGGGCGATCGAGAGTCTCGCCGCCGATCACGGTCCCGCCCTGCTTCCTCGCGCTGTCGAGCAAACTGCGCACCTTGTCGTATTGCGCCTTGTTCTGAAGGGGCCCCAAACGCGTGCCCTGCTTGCTGCCGTCATCGACGACCGCGTCTTTGGCGATCGCGGCGAGCGCGGCCGCCATCTCCTCATAGATCGCTCCTTGCACATAGATGCGCTTGGCGGCGATGCAGACCTGGCCGCAATTCGTCATGGCGGCCTCGAAGATCTTTGGCGCGACCTCGGCGACATTCACGTCGTCGAGCACGATGGCGACATCGTTGCCGCCGAGTTCAAGCGTCAGCCGCTTCAGCGTGTCAGCGCCGCTCTTCATGATCTTGCGGCCGGTCTCGACCGAGCCCGTGAACGACACCTTGGCGACGGCGGGGTGGCTGGTGAGATAAGGGCCGAGATCGTTGTCGTCGGCGATGATGTTGATGACGCCCGGCGGAGCGATGTCCTTGATGAGCGCGCCGAGCTTCAAGGTCGCCGCCGGCGTCGTCGGCGCAGGCTTGATGACGATCGTGTTGCCGGCGACTAGCGCCGGCCCGATCTTCCATGCGGCGAGGAGCATCGGGAAGTTCCAGGCGACGATGCCGACGACGACGCCGAGCGGCATGCGGCGCACTTCAACGCGCGCCGCCGCGTCGTCCTGCACCACCGTCATTTCAAGACTCATCGTGGCGGTGTGCCGGAGATAGCCTTCGGCCCAGGCGATCTCGCCCTGCGCTTCCGGCAGCGGCTTGCCCTGTTCGGCCGTGAGGATGCGCGCAAGCTCGGCGGCGTTTGCGTTCAGGGCGTCGGCGATCTTGTTGACGATCGCCTGCCGTTTTTCGATGGGCGTCCTTGACCACGCCGGAAACGCCGCCGTTGCGGCCTTGACCGCTTCCCCCGCCTGATCGATCGAGGCGCGCGCGACGGTTGCGAAGGTCTCCTCGGTGGCGGGATTGAGAACGCGCAAAGCATGATCGCCCTCGACCAGCCTGCCGTTGATCAGCATCGGAAATTCGCTCATGGCCGCACTCCTTGTCAGGAGACAACCATCCCGCGCGAGCCCGGCGCGGTCAACGACCAATCGCACGCGCGTCAGCGCGAATTGGTGAGCTCCTTGAAGCGGACGGCGGCGCCAAGGAGAGCCGCGCCGTCGCGCACGATGAGATCGACCGGAACCGGTTCGAGATAACCGCGCATGCGGCCCTTGTCGAGAAAACGCGCCGTGAACGCGCTCCGTATAAGGACGTCCCTGATCCTCGGAAGAATGCCGCCGCCAAGGACGACGCCGCCGCGGGCGCCGGTCGCCAGAACCGCATCGCCGGCCGCCGAGCCGAGGATCGCGCAGAACATGTGAAGGGTTCTCGCCGCAAGCGGGTCGGCGCCGGCAAGCGCGGCGCGCGTGATCTCGTCCGCCGCCGGCGATTGGCCGGGCCTTCCCTCAATTGCATTGAGCGCCCCGTGAATGCTGACGAGGCCGGCGCCGGACAGGATCCGTTCGATCGAGACGCGCTGGCGTTCGCGGAGCAGGAATCGCAGCACTTCGATCTCTTGCTCGTCATGCGGCGAAAAGCCGACATGGCCGCCCTCGGTCGCCACGATCCGGTCCTTGCCGCCGAAGGGAACGATCAGCGCCTGGCCGAAGCCGGTGCCGGGTCCGAGGACAAGCACCGGCGCCGAACGCTCGGCAACGCCGGCTTTCACCGGTGCAAAGTCCGCCGCGCCGAGGCGCCGAACGCTCGCCGCCAGCGCTTCAAAATCGTTCACCGCCACGATCCGGTCGAACGCCAGCCGCTTCTTCATTTCCGCGAGGTCGAGCACCCAGGGCGAGTTGGTGAACTCGACAATGTCATCGGTGATCGGGCCCGCGACCGCAAAACACGCGGCCGAGGGCTTCGCATGAACCGCTAGAAGAAAGGCCGCCGCGGCCTTTTCCACAGTCTCGTAATCCTCTCGCCGAAATGTCTCGATGGCGCCGAGGGAAACCGCGTCGCCGTCGATTCTCGCAACTGCGAAACGTGCATTCGTGCCGCCGATGTCAGCGACGAGGACATCGCTCTTCATGGCGCGCCTCTGGCGTCCGCATGATCGGCATCATTGTTTTGACAGGCATACATTCGAGGGCGCATCATGGGACAGTATATTCTTTAGGGGATTCTTGTGGACGCCAAAACAAGCCTCGCGGCAATGACGGATCTCGCTTCACGAATTGCGGCGGCCGCAATCCTGTCGCTCGCGCTGGCCGCGTGCGGAAATCAGTCCAGCGCGCCGACCGGCGACGTTGCGGCCGAGAACGCAGTCGCGCCGTCGGATGCGGCCGTAGCCGATAGCAAAATTGCGGCAGTCGCGCTGACTGCAAAAGGCGCGCCCGCGCGCGCCGACGGCTACTGGCGCCTCGAGAATATCGGCGGCGGAGGCACGACGATCGGGACGCAGTATCTATGCGTCGGATCCGGGTCGGAGGAGCGCCGGTCGCTCTTCGATCAAATTGCGATGAACGTGAATTGCAGCCGCTATGACATCACGGGAGGCGGAGCAGACTGGGCGTTCGATTTCGTCTGCGGCGCGCCGCCGATGGAGAGCCTGGCGACGGGAAGCGTCAGCGGCGACTTCGTCAAGGCCTACAAGGTCGAGCAGCAAGTGACCGAAGGCGATTTCAGCCAGGAGCGCACGATCGTGGCGAGCAATGGCGGCGCATGCCCCGATGGCGTCGCGCCGGGCGACCTGATCGACGACCATGGCGCGAAGGTCACGAATATTCTCGATTGATTTTGACGCTTTGCGGACGCGCCGGCGCTGCAACGGGCGCCTCGGCGGCTTTCATCGGTATACTGTCCGTATACGAATGATTTCGTATGGGACCGAACCGGGGCGCGAATGCCGGAAAAATATGGCGCGAGTGACGGGGCTCGAACCCGCGACCTCCGGCGTGACAGGCCGGCGCTCTAACCAACTGAGCTACACCCGCGTTCGTTCCAGCCAAGGCTTGCGCCCCGGCGGGAGAGAGGCGTTTAGAGGGGGCCCCCGCGCCAGTCAAGGAGGGCGCCGCGGCGGGCCGGCGGCCCCCCCAAACGCCAGAGCAAACGCCCGAGCAAGCGCCAGACAAGCATCCGGCGTGGAGGTTAAGATTTCCTGCGACGCCGGACGATTTCAACGGCTGATCGGGATTGAATCCGGCGCGCCGCCGGTGTGAGATGGCTTCGGTCATCTGACATAAGGGAAGCGCGTTCGGTTTCGTGCGGCGTTCTCTTGGATGCGCGGCGCGGGGCGAAAGCGCCTCCCTTCTCAAGGGAGAATCGCCATGAAGGAGAACGCTCGCGCGACCAGATGCGCCGTCATTGTCGGCCCGCAAGGGATCGGCAAGACGACGCTCCTGTCCGCCATGATAAAACGGACCGGGGGTGCGGCGCCCCAGTTCGACGCCGCAATGGAGGCGAAAGACTTCGCCACCACGACCGAACC
>JBEBFW010000301.1:0-3143 GCA_040081755.1 Parvularculaceae bacterium
GAGCGCACGGATTATTTTTCTGGCTCAAGAGGGAAGGTCCGGGAGCCCTCTTTTCCAATAGAAATCCGGCCTTCTCCATGGGGCGTCCGTTCGCCTCGCCTCCATCTGTATTCCTTGAAAGTGTCTGTCCGCAAGGTCGCGAGAGGCGCCGCGCAACGCCGCGTCGCCCGCAGGCTCGGCCATGGACCCGCTCCCTGCCTCCCCTATTCAAGGAGGAAGTGGCCCGGGTGTTCCGCGCTGACTCTAGCGAATCCGCTTCTCCCGAAAGAACCGGTAGTCCGGCTCGGCCAGCGCGGCGAGAGGCCGAAGCGCTGCGTCGAGTTCGAGCGGCGTCTCTTGAGCCTTCCTGAAGCCGGTCGAGGCGTTCACCGCGTCATACCAGTGCGGCGCCCAGGGGCCGTCGCTCGCGCGTGAGCCCACGGGCCATGACAGCATGAGTTCCGTATAGGGAATAGAAAGGGCCGCGCACAGCGCCGCAAGCAGGCGGCGTGGATCGGCGAGGATGTCGGCAGCGTCAACGACCGGGCAGGGCAGACCCAAATCGATGCAATGATCGAAGACGCGCCGGCAGACGCGGTAGCTGTCGACGATCGGCGCGATGTCATCGAACTTTTTTGCGAAGGACGCGATCATCCGCCCCGGATCGCGAATGAGAATGAAGGAACGCTCGGTCCCGAGCCAGTCGAGCGGCTCGGCGTCCGGATAGTGATACGCTATGTGCTTGGCGAATCGGATCGATCTCGCTGGGGGCAAAGGCGCCGCGAGCGCAGCGCGGGCCTCGCGCCAGTCCGTCGGCAGGGCTGCGAGCGTTTCTTCGCGATGCGGGTGATCGGTGCCGGAGGCCCTCAAATAGCAGGCGTAGAACGGTTCATCGACAACGATCGTATCGGCGCGGTTCCCGAAGGCCCGCATCATCGTCGTCGAAATGTTGCGCGGCCCCGACCACATGGAGATGCGGATGGCGTCAGTCATAGAAGCACGAAATCGGTGTGCCGGGCGGCTCTCCTGTCGAAGGTCAGCGTCGAACGGCATCCGCTGGACTTGCCGATCGCCGCGATCAGGGCGTCCGAGAAGGAGGCGCGCCCCTCTTTAAGCGCGACCATTGCGGTGAATACATCCTGCTCACGGTCGATGACCAGGGCTTCTGCCGCGAGCAACCCCTCGATCGAGGCGGCGATCTCTGCGGAATCGACTGCGTAGGCCCGCTCGAGCACCCAGACGACTTCAGCGATCGTCACGACGCTGACAAATCCCGGAGCATCCTTGCTGAGTTCACGTTCGATCAGGGCTGTCGCGCGACGCGACTGGAGGGCGTCGTCCTGCACCAGCCAGCGCACGAGGACGTTCGTATCGAGGCCGATCACCTCATGCGCCGCAGTGCCCGGCCGGCGGCCCCGGACGAAATCGCCTCATTCATCTCTTTGATTGTGACGCGGGCGCGTTTCGACCTGATCAGTCCCCTCAGGGACGATGCGGGCTTCGTCGGGAGGATGACGACACTGCCGTCAGGGTGCTTGAAGAACTTCACCCGGTCACCCGGAGCAAGTCCAAGATGCTCCCGGATCGCCTTCGGTATGGTCGCTTGTCCCTTGGCGGTGATGGCGGACTCCATGAGGGCGCTCCATTACTTTCAACGATAAGTAATACCACCTGCGCCGCCGACGTCAAGGACGCCGGAGTCGGCGCCGCGCTGCGCCTCAGCGGCCCTTGCGCGCTTCCTCGGCGACGCGCTCCCGGTAGAGTCCCTGCAGGCGTTCAACGACCGGTCCGCGCCCGTCGGAAATCCGGCGGCCGTCGAGCTCCGCGACTGGCGTCACGCCGGCGAAGGTGCCGGTGATGAACGCTTCCTCGGCGCCGTAGACGTCGTGTACGGAGAAATTCCGCTCATGCGTCGGTATGCCGTTCGCCTGCGCGAGTTCAAGGACGAGGCCGCGCGTAATGCCGCCGAGGCAGTAGTCGCCGGAGGAGGTCCACAAGGCGCCGTTGCGCACCATGAAGAAGTGCGTTGAGTTGCAGGTCGCAACGAATCCGTGCGGGTCGAGCATCAGGGCTTCATCGGCGCCGGCGTAGGCGGCCTGGATGCAGGCCATGATGCAGTTGAGTTTGGAGTGCGAGTTCAGTTTCTGATCCTGAGTGTCCGGATATCCGCGCCGCACATGCACGGTGAAGAGCTTCTTGCCGGCGCTGGCCGTCTCCGGAACCGGCGTCTTGAATTCGGGGATGATGACGATGGTCGGCGGCGAGATGGTGGCGCGGGGGTCCTGGTAGGGCGTCGCCTTGACGCCGCGCGTCACCATCAGCCGGATGTGAACGCCCTCATGGGCGCCATTGGCGTCGAGGCAGGCGTAGAGTCGGTTCTTCAACGCCTCGGGCGTCACGTTCATCTTGAAGTCGAGGGTCCTGGCGCCTTCGTAGAGCCGCTTCATATGCCGGTCGAGAAAGGCGATGACGCCCTTGCCGTCCGGGCCCGGATGAACCCTCAAGCCCTCCCACACCCCATCGCCGAGGACGAAGCCCGAATCGAAGACGGAGACCTTCGCCTCGTTCCGCGGAAAAAGAGCGCCGTCGATGTCGATCTGGATGCGCTCGTTGCGTGGATCGGGAATAAAGGCGTGCGTCGAATGGGTCATGGCGGCTCCATCTAAAGCGGCGGCGACGCCGCGTCGAGGCGCTCGGAAATCGCCGCGCCGAGCCGGTCGCGGTGCGATTCGAGAAAGTAATGACCTGCGTCAAACGTCACGACATCGATGGGGCCCGTCGTTTCGCGGCCCCAAAGCATCGGGTCCGACCGCTGTGTGACCGGATCGTCGGCGCCGGCGAACACGGTGAGCGGGCAGGCGAGAGCGGCCGGCCCTCCGTAGGCGTAGCTGTTCATGAGCTGAAGATCGGCCATGAGGATCGGCAAGGCGTAGTCGCGGATCTCCGGATTGGCGAAGGATGGCGGCGCGGCGCCGTAGGCTTTTTCCATTCGTTTCTCGAAATTCGCCGGTTCAGAGTCCAACAGGAATGACCGGTCCGACGCCGGCGCCCCCGGCCAGGGACGGGCGGCGCAAAAAAGTTGAACCGTGCGCTCCGAGGTTGCGCGCGCCAGATCGAGGGCGATCAGGGCGCCGAGACTGTGGCCGTAGAAGGCGAGGGGTCCC
>JBEBFW010000302.1:0-3142 GCA_040081755.1 Parvularculaceae bacterium
CCCTTGCGCGCGCGCGCGCGCAAGGGCTCGGCCTCGCGGGTCGGCCCGGCGTCCGACGCGGCATCGACGACGCCCTTGAGCTTCAGGCGCTCGGCCTTCGGCGCCCTGATTTCGGCGGCGTCCGCTTCTTCGGTCATTGAACCCGTGCTTTTGCAGTTGCGAACCGCATAGCCGATTTCGGTCTCGCGGCCAATGAAACGCGACGGCTTTAAGCCCCGGCAATCGTTAACGAAATGCCCGAGGGGCGAACGCCTTGCAGGGGGCGGAGCCCCGGCCTATCCGAAAGCGCAGGAACGCCGCTTCGCATTCGGGATACTGGAGGGAGATGGGCAATGCCCCGCAATTCGCTCATTCAGCTGAAATTCGGGCTCGATCCCGAGATCGAGGAGATCCGCGACAGCGTTTCGCGCTGGGTCGAAGACAACCTCAGCCCGCGCGCCGCGGAGATCGACCGCACCAATAAATTTCCGCGCGATCTCTGGCCCGCGCTCGGCGATCTCGGCGTTCTCGGGATCACAGCCGACGAGGAGTTTGGCGGGGCGGGGCTCGGCTATCTCGCGCATGTCGTGGTCATGGAGGAGATATCGCGCGGCAGCGGGGCGGTCGGGCTCTCCTACGGCGCGCACTCAAACCTTTGCGTCAATCAACTGAACCTCAACGGATCGAAAGCCCAGAAGGCGAAGTATTTGCCAAAGCTCATATCCGGCGCGCATCTTGGCGCCCTCGCCATGTCGGAGCCGGGGGCGGGCTCGGATGTCGTCGGCATGAAGCTCCGGGCCGAGAGACGCGGCGACCGCTACGTCCTCAACGGCTCCAAGATGTGGATCACCAACGGGCCGGACGCCGACGTCGCCGTCGTCTACGCCAAGACCGATCCCGCCGCCGGCGCCAAGGGCATCACCGCCTTCATCGTCGAGAAGGGCATGAAGGGGTTCTCGACCGCCCAGAAGCTCGACAAGATGGGCATGCGCGGGTCCGACACCGGCGAGCTTGTGTTCGAGGACTGCGAAGTCCCGGCGGAAAATGTCGTCGGCAAGGTCGGCGAGGGCGTCCGTGTGCTGATGAGCGGGCTCGATCACGAGCGCACGGTGCTGGCCGGCGGGCCTCTGGGGCTCATGCAGGCCGCGCTCGATGTCGTCATCCCTTACGTGCACGAACGAAAACAGTTCGACAAGCCCATCGGGTCTTTCCAGCTGGTGCAGGGCAAGCTCGCCGACATGTATACGGCGATGAACGCGTCGAAGGCCTATGTCTATGCGGTCGCCGCCGCGTCCGATCGCGGCGAGACCACGCGCCAGGACGCCGCCGGCTGCATCCTCTTCGCCGCGGAGCGCGCCACGCAAGTTGCGCTCGACGCCATCCAGCTCCTCGGCGGCAATGGCTATATCAACGACTACCCTTGCGCGCGGCTGCTGCGCGACGCCAAGCTCTACGAGATCGGGGCCGGGACCTCGGAAATCCGCCGCATGCTCATCGGCCGCGAGATTTTCGAGCAGTCCTTGTAGGGCGGGTTTCAATCCGCCGCCTTTGAACGCCGCCCGATGATTTGCAAGAAAGATGTCGGGTTGAAACCCGGCCTACGATTTTTGCACAGCGAACGGATCAAACGTCCTTACGCCCGCCGGCGCGAAATGCGCAACGTTCCGCGTTCACCTGCCGGCCATATTGACAGATCATGGTGTATATGACAAAGATGACATCTTATGACAAAAAATGCAACTCCACCCAACAATCCGGGCTTTGCCGAAGAGGCGAAGCCTTTCGCGCCAGCGCCGATGCCGCTGCGGGCGACGACCGTCATTGGCCGCGACGGACGGATCGTCATTCCGGCGGCCATGCGCGAGGCGATGGGCGCGGCGGCGGGCTCGACGCTGATGCTGCTCTTGCGCGGCGACAGGCTTGAGGTTTTCACGCCCGACGCCAGCCTGCGCCGCATTCGGGAGAGTCTCGATAAGGTTGTTCCTCACGGCGTCAGTCTCGCCGACGAACTGATCGCGGATCGTCGCCGCGAAGCCGCCGAAGAAGACAATGATTGAATGCGTACTGGACGCGTCAGTGCCGCTGGCGATGTTCCGGCGGGAGCCCGGCGCGGAGCAGGCGAGGCGGTTGCTGCCGTCGGCGGTCGTGTCCGCCGTCAATCACGCCGAGATCATCAGCAAGCTGATTGAATGGAATCCTGCGGGGAGTTCGGCGAGCGACGCCAACGAAACGCCGGCCTATGCGATCGCCGAGTTCACCGCCGAACTCGCTTATCAGACCGGGCTGCTGCGGGCGCCGACAAAGCGTCTTGGCCTGTCGCTCGGCGACCGGGCCTGTCTGGCTTTGGGCCTGAATGAAAAACTGCCGGTCTATACGATGGATCGCCGATGGGCCGAGCTCGAAATCGGCGTCGAAATCAGGTCCCTGAGATAGCCGCCACGTCAGCCCGCCGCGAACATCCGCCGTTTTCGCGCCAGCGCCGTCTGGCGGAGGAGCCCTTGCGCGAGCGGCTTTGAGGTCAGTCGCGCAGCGGCGACGCCGGCGATGACGGCGAGCGCGGCGACGGTCAGGAACGCGTCGTGATCGACGATCATGGCGTCGTCGAGGCGCGAGAGAATGAAGAGGGCCGAGGCGGCCCCGGGCGCGCCGCCGAACCAGGCGAGGAAAACCTGGGCTTCCTTGGGCATTGGCGCATTTTGCAGCATGGCGAGGCGCGGTCCGGCCCGCATCACGGTCACCGCCGCCGCGGCGAAGAGAATGGTCAGAAGATCAGCCTGCAGAAGACGCGGGGCCAATGCGAGGCCGAAGGCGAAATACGCGGCCGGCGCGACGCAGCGTTCGATGAGGCGGCGCATGCGCAGGCGAGCGAGCGGCGCGACGCGCGTTTCCTCGCCCCAGAGGAGGCCTGCCGCACCGGCGGCGATGACGGGCTCGGCGCCGAGCAGCGGCGCGAGGAAGAAAGCCGCGGCGCCTGCGAGAAACGCTGCACGGCCGCCGCGCCAGAAAGTGCGCCACTCTGCGTATCGTCCGGCGATGAATCCGAACGCGCCGCCGAGCGCGAAGCGTTTGAGGGCGGCAAGGCTCGTCGCGAAGAGCGGTTCAAGGCGCGGCTCGCCCGCGACAGCGTTCGCCGAGAGCAGGATGGCGACCGGCGCGCCAAGCG
>JBEBFW010000303.1:0-3132 GCA_040081755.1 Parvularculaceae bacterium
TTGGGGATTGGGGATTGGAATTCGGACTGAAGAATTGGACCCCGGGATTGGATTTGTGAACCGCGAGACTGACCATGAATGAAAGTGAAATCAGAGATGGAATGATCGAAGCCGTGAGGCCGGAGGCTGCCTGCCCGCCATCCGCGGACGGCGCGAGGCGTCTTGCGCCTGCTGTCCGAGGCCTTCCGGCGGCCCCGCTCATTCAAACCCTTGTCGAAGGATTAACCAAATCGGAAAGCCGGCAGGCGAAGATGCGGCCGGCGCGCGCGAGTCTTTGATGCTGTTCAGTTCCTACGCCTTTCTTCTGGTCTTCCTGCCGCTGACGCTGGCGGGGTTTTATCTCCTGCGGCGCTTCGGGCGCCGCGAAGCGTCGATCTCGTTCCTTCTGGTCGCCTCCCTCGCCTTCTATGCGCAGTGGAACATCGCGCACTGCGCGCTCTTTATGCTGTCGATCGCCGTCAACTACGCGCTCGGGCGCCTCGCGGCTGAAGGGCCGGAGCGCGGCCGTCGCATCGCGCTCCATATCGCCGTCGCCTTCAATCTCTCGCTCATCTTCTGGTTCAAGTATTTCGACTTTGCGGCGACGAACGCAGCCACGCTCGCCGGCGTCCAGCACACGCTCCTCAACATCGTGCTGCCGCTCGGGATTTCGTTCTTCACTTTCCAGCAGGTCGCCTATGTCGTCGACTGCCATCGCACTCGCGACTGTGAGCGGAGCCCGCGCGACTACGCGCTGTTCGTCACCTTCTTTCCGCAGCTGATCGCGGGGCCGATCGTTCATCACGGCTATACGCGCCCGCAATTCACCGATCTCGGAAAGAACCCGGTCAATCTCGACCTCCTCCCCTACGGCGTCATGATCTTCGCCATGGGTCTTGCAAAAAAGGCGCTGATCGCCGATCCGATCGCGCGCGCGATCGATCCGATCTACGCCGCCGCCGCCCTCGGAGACCCGCTGACGGGCGCAGCCGCCTGGGCGGCCATGATCGGCTACACGCTGCAGATCTATTTCGACTTTTCAGGCTATTGCGACATGGCGATCGGCCTCGGTCTCATGTTCGGCGTCCGCCTTCCCGTCAATTTCATGAGCCCCTACAAGGCGCGCTCGATCATCGAGTTCTGGCGCCGCTGGCACATGACGCTGTCGGCGTTCTTGCGCGACTATGTCTATATCCCGCTTGGCGGCAACCGGAAGGGCGAGCTGTTCCGTTTAAGGAACATCTTTTTGACCATGCTCATCGGCGGCGTCTGGCACGGCGCCGCCTGGACCTTCGTCGTCTGGGGCCTTATTCACGCCAGCCTCATCACCTTCAATCACGCCGCGCGCCTGTGGCTGCCGCAGCTCGATCTGATGCGCTCGCCGCTGTCGGTTCTGGTCAAACGCGCCGGGCTTCTGTTCGCGGTGATGATCGCCTGGGTCTTCTTCCGTTCGCAGAATCTGCCGGCCGCTTTCGACATGCTCGGCGCGCTCGCCGCCGCGCCCGGCGAGGCGCCGGTGTCGCCCATGATCCTTACGCTGATGGCGTTCGCCGCGGCCCTCGCGCTTTTTGCGCCGAACAGTCTTGAGGTCGCGGGCTATCAGGAAAAGCTGTCGGCCGCGTTCCCGAGGCCCGCTGGTTTCGCCTCGAAATTTCTCGCCCCGACGCCGCTGTCCGCGCTCGCCACCGCCATCATGCTGATCGGCGGGGTGGCGGTCGCCTGGAAGCCGGCCGTCTTTATCTATTTCAATTTCTGACCATGGAGCGCCGCCTCTCACCCTTCGCGTTTCTGTTTGCGCTTCTGGTTGCGCTGATCGCCGTTTTCGGCGCGGCGGTCTTGCTGCCGCACGATCGCTACTATCGCTACCAGGCGCATGACAGCGGCACGACCCGCAAGGCCGACTGGATTTATGAGCGCCTCCATTTCGATCCGACCCCGGTCGATGTGGCCCTCATCGGAACATCGCGCATGGCGGGCGGGATCGGCGAAAGCATCGTCGAGACCGAATATTGCCGCGTCACGGGGCGCAGCATTCACGTCGCCAATCTCGGCATCCCCGAGACCGGGCGCAACATGCACTATGCGATCCTCAAGGAGGCGGCCCGGACCAAGCGCCCGGCTCTCTTCATCGTCGAGCTGAACGAGATCGAATCGCGCAAGCCCCATAACGGCTTCATCGTGCTGGCGGACGCCGGCGACGTGCTGACGGCGCCCGCGGCGATCAATCTCAACTATTTCTCGGACCTCATCCGCCTCCCCGGCCGGCAGGCCGAGCTGTTCCTGGAATCGGTGACGGCGCGCCCCGCCATCCGCGCCCGCTTCGACCCGGCGCATTATGAAGGACCCCATTTCGACCGGGTCCGGACGATCAAGCTTCTCGACGGCCGCAGCGTGGACAAGGACGTCACGCTCGCCGCGTCTGACCTCGACGCGCGGTTTGAGGAGCGCATGGCCGGGGAGGCGCCGTTCCATGTGCTGCCCGGGCCGCTCGCCCGCCTCGAATACCGCTACCCTCGGGCATATCTGCGCCGCATGGAGGAAGCCGCGGGCCGAAGCGGCGCCGGTCTCGCTTATGCTTTCCTCCCGGCTTACCGGGCCGGCGAAATGCCGAAGCCTCTGGCCGATGAACTGGACGTTCATCCGGCCTTCGATCTTGGCGGGTCCGGGGCCGGTGACGCCGGTTACTGGTTCGACGCAACCCACTGGAACGCCAGAGGCGCCGAACTCGCCTCGCAGCGGCTCGGGCTTATGCTCGCGCGCCAGGCGCCGGTTCTCGGCCGCGAGGGCTGTTCCCTCGCGCCGCATTGAACTGATGGAGACGCACGCCCATTCTATTGATGGATCGCTCAGGGGAGCCTTCATGCTCTCGCGCCTGACGACAAGCCTCGCCGGAGTGCTGCTGCTGGTTTACGGCGTCATCGCCGGCCTGTCGCCTTTGCCCGCCGGCGTTTTCTTCGTGGTTCTCGGCTTCTTGATGATCGCCGCCGCCAACCCGTCGGCGAGACCGGCCGTTCGACGATTGAGGCGCCGCTGGCCGTGGTTTAATGCCATCGTGAAGGCGCTCGGCAAGAGAGGTCCCCGCACCATCAAGGGCGTGGTCCTCGAAACGGATCCAGGCGATCCCAGGACAAGGCCCACCCCCCCCACATGACC
>JBEBFW010000304.1:0-3121 GCA_040081755.1 Parvularculaceae bacterium
GGCCGGTCGCCAAACGCACGGACCTTCGGGACGCGCAGCACATCCGCCATCAGCAGGTCCGCTGCGGTGAAGCGTTCGGCGGCGAGCCATTCGCGCTCGCCGAGAACGTTTTCGAGCTGGCCGAGACGGGCGCCCATCCATCCCGAAAGACGGTTCGTCGTCTCGCCGGATATTTCGAGGAACCACCAGGGCACGCTGACCATCTCGATCGAGTTCAGCGCGGCGACGATCCATTGAATCGTTTGAGCCTCCCCAGCGGGATCGCGCGGCATCAGCTTATCGCTCTTGCGCGCCAGATGGAGCAGCCCGGCGCCGCTTTCGAAGATCTCCAGCTGGCCGTCAGTGAGGAACGGAACCTGGCCGAAAGGCTGGCGCGCCAAGTGATTGGTCTCCCGCCCTTCGAACGGGACCGTGCTTATCGAGTAGGCGAGCCCCGCTTCCTCGCACGCCCATCGGAGCCGGAGATCGCGCACGAGGCCGCGCGGCCCCTCGGGGACCCAGTCGTAGGTTGCGATAATCAATTCGCTCATGCGTTCAGGCTCATCCAGCAAACGTTTCGGTGTGATTGGACGTCCTTTGGCGCCGACAAGGCTCAGCCGCAAGCGTCGGCGCGCGCCAACAGAAAAGCCTTCTCACGCCCATTGCGGGTGAGCGCGGCCGCCGCCTTAAATTCCGAACGCGCTTCGGCGAGGCGCCCCATCCTGAACAGAAAATCGCCCCTCGCCGCCGGCAACGGCGCATAGTTGCGCAAGCTCGCGGCGTCAGCGATCTCGTCCAGCAGTTTGAGGCCCGCTTCCGGTGCGAAAGCCATGCTGTGGGCGATCGCGCGATTGAGATCGACCACCGGCGAGGGCGCTGCGACGCGCAAGCGGTCATAGAGCGCGGCGATGCGCGGCCAGTCGGTTTCGTCCGCCCTCCGTGCACGCGCGTGGCAGGCGGCGAGCGCGGCTTGCAACGCATAGGGGCCATCCCCTCCCCCATGTTCCTTGGCCAACGCTTCGGCGCGGGCCAGCGCGTCGAGGCCGCGGCGGATCAGCAATTGGTCCCAGCCGGCGCGGTTTTGCTCAGTGAGCGGAATGAATGCGCCGTCCGGTCCGGCGCGCGCGCTGAGGCGCGAGGCCTGGATCTCCATCAGGGCGAGGAGGCCAAGCACTTCCGAATCGTCGGGCATCAGCCCGGCCAGAATGCGGCCGAGCCGCAACGCTTCTTGCGCGAGGCCGGGGCGAACGAGATCGTCGCCCACAGTCGCCGCATAGCCTTCGTTGAAGATGAGATAGACGACCTCGAGCACGGAAGGCAGGCGCGCCGCCCGTTCGGCGCCGCGCGGCGTTTCGAAACTGAGCCCGGCCCTGGCGATCGCCTTCTTTGCACGGACGATGCGCTGCGCGATCGTCGCCTCGCTGGTGAGGAAAGCGCGGGCGATCTCGTCGATCGAAAGCCCGCCGACCACCTTCAAGGTGAGCGCCGCGCGGGCGTCGGGCGACAGCATGGGATGGCAGGCCGTGAAAATGAGGCCGAGCAATTCGTCTCCGACGTCGTCGCCCCAGACCTTTTGAAGCACGGCCGCTTCGATCGCCTGCGCCTCTCGATCGGACGCCTCGTTCAGGGTCTCAGCGATCTCCTCATGCTTGCGCGCGCGCATCGTATCGCGACGGAGAGCGTCGATCGCGCGCCGTTTGGCGACGCTCATCATCCAGGCGCCCGGATTGTCCGGAACGCCGACCCTCGGCCACTCGGCGAGGGCCGTAACGAGAGCGTCCTGCGCCAGCTCCTCGGCGAGGTCGATATTCCGCACCACGCGGGCGAGACCAGCGATCAGCCGCGCCCGTTCAATGCGAAACGTCGCTTCGATCGCCCGATGCGTTTCGCCGGCGGTGTGAGTTTCGCGTACGGTCACTCCGCTCTTCTGGGCCGAGGCTCAATGAGAGACAAGAAGGGGTCGAACCTCCGCGCACGACTGAAATTCGGCGCGCCCTAGCCCAGTTGAGTCAGCCGAACAAATTTAAGCTTGGCAAGATCGACGCTTTCGAGCGGGCTTTCGTCGACCGTGTAGCCTTCGATAGTTTCGAGAAAGCCGTCACCATCAGTGTCCCAGAGGACGATGCCGAGGCCGTGCTCAAGTCCTTCGACCTCGAAGTGAGCTCCTTGTTGGCGCAATGGGACAGGCGAGCACTTCGCCCGATCTACCTTCACCCTCGTATAGAATCCAACGCTGGTGTTGATGCGGTCTACAACCTCCGCCGTGGCGACTTGCTCGCGAAATGCTTTCGCATTTTCGCCGAACAACGGCGTGGTGCTGTCGAGCGCTCGCCGTTCAAATTCTGTGAACGCAGGGAACGGCGGGCAAGCGGGCGCCTCTGCAAGTGGACCGGTCACCCAGCCGTCTCGAATTGGTTTTGGCGCATCCATGGAGAGAGCCTATGGCGACGTGCGAAAAGAGCCAATCCTTCCGGCGAGTCGCGGTATCAAGCAGGAACGTAAGTCAACCGGATCACGTCCTCGCCGATCCGGTCATGAGCTAAGAGGCGGAGGGGCGGGCGGGGTTCGGCGAAATAGGGCTTGCCTTGCCCAAGCACGACCGGGTGCAGGTAAATGCGATACTCATCGATCAGGCCGAGTTCGGTCAGGCTTCGCGCGACATCCGGGCCGGCGGCTTCGATCTCCCCGTCTCGCTCGGCCTTCAGCCTACGGATCGCGCGGTCGAGATCGTCCCCGACAAGCGCAGCGTTGGGGCCGACCGACTTCAGCGTGCGCGAGACGACCCATTTCGGCTGCCTCCGCCACGCTTGCGCGAAGGCGTGCTCCTCAGCGCCCCATTCTGGATGTTCATCGTCCCAGTAGCGCATGATCTCATACATGCGGCGCCCGTAGACGCTGCCCGCCTGGCCCTCCGCCTGCTCGATGAAGTGGCGGAAGAGCGTGGGGCTCGGCGCGAACGCCATGTGATCGACATAGCCGTCGAGCGACACGTTCATTCCGAAGACGAGTTTGGCCATGCTGCGACTCCGTTCCGGCGTCTCAGGCGACGCCGAGCTTGCCGCGCGTCCCCTCGCGGGGCGCGGCGAGTTCCTCGGGCGTCATGAACGCGGCGAGATCCGCCGCTTCGTAGAAGGGCCGGATT
>JBEBFW010000305.1:0-3116 GCA_040081755.1 Parvularculaceae bacterium
GCGAGATGTTCTCCTGGCTCGGCATTCCCTTCTGGCTCAACATGATGTTCGGCGGAAACAGGCATGGCCGGACGCTGGACGAACTGGCGCGCAAATGCGGCATGCCGATGGGTAACAAGCTCACAGCGACGATTGCCGCCTACAATGAGGGCGTCGCGAACGGCGCCGACGCCTACGACAAGCGCCCCGAGAACCGCGCCCTGCTCGACAAGCCGGGCTGGTTCGCGATCAACATGGCGTTCCGCAACAAATGGAACTGCACCTCGGGCATGCCCTATGGCGGGCTCAAGGTCGACGAGGACAGCGGTGCGGTGATCCGCGACGACGGCTCGCCCGTCCCCGGCCTGTTCGCCTGCGGGCGCTGCACGGTGGGAATGTCCTCGAAGACCACCTTCAGCGGGCTATCGATCGGCGATACGGTTTTCTCGGGCCGACGCGCGGCGCGCAGCGCGGTGCTGGGACAGGCACCCTCCCCGGCCAAGGCCGCTTAGGGACAGGGATCGGGCCAGGCCCGCTGGATCGCCTCGATCCCGGGTCGTGCGGCTGAGCGGAACAGGAAAGTGTCGTAAGGGGTATTATTTCTTTTCAAAAGTCCCATTCGGAATTAGGTTGGCGTAGCGGTCTGAGGCCACCGTTTGCGACGGCGTCAGGCACGGAGAAGTCGTAGCGGCCGAGGAAATTGATGTGACGCCAGGATATCGGCGAGAGTCGAGCGATATCGGCGGGCAGCGGCGGCGTCCCGACCTCGCTGAGTTGGCGCACGGTTTCCTGCATGTAGACAGCGTTCCAGTGGACGATGGAGTTGAGGGCGAGACCGAGAACCCCAAGCTGCTCCTCTTGTCCCTGACGCAGAGGGCTTCTGATTTCGCCCCGATCGCCGTGATGGACGCGCCGACCGAGCTTGTGGCGCAATTCCTGCCGGTTGAGCCGAAACAAGATCCGCCGGCGGAACGGTCGGTCGTCGATGTATCGCAGGATGTGCAGCGTCTTGATGATGCGCCCCAGTTCAGACAGGGCCTTCGCCAAGGTCGTTGGGCGGTCTTTGACCTGCAGCATTCGCATGACGCCTGCGGCCTTGAGGTGGCCGAGCTTGAGCGATCCGGCCAAACGGATCAGGTCGGACCAGTTTTCCCGGATCAGATTGATTTTGACCCTGCCCCAGGCGGTCTGATCGAACGGCCCGTAGCTCGCCTGGCGGTCGATACGCCAGAGTTTGGCGCCGCCGATGTCCGCCAGACGGGGGCTGAACCGGTAGCCCAAGAGCCAGAACAGCCCGAAAATGGCGTCGGAATAGGCGGCGGTGTCGGTCATGATCTCCAGAGGTTCGAGCTCGGTTTCCTGCTCCAGCAGGAGAGCCAGGACGACCAGGCTGTCGCGCAACGTGCCGGGGATGACCGCTCCGGCCAGACCGCTGAACTGATTGGAAATCATGTTGTACCAAGTGACGCCGCGCTCCTGGCCGTAGTATTTGGGATTGGGACCGGCGTGTATGGCGCTCGACGGAGCGACAAAACGCATGCCGTCGGCGCTGGCCACCTCGCCTGCGCCCCAATGTTGGACGATATCCAGACGACTGTGAGCGGAAACGATCGCGGCGTTGGCCGCGGCTATGGTCTCAGGGCGAATGAAATTCTGACCGACCCAAGAAAGCCGGTCGCGACGCAGAGCCGCAAATTCCGGGCGCACGACCGGCTCAAGACCGATGTTGCAGGCGCCGCCGACCAGGGTCGCGCACAGGCTTATCTCGAAGTGCTCGACGGTGGCCTGACGCTCGCTCAGATGCGTAAAGGACTTGGCAAATCCGGTTCGCGCCATGACTTCAAGAAAGATGTCGGGCATCCCCGCCTTCGGCATGCGCGTTTGGACGGCGGCGCGAAGCGCACGAAGGCTCTCGGGTTCATCAAGCTTGTCGAGGGGCGTGACCACAATCCCGGTCTTGTCGGCGACCGTCTCGAAACGCAGGTCCGGATTGTCGCCGGCGCGCGCAACGACATGTCGATATGCCTCGTCGAGAAGGCGGGAGAGACCGTCAATCTCAGTGTCGGCTTCCAGAGATCGGCCCAGGGCGCGTGCTACCATCAATCTGGAATTGTGCCAGGACTCGCCCTCGAGCATCCCGCGCCGGGGATCCCCGTATCGGATGCCGGGCTTGGCGAACACATCGCGACGCTTGATCGCGAGACGCCAGGCATCGATGATCGCGAAGACGTAGGCTTTCGGGTCTCGCACTCTGCCTTCATGATCCAGGACATGTTGCCTCCACGCCTTTGGGATTGCGGCGGTCGGTGCGCCGCGCATCTTGGCGAGAGACGACCAGTCGTCCACGCCCTTGAGGTAGCTGATCGCGGCCTTGACGTTTTTGCCGCCTGGGGCAGCGTCGGTCTCGATGCGGGTGGCGATTTCAAAGAACAATCGCCGGGCGCCCCGCCATTTTGTTCGCAGTTGATCATAGGGCTTGGTCTCCGCGGGCTTGGCGATCGCCTCCACCTTGGACATGGCGGCCTCGATGTCGGGACGGGGCAACCGCTCGAAGAGCACATCTCGCCATTCATTGAGGGGCAGGGCGTCGTCGGTCAAAACCAACAGACCCATCGCGTGGAGCAGCATCGCTGCGCCATCGAGATCGCGCAGACTGCGCAGGCGGGCCTGTTTGTCGGCGGCTTCAGCCCCTTTCACCAAGTCGGCGAGCAGAGCCTCGGCCAGCTCGGCGGCGTCGTCCTGGGCCGCCGCTTCGAGCGTATGGAAGAGCGCGGCTACGGTCGCAGTTCGACGAGGCTCCTGAAGGGCGGCGATGGCCGAGGGCTTGCCGACGCGCGCTACCCGCGCGAGCCGCTCAAGGGTTGTGGCGGGAACACCCCGCGGTGGCGCCGGCCGCAGATTGAACGCCCGGACCGCATCGAGCCGATCAAGGTGTCGGAAGAGCTCGGTCGGCATGCGCTTGGAGGGAACGGTCCGGAGCGCGTCCAAGGCGGCGAACGTGGATGTGTCGCCATCGTCAAACAGCGCGGCGATGCGCACGCGCTGGTCATCGCTCAAGCTGGCGACCAGATGGCGCCAAAGCCTGGTCCGCGCACGATCGCGGATTCTGCCGACCAATCGCTCGACGACCGTGACGC
>JBEBFW010000089.1:0-11707 GCA_040081755.1 Parvularculaceae bacterium
GCCCGAGAGCGAGGCGGCCGCGCCCTTCGCGAGCGCCGACCCCGACGCGCCCCTCGATCTCGCCTTCAGCCCGGATGGAAGCCGCATCGTCGCCGTTATGGATTTCGGCCGGGTCGAGGTCTTCGAAATCGCCACCCGCGCGTCCATGGTTTTGAAGACCCAGCCCGGATCGGTGGTTCGCCAGACGATTTTCACGCCCGACGGCGACCGCATTGTCACGGTTTCGTCTATGCCCGGACCAACAGGCGGGATCAGATTCTGGAGTCCGACCACAGGCGATGAGAACGGCGTGTTGTCGCTCGCCGGAGGAACGGCGACGTCAATCGCTTTTGGGGCGGATCGTTTCGAGGCGCTTGTCGGCCTCGCCGACGGAACATCGAGAATTTACGAACTCGTCGGCGCGAACGTGCTGAAGACCCTGGGCGAACCCGGCGGCGGCGTCGCCGCGGTCGCGCTCAGCGCCGACGGACGCCACGCGGCGGTCGCATCCGCGGCAAAGGCGACCGTCTATGACGCGCATTCCGGGGATACGCTCTTTGAGCTTCAGGGTCATACAGGAGATATCGAGTCGTTGACCTTCAGCCACGACGGGGCCCGCATCGTCACGTCGTCGGAGGACAAGACCGCGCGAGTCTGGAGCCTTGCGGCGCGCACGCCCAAGCGCGTGATTGCGGTCGCGGGCACGGCGACTTTCGCCGCCTATGATCCGACGGGCGCCCGCCTGCTGATCGCCGGTCACGGCAAGTCCGCCGCCATCGTCGATGCGGCGACCGGAGCCAACATCGCAACCCTCGCCGGTCACGAAGTGACGGTGGAGGGCGGCCATTTCAGCCGCGACGGCCGGCGCGTCGTCACCTGGAGCACGGACAAGACGGCCCGCGTTTGGGATCTGCCGAGCGGGATGCAGCTTGTCTTGCGCCATGACGGCGAAGTGCGCGCCGCGTCGTTCAGCCCGGATGGGTCGGTTGTGGCGACGGCGTCAGAAGACGGAATCATACGCCTCTGGTCGGTCGCGTCTGGCGACCCGGCCGGGGCGCCCCTTACCGGCCATACCGGCGAAGCGCGCGCGGCGGCTTTCAGTCCGGATGGAAAGACGCTCGTTTCCGCCTCGCTGGATAATCGCGCCGCGATCTGGAATTTGAGCGCGCGCGCCGCGCCGATCCGGTGGCTCGCGCATGACGCGTCCCTGCTCGGCGCCTCGTTCAGCCCTGACGGCGCCCTCGTCGCAACGGCGACTTTTAACGGAGTGTCCGTATGGGACGCGGCGACGGGCCGCGAACGCAAGATGCAATGGCCGGGAGGCTCGATGTTCCCAAGCGCCTCGTTCAGCCCGGACGGCCGCGCCGTTCTTGGCGCCGCCTTCGGATCCGGCGCGCTTCTCTGGGATCCGCAGTCCGGCCTTGCGCTCGGCCGCGTCGACGCCGGCAAGTCAAGTCTGATCCATGCAACGTTCAGCCCGGACGGCAAGGAGATCGCGACCTCGGAAATGAACAAGGGCGTGCGCATCTGGGACGCCGGCCTCTACGGCCCCGCGCTGCTCGGCGCCGCCTATGATCTGCTGACGGACGATCTCAAGGCCGAGGTCGAACGCGAGCGCGTCCGCTACTGGGAGGTCGATCCCGCGCTCCTGAAGTGAGGGGGCCTGCGCCGCGAAAACCGGCGCCGCGCGATGCCGCTCGCTTGAACAAGGCTGGAGCCCCGGCGGCCCGGCGCTTGGTCGAGGCCCGAAACGGACGGCGCGATCGGGCAATTTGCTCCGCTGCGCCGCGGCGCCCGCGCGGAGCCCTCAAACCCTGGGCGCCTTGCCAAGGTGACTTTTGCGGCGCCTTTGACCATAGTCGCGCCGGCCCGGCGGGGCGGGCCAGGCTTCAAGGGGCTTCCATGGAATTGCCATTCGACTTGAGCGAGATCTCGCTGCGCGGTCAAAGCGCTATCGGGCTCTTCGCATTTACCGGGATCGCCTGGCTTCTTTCCTCGCGCAAGCTCGCCTTTCCAGTCATCACCTTCTTCTGGACGATCATCGCGCAGCTCGCGATCACCTGGGTGCTGCTCTATTTCCCGCCCGCGCGCGAGGCGCTGGGCTCGCTTCAAATCGTCGTCGATTCGTTGGTCGCTGCGACGCGGGTCGGCACATCCTTCGTGTTCGGCTATCTCGGCGGCGGCGACGTTCCGTTCGAGATCAAGAACAACAACGCGATGTTCAACTTCGCCTTCGGCGCCCTGCCGCTGGTCATCTTCTTCTCGGGGCTCTCGGCGGTGCTGTGGCACTGGGGAATTCTGAAGGTCGTCGTGAAGGCGTTTGCGTTCCTGTTGGAGAAGGGCCTCAGGGTCGGCGGCGCCGTCTCGCTCGCCTCCGCCGCCAATGTCTTCCTTGGACAGACGGAAGCGCCGCTGCTCATCCGCCCGTTCTTGTCGAAGCTGACGCGCGCGGAACTCTTCACCGTCATCACCGTCGGCTATGCGACCGTCGCCGGCTCGGTGATGGCCGTCTATGCCGCTATTCTGAACGAGATCGATCCCTCGATCCTCGGCCACATCATCATCGCCTCCATCATCTCGGTGCCGGCGGCGATCCTGATGGGCCAGGTGATGATGCCGGAAGAGAAGGGCCTCAAGCCGACGCCGGCGAGCGCCGCCGACGAGTTCGGCTATTCAAGCTCGGTCGACGCCTTCATGCGCGGGGTGACCGACGGGCTCGGGCTATATCTCAACATCATCGCCTCGCTGATCGCCTTCACCGCCTTCATCGCGCTCATCAACATCATGCTCTCCGCCGCGCCGGATGTCGGCGGAGGACCGCTGACCCTCGAGCGCATGTTCGGCTGGGTCTTCGCGCCCTTGATGTGGTGCGCGGGCGTTCCGTGGAAAGAGGCGTTCGACGCCGGCTCCCTCATGGGCGTCAAGACCGCCGTCAACGAACTCGTCGCCTATGTGAAAATGAGCCAGGTGCCGGAGGGGACGTTCAGCGAGCGGACGGTCTTGATCATCGTCTATTCGCTGTGCGGCTTCGCCAACTTCTCGAGCCTCGGCATCGTCATCGGCGGCCTCACCGCGCTCGCCCCCGACCGCCGCAACGACGTGATCGTGCTGGCGCCGCGCGCACTCATATCGGGCACGCTGGCGACGCTGATGACCGGCGCGGTTATCGGCGTCGTCTGGAACGGCTAGCCGCGTTCATAGCACGTCCCGCCGCAGACGCCCTTCTGACGCGGCGCAGCATCTGTAGGGGGGGGATGCTGGGGAGAACGGCGCAAGGATGACTAACGCAAAAGCCGCCGGGCGCGTCGCGGGCCGTGTCTATCTCTGCGTGGTGGGCACGGGCGTATTCACCCTCGCCTACGCACCGTCGCGGCTGGTCGTCGAAGGCGACGCGGCGGCGACCGCAGCGGCGATTTCACAGAACGCGGCCCTGTTTGACGCCAGCGTCTACGCCGGGCTCGCCATGTGCGCATTTTTTCTGGCGCTGCCGTTCGCGCTCTCCCGCTTTCTGTCCGCCTACGGCAAGATTGCGGCGCTGTTGATGATCGCCTTCGTCGTCGCGAGCCTTCCCCCGTCTCTCTTCGCGCTGGCGCAGAAATTCGAGATCATGCGGCTTTTCGCAGACGGCGCGGCCGAGCCAGCCGCGGTTGCGGCCCATCTCGCGGCCTATGACCGGTGGATGGACGTCGCCTCGGTCTTCTGGGGGCTCTGGCTCGCACCGCTCGGTTGGCTCGTTCTCAAATCCGGCGCCATTCCCCGGATCCTCGGCCTTTTGCTGATAGCCGGCTGCGCCGGCTATCTCGCCAATTATTTCGGGCCGATCCTTAATGAGGGGTATGACGCCCTGCCGTGGCGCCGCTGGATTTCAAAGCCGGGCTCGATCGGGGAAATCGGAACTTGCCTGTGGCTGGTCGCGATGGGCGCCCGCGCGCCGCGCTGAGCGAGTGAGTTGCGTGCGGCGCCGGGAAATTTGACAAACCGTTCGCGCTGTCGCCCCCTTGCTTCATGACAAGAAGCTGGAAATCTGGCGGATGCCACTGCGGCGCGGTGCGCTTCGAGGTCGAGACCGACGAGCGCATCACGGTCGAATCCTGCAACTGCTCGATCTGCCGAAAAACCGGATACCTGCATCTCATCGTCCCCGCCTCGCGCTTCCGGCTCATCTCCGGCGAAGACCATTTGACGGAATATACGTTCAATACCGGCGTCGCGAAGCATCGCTTCTGCAAGCGCTGCGGGATCAAGTCGTTCTACGTGCCGCGCTCCAACCCGGACGGCTTCTCGGTCAATCTCCGCTGTCTCGACGACGGCGATCTGCCGGAGGCCGACATCCGCGATTTCGACGGCCGCAACTGGGAGGCTCATGGCGCAAGCCTGGCCGGCCTGTCAAAGGAGTGAGCGGGGCGGTAGGGCGGATGCTATCCGCCCCTTTCCAACGGCGCGTTCCGAATTCGCGGCGGGACCGCTGGCGGATTGCATCCGCCCCTACAATTGCGGCGGTTGACGCTCTCCCTTTTGGCGCCCGCGGCGTTCCCCTGACACCGTCTATGCGCAACCTTGGACAAGAAATGTTGCGCATAGACCATCAAACTTGCGCATAGAGCCCCAAGCGCCACATCGCGAACCGCTGAACGCAGCCCGATGCCAGTCACCATCCGTCCCGCCGGACCCGCCGACATCAACGCCATCGCCGCCATCGAATCGGCTGCGTTCGATCGCGACCGATTCGCGCGGCGCAATCTCCGGCGCATGCTCGCCGGCAAGTCGGCGGTCTTCATGCTGGCCGAAGCGGACGGCGCGGCGCTCGGATATGCGCTCCTCCTCTTCCGGCGCGGGGCGCGCGCGGCCCGGCTCTACTCGGTCGCGACGAGCCCGCGCGCGCGCGGCCGCGGCGCCGGCAAGGCCCTCATTGAGGCCGCCGACGCTTGCGCTATAAGGCGCGGGGCGCAATCGCTCCGGCTGGAGGTCAGAGCCTCGAACAAGGCGGCGATCGCTCTATATTTGCGCTCGGGTTTTGCGGTTTTGAAGGAATCGCCCGGATATTATGACGATGGGGAAACGGCTCTAAAAATGGAAAAGCGCCTCATGGCCGCTGAGGTCGTCCGCCGATGAGCGACTGGCTCGTTCTCGTCGAGAACGCTTCCGATCTTCAGCAATACGAAACCCCGCACAAGGTGATGCGGATCAGGGACTATCTCACCAATCCGGGCCTCTTCACCGGCCGGCGTCCGAACATCCTCAATCTCGGCCGCAGCTACGCCTATCAGTCGGAGGGCTATTACGCCTCGCTCCTTGCCGAAGCGCGCCGCCACCGCGTCGCGCCGACCGTGCAGGCGATGGTCGAGCTGCGGCAGAAATCGCTTTACGCACACACGCTTCCGGAACTCGAAGCGGCCATCCAGAAAGACATCGAGAACGGCGCGGCGCCGCTCGACAAGATGCTGGTCGCCTTCACCATGACGCAGCCGCGCGGCTATGACCGTTTCGCGAAATTGCTGTTCGACTGGTTCCGCGCGCCGGTGATCGAGGTTGAAATTTCCGGCGACTTGAAACCAAAGCTCCAGTCCCTGCGCATCGTCTCGCCGCACAAGCTGAAAGGCGAGGAGCGGCGGTTCTGTCTCGCCGCGCTCGACCAGCACACGAGCCGGCGCTGGACCGCACCCAAGGCCAAGGCGGCGGCCAAATGGTCGCTCGCCGTGCTCCTCGATCCGAAGGAGGAGGAACCGCCCTCCTCGCCCGCGACGATCAAGCGTCTCGCCTCCGTCGCCGACAAGATGGGCGTCGAGGTCGAGCCGCTCTACCCGAACGAACTCTCGAGCCTTGCCGAGTTCGACGCGCTTTTCATTCGCTCGATGACGGCGATCGACAATTTCACCTACCGCTTCGCGCGGCGCGCCGAGCAGGAGGGCATGCCGGTCATCGACGACACCGAATCGATGATCCGCTGCACCAACAAGGTCTACCTCAAGGAGCTTCTCGACAACGCCCGCATCCTCGCGCCGAAGACGGAGATTCTCGACGAGAAGGCGAATTTCGCCGAGGTGATGGAGCGTCTTGGCTCGCCGGTGGTGCTCAAGGCGCCCGACGGCTCGTTCTCGAGGTCGGTTCACAAAGTCTCGACGCTGGAGGATTTCCAGGCGACCGCGAAAAAGCTCTACGAGGACACGGCCCTGATCCTCGCCCAGGAATACATGCCGACGCAGTTCGACTGGCGCGTCGGCGTTCTCGGCGGCGAGCCCTTGTTCGCTTGCCAGTACAAGATGGCGCGCGGGCATTGGCAGATCGCCAAGCAGCAGAAGGACGGCGGCCTCTCCTTCGGCGGCACCAGCACCATCGCCGTCGAGCAGGCGCCGCCGGCGATCATCGAGACCGCGGTCAAATGCGCGCGCCTCATCGGCGACGGGCTTTACGGCATCGACCTGAAACAGAACGAGCGCGGGGTCTTCGTCATCGAGATCAACGACAATCCCAATCTCGATACGGACTATGAAGACTCGGTCCTCAAGGATGAGCTCTACCGGCGCATCATCGAATGGTTCGCCGTGCGTCTCGAGAAGCGCATGGGCGGCGCCGTGAAGCCGGCGGCAGTCGCCGCATCGGCGCCGGCGGAAATAAAGCTCCTCGCGGCGGGGAAATAGGCCGGTGCCGCCAGCCCGGCCGGCCATCGGACCGGGGCGCTCGCGCAACCTGCAGGGGAATTGACCCCGACTTATCCTACACCTCAGCGGCGGCCTTAAAATGATCGCCGCCGCCGGGATGTCTCGCGGCCGCCGCCGGGTCAGCCCGCTGGCGAACGGCGAAAAAGGAAATTCCAAGTGGCCCATCAAACGAAGCCCGCCAGGTCTCTGGCCCGTCCCGCAGCGAAGGCCGGGACGCCGCCGCCGACGAGGCGGCGCGGCAGGCCTGAACCGCCTGCCGAGCGCCCCCTGCCCCGCCGTCGCCGGTCGCGATCCAGCCTGGCGCAGGCCGCCGCGCGCGCCGCCGAGCTGGCCGCACTCGACGAACACGAGCGAGTGGAGTTCGCCCGAATAGCCGAGATCGAGGCCGAGCGTGAGGACCCGGAGGCGGTGCGCCTCGGTCACGCCATGCGCCGACTATGGACCAATCCAGTGCGGCGTCAGCACCCCCGGACCTGGATGGAGATGCTTCTTCACGCGACATTTGTGGGGGATCTGCGCGCTGCGGGGGACCCTTACGCCGGCACGCGCGGCCGGACTTTCGACTATCAAGGCCTCCGGCAGAGGACAAAGGCAAATCGCCTCATGCGGGTGAAAGCGCGCAGCCGCGCGCGGAAATCGGCGCGCCGAGCCCCTCCGCCTGACGCCGCGACGGACCAATCTGCCCCCTGACGGTTTCACGAGGCCGCCGCCCGCCTCCTGGAGCGGCCTCACTCCGTGTACCGAATTCGCGGCGCTCGCCGAACAAGCGCGCTCCCCCCTCGCCCGCCGCTTCGTGGCGGGAGAAGGGAAGGGGGTGAGGGCTCGCGAGCTCGGTTTACGGATGAATACGGAACGCGCCGGGGCCTTCGCGACGCGGCGCCGAGGCGCCGCTGCTCAGGGTGAGGCGCAGTTTGTTTCGGCGCAAACGATTCAAGGCCTCATCCTTGAGGAGCCTCGCGAAGCGAGGCGTCGCGAAGGATGCGGCGAGGCCTTCGCATCGAAACAAACGGCAGCAAAAGTTCATCGCGGGAGATGGTTCGTATACGGAGCGGCGGTTTTTCGTGCGGTTAACCATCGAAGCGCCTGAAGGCGCGCCGGGATTTGAAACTCCGCCTGCGGATGTGTTTTGCCATGTGTGTCGCGCGAAAGTCGTGCGCATGCCCGAAACGATCCGCGCCGCGGGCCGGGATTTACCATGCCTCTTAACCGGCTTCCCCCGACTTATCCCCGTCGATTGACGCAGGTCTATATTGGTCTCGTTCCATGCACCGGAGAGGCGCCGTTGCAACCGTCCAAAGGCGGCATGGAATGCGGCGAGCGGGATGAGCGGGTGCGAAGAACGGAGCCCGCAACATGTCCCGGCCGGTCCGCCCGCGGCTCCTCGGCGTAATCTCGAGATCCCATCCAGCCTATCGGGACTTCGAGACAGCAATGACGCCCGCGGGATGGATGCAGAACAACGCCGCTTGCGCGGGGCGCTCGCGTCCCCGTTTGACTACCAAGGACTGGACACGCGCGCCCCGCGCATCCTCTCCACTCTTATCCTCTCGCGCAAAATTTCCTTGCGGCGGAGACGGCGAAGCCTTGAGCGAAAACGGATGGTGTTTTGTGAGACGAAGCGCGTGGGAACACGAGCAGAATGGCTTGATAGACGGCGGCGCCTTACGCCAGAGCCGCCGCCTCACCGAAAGGAACGATCTTGTTGGCCGCGTCATGGCCGATGTCGGCGCGGCCGAGATAGGGAACGCCGAAGCGTTCGCACCAATGGCGGGCGATCTCTTCTTCCGTCTTGAGGAAGGGCGGATCGTTTTCAGGAATGTCGCTGCAGCGGCCGAGCATCAGGCCGGCCGCGCGGCGCATTTCCGGGCTCGACGCGAGCGCGCAGAGCGCGCGGTCGATGCGATAATGATGCTCGGCGACTTCTTCCACCATGACGACGCAGCCGGCGAAGTCAGGCGCGCGCCGCGCCGCGAGCAGATGAACAAGAATGGTGAGATTGAACGCCGCAACCGGCCTCGCACCGGCGCGCGCCTTCCGGGCGGCGGGCTCCAGCCCCGCCTCGTCGCCCAAAGCGAGATAGCGCAGCGCGCGCTCGATCGCCGCCTCGCCGCCGGAACGATTGATATCCGCCGGCATCGGTCCGTGTACGGGCTTTCCGATTCGGAGCGCGGAAAGCCGGCCCAGAATGAACCCGAGATCGCTGTAGCCCATATAGGTCTTGGCGCGCGCCGCCGGCGCCAGCTTTTCGAAGACGCTCTCCTCAAGGCGGCAGGCGCCGTAGCCGCCGCGCGCGAACCAGACCGCTTCGAACGCCGGATCGTTCGCCGCATCGAGGAACGCCGCGCTGCGCGCCGCGTCCGGTCCCGCGAAATGGCCCTCCGAAAGAAAGCACTGCGGATGAAAGAAAAGCTCCGGCGCGCTTGCGCCGAGCGTCGCTTCGCTGAAGACGCGCACGCGTTCAGCAGTCTCCGGTTTCAGCGCGCAGGCCGGCGCGACGATCGCAAGCCGCGCCCGCTCCCGCCGCACTTTCGCCTTCGCCGACATTGACTTCTTCTTTCCCGATTCTGGCTATAGCCATCCTCGCATGAAAGAAACGAAAAGATACTTCCTGTGCGGCGTCGGCGGCAGCGGCATGCTCCCCCTCGCCCTCATTCTGAAGGCCGCGGGACACGAGGTCGAGGGCTCCGATCGCGCGCTCGATCAGGGCCGGCTCGCCGCAAAATTCCAGTATCTGCGCGACCAGGGAATCGGACTCCATCTTCAGGACGGCGCGGGCGTGGTCTCGGCGGACCAGATCGTCGTCGCGTCGGCGGCTGTCGAGGACACGGTGCCCGACATGATCGCGGCCCGGCGCATCGGAGCGACGGTGCTGCGCCGGCCGGAACTCCTCGCCGCGCTGTTCAACGCGGCGCCCGTGCGCATCGGCGTCGCCGGGACCAGCGGCAAATCGACGACGACCGGCATGATCGGCTGGATGCTTCATGCGACGGCGCGCGCGCCGACCGTCATGAACGGCGCGGTGATGAAGAATTTCGCCAGCCCCGATGCACTCTTCGCGAGCGCGCTTGTGGGGAAAGGCGACATCTTCGTCAGCGAACTCGATGAGAGCGACGGTTCGATCGCGCTTTATGAGCCGTCGATCGCCGTTCTCAACAATGTCTCTCTCGACCACAAGTCGATGGACGAGTTGCGCGACCTGTTCGGCGCGTTCGTGGCGAAGGCCGGGTCGGCTGTGCTCAATCTCGACAATGAGGAGACGGTCGCACTGCTCGGCAGGGCGCGACGAACTGCGACCTACTCGCTCGTTCACGCCGACGCAGACTTCGGCGCCGAAGCCGTCAGCGCCCGCCCGTTCGGCGTCGCCTTCGAGGCGATCGATCGGCGCGGCGGCGACCGGGCCCGGGTCGATCTCAAAATGCCCGGAAGGCACAACGTGTCGAATGCGCTTGCAGCGCTCGCCGCGTCGGTCGCCGCCGGCGTTTCCTTCGCGGACGCCGCCGCCGCCCTCTCGGATTTCGCCGGCGTGAAACGGCGCCTTGAGTTTGTGGGCGAAAGGAACGGCGTCACCGTCATCGACGACTTCGCCCATAATCCGGACAAGATCGCCGCCTCGTTGCGCACGCTCCATGAATTCCCCGGCCGGCTTCTCATTCTCTTTCAGCCGCACGGATTCGGGCCCTTGAAGAAGATGCGTGCGGAGTTCGTGCAATGCTTCGCCGAAAATGTTGGCGCCGACGATATTCTCGTCATGCCGGACCCGGTCTATTTCGGCGGCTCCACGGACCGTTCTGTTTCAAGTCGGGACATCGCTGCGGACGTCGTCGGCGCCGGCCGCCGCGCACAACGGTTCGAAACCCGCGCAGAATGCGGCGAGGCGCTGCTCGCCGAGGGCCGCGCCGGCGATCGCATCGTCGTCATGGGCGCGCGCGACGACACGCTGTCCCAGTTCGCGGCAGAGTTGCTGCAGCGTCTAAAGTGAGACCGAAAGCGTTTCAGGTTTGGAAAACATTTTTCCTCATAGTTCGTACAAGGCCCAAAGGCGTCGAAAGCGCCCGGGCCCGGAGATCGACCATGATCACTGTTTTTGACGTCTATTCGGTCGCGCTGCTGCTCGTCTCGCTGACGGTCTTCGTGATCCGCTACATCCGTCAGGATCCGCCGATCATGCCTTATCTCGTGATCGCCTGCGTCTGCGCCGTCGGCAACTGGATGGGCAATTACGAGGACACCTGGGTGCGATGGGGCGCGATGTCGCTTCTGGTCGCCGCCTCGTTTCTGTTTCTCACCTGTCTGCTGGCGCCTTATCACGCTCGCCTGCAAGCCAAGGGCGAGGCCGAATCCGCCAAGGCCGGCGAGGCCGCCGCGCATCCGGCGTCTTGATCCGTTAACGATTTGTCAGCCTTGCCCCGTGTCTATTTGCGGCCGAGCGCAGAGCCTTGCGCCTCGCATGGGAAACCCATGACCGCACAAAGACAGACCGCCCTGCGAACGCAAACGACTCTCGCCCTGCGCCGCTTCAACGCGTGGTGGGAGGGCTATGATTTCAATGAAGCTCTCGAGCGGGGCGACATCGAAGCCGGCTGCATCGCGCCCCCGGCGCCCGCGACCGAAATACCGCCGCTGATCTGGGGCGAGGGACGCGACGAACCGGGCGATCCGGCCTGGACGATGCGCCACGCGCGAACGCTCGGCCTCGCCGCCAAATCGCGCGTCATGATTTTCGGCGCCGGCGCCGGAGCGCCGCTGCGAGACGCAAAAGCCGGCGCCCGCTGGACCGTCTCGGGGCTCGCTCGCGCCGCGACGCCCGCTCGCGGGCTCGATCTCAAGAGTTACGATCAGGCCATGGCGCATCTCGAGCGCCAGGCCAGCGACGGCGCGATCGTCTTCTTCGAACTCCATCGCGACGGCGACCCCGGCGCATTCGCCCGTTTCTGCACCGAGTATCTGAAGCCCGGCGCTCCGGTCGCTTTCGTCGATTTTGCGCTCGCACGGCCGGAGAGCCGCATGAGATGCGGGTTCGACGGCTGCCTGCCCGGCGCCCCTCGCCTCGCCTCGGACTATATCCGCAT
>JBEBFW010000090.1:0-11676 GCA_040081755.1 Parvularculaceae bacterium
CTCTCGCGCATCCTGCCCCAATTCCGCGTGGCGCTGCTCGCGCGGCAGGATGCGCGAGAGCGTTTCGGCGAGGGGCTGGTAGGAGCATTCGGCGAGATCGCCCAACTGAAGGACGCTCGCCTCGCCCATGAGCACGTTCATGACGACGGAATCCGTCCAGCTCGTGAACGGATAGTGGAAGACGTTGAGGCGCATGTCGCCGCCGCGCCGCTTGAGCCCGACATCCTCATCGCGGCCGACCCGAGCCGCCCACGGATGAATGCGCTGATAGCGCGCCGCATCGGCGCCGAACTCGCTCATGATGCGCAAAACGCGCTCCGCGTGATCGAGTTTTTCGAGCACGATGCGCGAGGCGGCGATGCGCTCCTTGATGCCCGGACCGTCATTGATCCTCTCGGCGAAGCCCGCCGACCCCGCCATTTCGGAATCGACGAAGCTCGCCATCATGCGCAGGAGTTCGGCGCGATAGCGAGGCGGCGCATTGTCGGGCGCCGACAGTTTCCCGCCGCGCTCCAGATATTTGATGATGTCGCCGTCGTCGCTCATTGATCGTAATCGATGACCAGCATGTCGGTGAGCGGGCGGCTCTGGCAAGTCAATACATAACCGCGGCGCACTTCGTAATCCTCGAGCGCATGGTTCGCCTCCATCTCGACCTCGCCTTCGATCACCTTGGCCCGACAGGTCGAGCAGACGCCCGCCTTGCAGGCGAAGGGCGCGTCGATTTTGGCTGCAATGGCGGCATCGAGGACGCTCTCGCCGTTCTTCGCCATATCGAAAGCGCGCGCGGCGCCGTCCATGACCAGAGTGACCGCGCAGCGCGCCTCGCGGCTCGCCGCGGCTCCGGCGTCGCGCTTCTTCGCTTTTCCGGGATGGGCGCTGGCGAACAGCTCGAACTTGATTTTGGAATCGGGCAGGCCCCTCGCGCGAAGGGCGTCCGCGACCGCCAGCATCATCGGCTCCGGCCCGCAAATGAAGGCGATGTCCGCGCCCCGCACATCGACCCAGCCGTCGAACAGCGCGTCGCATTTGGCGCGGTCGAGGCGGCCCGAGAAGAGATCGATCTCGGGCGCCTCGCTTTCGAGAATATGGACGAGGTTGAGACGCTGCATGTTGGCGCTCTTCAGGTCTTCAAGCTCTTCGCGGAACATGATCGCGTTCGCCGAACGATTGGCGTAGACGAGCGTGAAGCTCGCCTGCGGCTCCTCGGCGAGGACGGTTCTCACGATGCTGATCAACGGCGTGATTCCGGAGCCGCCGGCGAAGCCGAGATAGCGCTTTGCTTTTGCGGGCTCGATGGCGCTGTGAAAATTCCCCATCGGCGTCATGGCGTCGAGCGTGTCGCCGGGTTTCAGCTCGTCATTGGCCCAGCCTGAAAACCATCCGCCATCGACCTTCTTGATGCCGACGCGCAAGACGCCGTCCTTGCGTCCCGCGCAGATCGAATAGGAACGGCGCAGCTCCTCGCCGTCGAAGACGCGCCGGAAGGTCAGATACTGGCCCTGAATGAAAGCGAACTTGTCCGCCGCGTCCGCCGGCGCTTCAAGCGTCAGCACGACGCTGTCGCGCGTATCGCGGCGGATATCGACGACGGTCAGCGGATGAAATTGAGCCATCAGGGCGACTGATGTTCGCGGTGAAACCCAGTAACGCCCTCAGGCCTCATCCTGAGGAGCGCGCTTTTCCACTGGCTCCATCGGCGCCACAAAGGGCGCGCGTCGCGAAGGATGCTGGCGCGATGAACGGCTCCATGGGCGAGGCGCGGAGAGCTTCCGCGAAACACCATCCTTCGCGACGGCCCGCGAGGGCGCCGTGCGAGCGGAGAATACCGAAGGGCGGGCCTCCTCAGGATGAGCCTGAATCGTGTTGTTGCGATCAACGAACAACCTCGCAGATAACGAAGGTGGGACCGTTCATTCGTGTGCACACTCGTCGCTCTAAAACCGCTTGAAATGGTCGAATGGCTCAAGGCAGTCGAGGCAGCGGTGCTGCGCCTTGCAAGGGGTCGAGCCGAACTGGCTGACGCGCTCGGTATGCGCCGAACCGCAATGCGGGCATTCGAGGGGCGTCATCATTGCGCCGGCGCAGGCCATCGACGGCGGCGCGATGCCGAAGGCCTTCAGCTTCGCGCGGCCCTCGGCGCTGATCCAGTCGGTCGTCCACGGCGGCGCGAGGCGCGTCTCGATGCGCACATGCTCGATCCCTCGGGCGCGCAGTGCGTTTTCGATGTCGAGGGCGATGACAGCGGTCGCCGGGCAACCGGAATAGGTCGGCGTGACGGCGATGACGAGTTCATCGCCCCGCCATAGGACGTCGCGCACAATGCCGAGGTCGATGACGGAGACGGCCGGAATCTCCGGGTCCGGAACATCTTCGAGCCAGCGTCTGATTTCGGCGGCGTCCGGACGATCCTCCGAAAACGGAACCCGCCGCGCACTCACTTCCCTCTCCCGCCCTTCACGGTCAGTCATCGTCTGCGATGACTGTTCGGGCGCAAACGCGTCCGCGCTGGTCGGGACGCCCGTCACCAGGAAGCCCCCGGATAGGCGCGCTGCAGGAACTGCAGGTCCGAGAGAATGCGGCCGAGGCCTTCGGAGTGGAGCCCCGTCTTGCCGCCCTTGCGCAAAGGGCCTGAGGGCGCCGTCAGCGTCGCCTCCTTGAGCGCGTCGAGCGTCAACCGATCGACGTCCGCTTTCACCGCGGCGAGCTCGGGCGCGACGCCGCGCGCGCCGAGCGCCAGATCGACGCTGTCGGGCGCCGTCAGCTCGCCCTGAAACGGATAGAGCACATCGAGCGCGCGTTGCATCCGCTCATGGCTCTCGCCAGTTCCATCGCCGAGGCGGATGACGAGGTCGCGCGAGCGGTCGAAATGATACGCCGCTTCTTTCGCCGCTTTGGCGGCGATCTCGGCGACGCGCTTCTCGCTCGATTGCGTCAGCGCCGTCAGCATGGGCGCGTGCCAGGCGTCGAACAGGAACTGGCGCATCAGGGTCGAGCCGAAATCGCCGTTCGGCTGCTCGACCAGGAGACAGTTCCGAAAGGCGCGCGCATCGCGGAGGTAAGCGAGCGCGTCGGCGCTGCGGCTGTTGTTTTCGACCTCGCCGGCGAGCGTCAGCCATAATTTGCTCTGGCCGATGAGATCGAGCGCCGTGTTGGCGAGCGCAATGTCTTCCTCGAGCGCCGGCGCATGGCCGCACCAGGCCGAGACCTGCTGGCCGAGAATGAGCGCGTTGTCGCCCATGCGCAGGGCGAACTCAAAAAACTCCGTGTCCGTCACATATGCCCCACATCGTCGGGGATGTCGTAGAAGGTCGGATGACGATAGACTTTCGAATTCGACGGCTCGAACAAGGGGCCCTTGTCGCCGGGAGACGAGGCGGCGATGTCGGAGGCTTTCACCACCCAAATGGAGACGCCTTCATTGCGCCGCGTATAGACGTCGCGCGCGTTTTTAATCGCCATTTCGGCGTCCGGCGCGTGAAGCGAGCCGACATGGCGGTGGCTCATCCCGTGCTGGCCGCGGATGAAGACTTCAAAAAGGGGCCATTCATGGGACATTGGTCTACTCCGCCGCCATCCGCGCGCTTTTCTTCTGCGCGTGCCCCATCAGCCCCTCGCGGAACCATTGGCCGTCGGTCCACGCCTTGCGGCGCGCCGCCATGCGCTCGGCGTTGCAGGGGCCGTTACCCTTCAAAACCTCGTGGAATTCGCTCCAGTCGATGGCGCCGAAATCATAGCCCTTCTTCGTCTCGTTCCATTTGAGGTCGGGATCTGGAACCTTCAGCCCCAGATACTCCGCCTGCGGAACGGTCTGATCGACGAATTTCTGGCGAAGTTCGTCGTTGGAGTTCTGCTTGATCTTCCAGGCCATGGATTGCGCCGAATGGACCGAGGAATCGTCGGGCGGCCCGAACATCATCAGCGACGGGGCCCACCAGCGACCCAGCGCATCCTGCGCCATCTCTTTTTGCGCCGGCGTCCCCTTACAGAGCTTCATCAAGATGTCGTAGCCTTGGCGCATGTGGAAGCTCTCTTCCTTGCAGATCCTGACCATGGCGCGCGCATAAGGCCCGTAGGAGCAGCGCTGCAGAGGCACCTGATTCATGATCGCGGCGCCGTCGACCAGCCAGCCGATCGCGCCGATATCGGCCCAGGTCAGCGTCGGGTAATTGAAGATCGACGAGTATTTCGCCTTCCCCTCCAGCAATTGCTCCGTCATCTGATCGCGTGTGATCCCGAGCGTCTCGGCGGCGCAGTAGAGATAGAGCCCGTGGCCGGCTTCGTCCTGCACCTTGGCGAGGAGGATCATCTTGCGGTCGAGCGTCGGCGCGCGCGTGATCCAGTTCCCTTCCGGCAGTTGCCCGACAATCTCCGAATGCGCATGCTGCGAAATCTGGCGGATCAGCGTCTTGCGATAGCCCTCGGGCATCCACTCCTTCGGCTCGATCTTGACGCCCGCATCGACGCGCTCCTGAAAGGCGCGCTCCTCGCGGCCCATCTCGGCCAGCGTTCGCACCCGCTCGCCGGTCGATTTCACTTCCTGGGCGTACATGCGGCCTCCTTGACGGAATCTAGAATAAGCTGACCGATCGGTCAACTAATTGACCGTCAATCATTCTCTACGCTTGCCGACGAACACCACGCGATCAAGGCCGTCAAAATGCGCGTCGCAAGTCAAGAGATCGGCGTCATGCGCCATGGCTGTCGCATAGACAATGGCGTCCGCGGTCGCGAGTTTTCGCGCAGCGCACAGTTCAGCCGCATGCAACGCGATCCGGGTGTCGAGCGGGGCGACATGCAGCGTATTCGTGAGGGCGATTGTCCTATCGGCGAAATCCTCGGACGATTCCCGATGGAGCCACTTGGCCAGCTCGAGTTGCACGATTGTCGGCACGACCCACTGATCGGTCGCCGGCAGCAGCCGCTTCAGGGCCGCGCCGGTTCGCGAGGCGAGAAGCCACTCGATCCAGGCCGACGTATCGACGACCCGCATCAATAGCGATCCTTGCGGTCGCGGTGTCCCCTGGAGTTGGCGCCCTTCGCGCCGCCATAGAGCTCCGCGAGCTCCGGCACCGGCACCAACAGGACGCCCGATCCCTTTGGAACAAAGGTGAACTTCTGACCCGGCTTCCATTGGCGGGCGGTGCGCACCGCTTTCGGGATCGAAATCTGGAACTTTTCGGAGAGCGTGGCGGTGTCTGTCATTTTCTTACGTCCTTTGATCGATCATATATCTGTAAGAAGCTGAAAACAAGGTCACGCCCGCTCGACGATCCCCGCGATGCCCTGCCCGACGCCGATGCACATGGCGGCGAGGGCGTAGCGGGCCTTGCGGCGCTGAAGCTCTTCAACCGCCGTCAGGATAAGGCGCGCGCCGGACATGCCGAGCGGATGGCCGAGAGCGATGGCGCCGCCATTCGGGTTCACATGTTCCGCGTCGTCAGGGAGCCCAAGCTCGCGCATCGCGGCGAGCGCTTGGCTCGCGAAGGCTTCGTTGAACTCGATGACGTCCATCTCGCGCAGCGAAAGTTTCGCGCGCGCCAGCGCCGCCTTCGACGCCGGCGCCGGGCCGATCCCCATGATGCGCGGGGCGACGCCGACGACCGCGCCGCAGACGACGCGCGCACGGGGGCTTAGGCCATGCTTCTTCACCGCCGCTTCCGAGGCGACGATCAGCGCCGCCGCACCGTCATTGACTCCGGACGCATTGCCGGCGGTGATGACGCCGTCCTTTTTCACGAAGGGCTTCAGGGCGGCGAGCGCCTCGATCGTCGTCTCGCGCGGATGCTCGTCCTTTGCAAGGACGATCGCGTCGCCTTTCTTCTGCGCAATCGAGACCGGAACGATCTCCGCCGCGAGGCGGCCGTTCTTCTGGGCGGCGGATGCGCGCATCTGCGAGCGATAGGCGAAGGCGTCCTGATCGACGCGCGCGACGCCGAATTCGGCCGCGACGTTCTCCGCCGTCTCGGGCATCGAATCGATCCCGTACTGAGCTTTCATCAGCGGATTGACGAAGCGCCAGCCAATGGTCGTGTCGAAGGTCTCGGCGTTGCGCGAAAAGGCCTCGCTCGCCTTGCCCATCACGAAGGGAGCGCGCGACATCGATTCAACGCCGCCCGCGATAATGAAATCGGCCTCCCCGGCCTTGATCGCCCGCGCGGCGATCAGCACCGCGTCGAGACCGGAGCCGCACAGGCGATTGACCGTCGCGCCCGGAACCTTGTCGCCAAGCCCCGCAAGGAGCGCGGCCATGCGCGCGACGTTGCGATTGTCCTCGCCCGCCTGATTGGCGCAGCCGAGAATGACATCGTCGATCGCCTCCCAGTCGACGCCAGGGTTTCGCTCCTTCAGCGCCTTCAAGGGGAGCGCCGCGAGATCGTCGGCGCGCACCGAAGAGAGGGCGCCGGCATAGCGGCCGATGGGCGTCCTCACCGCGTCGCAGATAAAGGCGTGCGTCATTTCAGGTCTCCTCGAAGAGCCGCCAGGGCGCCTCTGACGGAAAACTAGTGGCCGCCGCTCCTGAAGTCGACCGACCGAGCCCGGCGCGAGACCGAACCGAAGCGGCGATCCTTGATTTTCGGGGTGAAGCGACTGACGCTCGCCGACCGACCGGGAGGGAACGATGACCGATTTTTCGAGACGGACGCTGCTGGCGGGCGCAGCCGGCGGGCTCGCCTTCGCCGCCGCCGCGCACACGGAGGAAGCACGCGGCGTCTACGCGCGCGCAACCGTCATCGACGCGCTCGGCGGGCCGGGCGGCTCGAAGGGCGACAGCGAAACGGAGACCGAGGGTCTGACGGACCGGCATATCGCCGACGCGAGGGCCTCGGGCCTCAGCGCGGTCAACGTCACCGTCAGCGATGTCGGCAACAAGCCCGACGCTTTCGAGAACACCATCGACGCCATCGCCTGGTTCGAGAACGAGATCGATACGCATCCGGATGTTTTTCTGCGCATCCGGCGCGGCGCAGACCTCAAGGCCGCGAAAGGGAGCGGCCGCATCGGGCTGATCTACGGCTTTCAGGACCTGACGCCGCTCAACTCCTCGCTCGACAAGATCGATACGTTCCACGGGCTTGGCCTGCGCGTCAGCCAGCTCGCCTATAACCGGCGCAACCTCGCGGGCGACGGCTGTCTCGAGCCGGCGAATGGCGGGCTCAGCCTGTTCGGCAAGGAGGCCGTCGAGAAACTGAACGCTTCGAGGATCGTCATCGACGGCAGCCATGGCGGCGTGCGGCTCATCAACGAGGAAATCGCTCTCTCGAAGGCGCCGATGGCGGTGACGCATACGGGCTGCCGCGCGCTGAACGACGTGCCGCGCAACATTCACGACGCGACGATGCGCGCGCTGGCGCGCAAGGGCGGCGTCATGGGCGTCTTTTCCATGCCGTTTCTCAAGGCCAAGGGGCAGCCGCATGCGGAAGATCTCCTCCGCCATATCGAGCACGCGCTCAGGATCTGCGGCGAGGATCACGTCGGGCTCGGCAGCGACGGCGCGATATCGGGCGAGAAGATCGACGATCCGAAATTCCAGGAGGACCATCGCAAGTTTTTCGAAGAGCGCCTGAAACTCGGCATTTCCGCGCCGGGCGAAGCGGCGGACGTCTACAACGTCATTCCCGAATACAACGACCCGCGCCGTTTCGAGAAGCTCGCCTTCGACCTGTCGCGGCGCAAGGTCTCCGACCGGGTCATCGAAAAAGTGCTGGGCGGCAATTTCGCGCGCCTCTTCGCAGAGGTTTGGGGATAGGACCCGCCATCGCAAAATGACCTGATGATTCAGTCCGCTCATCCCGGCGCTTTCGCCGGGATGAGCGGGGGTGGATTTCATCTTTGTACGTATTTCGACCGTGAGGGTCGCAACAGTCGGCTCAGCCCAAATCGCCCCGCACCCTCGCCGCGATTTCGCGGCGGGAGGGGGGCACGAAAGGGCTCGGCGAGGGCAAGGAAGACAGGCGGGACCCGCGTCTCAATGGCGCCGCGCCTTCGCTCGCCGACGCGTGACCCGGCTAGACCGTCACCTGCGTGCCGATTTCGATGACGCGGTCGGTCGGAATCGCGAAGAAGTCGGTGGCGTTGCTGGCGTTGCGCGCGAGCGCGATGAAGACGAAGTCCTGCCAGCCCGGCATGCCCGATTCGGGATCGGGCCGCAGCCAGCGCCGCGACAGAAAGAACGACGCCTTCATGATCTCGACGGTCCAGCCCTTCTTGCGGCAGAGATCGAGCGCCTTCGGAATATTCGGCGACTCCATGAATCCATAAGTGAGGATGACGCGCGCAAATCTCGGCGTCAGGCGTTCGATGCTGACGCGCTCTTCCGCCGGCGCGCGCGGCACGTCGATGGTGCGGATATTCAAGATGACATTGTGCTCGTGCAGCACCTTGTTGTGCTTGACGTTATGCATGAGCGCCGTCGGCGCGCAGTCGGGGCTGGTCGTCAAGAACACGGCCGAGCCCGGCGCGGAAAGGACGCTCTTTGAGGCCTCAAGCGCGTTCACCGCGTCCATGAGCGGCACTTCGGCGCGCCGCGTTTTCGCCGCCAGAATTTTCGAGCCGCGAATCCATGTCGACATGAGCGCGACAAGGCCCGAGGCGAGAAGCAGCGGGAACCAGCCGCCATCATCGATTTTCAGCATGTTGGCGGAGAGGAAGACGAACTCGATCGCCACAAAGGGCCCGATCAAGGCCGCCGCGGCCCAGGCGCGCCACTTCCAGATCTTCCAGACCACGACGAACGCCATGATCGCGGTGACGATCATCGTGCCGGTGACGGCGATGCCATAGGCGGCCGCGAGCCCGTCCGAGTTGCGGAAGGTGACGGCGAGCAGGATGCAGCCGATGAAGAGGCAGAGGTTGATCTGCGGCATGTAGATCTGGCCGCGATGAAGGGCGGAGGTGTGCCGGATTTCAAGACGCGGCAGGAGGCCGAGCTGGATCGCCTGCCGGCTCACCGAATAGGCGCCGGTGATCACCGCCTGACTGGCGATGATGGTCGCGAGCGTCGCCAGCACGACCATGGGCAAGAGCAACGGCCCCGGCGTCATCATGAAGAAGGGGTTGGCCGCGGCGGCGGGATCGTCGAGAACGAGCGCCGCCTGCCCCAGATAGTTGAGGGCGAGCGCCGGAAAGACCACGGCGAACCAGGCCGTCTGAATGGGCTTGCGGCCGAAATGTCCGAGGTCTGCATAAAGCGCCTCGGCGCCGGTGACGGCGAGAAATACGGCGCCGAGCGTCACCAGCCCTGCCGAGCCATGCGCGGCGAAGAACTGAATGGCGTACCAAGGATTGATCGCCGCCAGCACGCCCGGCTCATGGGCGATGTGCGCGGCGCCCGAAACGGCGAGCGCGGCGAACCAGACGCAGGTGATCGGTCCGAACGCAGCTGCGACGCGCCCCGTGCCGAAGCTCTGCGCGGCGAACAGGCCGACCAGGATGATCGAGGTGATAAGAAGGATGTAATGGTCGAACGCGGCGGTGACGAGGCTGAGGCCCTCGACGGCGGACAAGACCGAAATCGCCGGCGTGATGATGGCGTCGCCGTAAAAGAGGGATGTCGCCACGATGCCGAGCGCGAAGATGACGCCGCCGCCGCCAAGGGCGCGGCGCGCCAGCGCCATCAGCGACAGCGTTCCGCCTTCGCCGTTGTTGTCGGCGCGCAGCAGGATGAAGACGTACTTCACCGACACGATGAGGATCAGCGCCCACAAGATGAGCGAGGCGACGCCGAACACTTCGAGCCGGGTCAGATCGCCGTCCGCCGCCGCCGGCTTCAGGGCCGCCCTGAAGGCGTAGAGCGGGCTGGTGCCGATATCGCCGTAGACGACGCCGATCGATCCGACGACGAGACCGGCGAACCCGGCCTTTTTGACCTGGCCGTTCCCGCCATTGTCGGCCTCGGGTGAGGCTCCGTTGGAGGCGGGGGCGCCGCCGCCGGTCTCCTGACCGGACTGCGCATTTTCTTTCATTGCTGCACCGTTGGGTTTCGGGCCTTTCAGGTCCAGGCGGCCCGGATCCGTTGCTATACGCCTTTTGCTGCGGTGCAACAAAACGAAATTCTCGTGGGAGTGAGCGCTCACTTGACGTTGGATTTCGAATGCCCTAAATGATGAGCGAACACTCACTCACAGGCACACTCAAAAGGATAAATGGCCGCCGCAAAACGACATAAGACCCCTGAAACCGCACCCGAAGGCGCTCCTCGCCCCAAGCTCGACTGGAACGAGCTCAACAGTCCGGCGAGGAAGCGCATCGAAAAGGCGGCGGCCCGGCTTTTCGGGAGCCAGGGGATCGACGGCACCACGACGAGAGAAATCGCCAAGGCGGCCGAGTGCTCGGAAGGCGTCATTTATCGCCACTGGCCGTCCAAGGAGGCGCTCGCGCTCTACCTCTTCAACTCGGTGCACCTGAAGCTCGCCGGTTATCTCCGCTACACCAACGCCAAGGGGGTGCGGATCGACGATCAGGCGAGCGCGATCGTCGAGATCTATTGCGGTCTTGCGGACATGCAGTGGGATCTCTTCGCCTTCCACCTGATGTCCACGAATTATTTTCTGCCGACGCCTGAAGGGGAGGACAACCCGGTCGCCGCCGCGGAAGACATCGTGCGCGGCGCCATGGCCCGCGGCGAAATCCCCGAAGGCGATCCGGTCATCGTGGCCGCCATGGCGCTCGGCGTCGTCTTGCAGCCGGCGCTGCACAAGGTCTATGGCCGGCTGGGCGGCTCCTTGACGCCGCATGCGCCGGCCATCAAGCGCGCGGTCATCGCCGTGCTGACGGCCGGAGAGTACGCATGATGCGGAACATTCTCTTCCAGGTCGCCTATTGGCTGACTTCCGCTTTCTTCGCGCTGTTCGCGCTGCCGCTCCTCATGCTGCCCCTGCGCCGGCCGATGAGCGCGTGGATCAGGCTCTATTCAAGGCTGATGCGCTTCTGGATGCGCGCTCTTGCGGGCGTCAAGGTGACGGTCAAGGGACGCGAGCATTTGCCCGAGGGTCCGTTCATCGTCGCCGCCAAGCATCAAAGCTGGGGCGACGGTTTCATCATGGTCAGCGAGTTCGAAGACCTCGCCGTCGTCGTCGGCGATCATCTGGACAAGTTCCCGATCGTCGGGGGCATCTTGCGCAAGATGGGCGCGATCATCGTCGACAATTGCGGCGGGGCGCTCGCCCGGGCGAGACTGGTGGACACGTAACTGAAGAAGGCCGCGGCCGCGAACCGCTCGATCCTCATCTATCCGGAAGGCCATTTGTCGCCGGTCGGCGAGCGTCATCGCTACAAGAAGGGCGTCTATCACATGTATCAGTCCTACGGGCGCGCGGCGCTGCCCGTCGCCACCAATCTCGGGCTCTTCTGGCCGCAGCAAAGCTGGAAACTGACGCCGGGCGAGGCGACGGTCGAGTTTCTCCCCGTCATCGCGCCCGGTTTGGCCAAGGACGAATTCATGGCGCTCCTCGAAAAACGCATCGAGACGGCCTCGCTCGCGCTCCTCGGCGAGCAGGCGCCCGCAGGCGGGTATCTGGCGCGCGCGCCGCTGCCGGATCCGGCGTCATGATCGGAATCGGCAGGCGGGATTTCGGCGATCGGTTATTCGGCAACCGGCAACCGGCAACCGGCAACCGAAGAAAAGAACTCGATCCGAGCGGTTTCTTCCTCGCGCCCTCGCCGATCTCCCTCCCC
>JBEBFW010000306.1:0-3092 GCA_040081755.1 Parvularculaceae bacterium
CCCGGGAGCCGATCAGGGCTTCGGCTTTTCTCCTGTCGAGGATGAGCCGCGGCCCGTCGGCCGGCGCCGGCTCGGCGGCCTTCGGCGCGGACGGCGGCAGAAAGCGCTCCGGCGGAGCAAGGCTCGCGAAGATGAGCTTGGCCCCATCCGGCGCCTCGCGCAGCGCCGGCCCTGACGAGGCCATCGGGGCGGCTGTCTTCTCGTCGCGCGTCGCGCCTTCGGGCGGGACTGCAAGCGCTCTCGCGGCGAGGGCTCCGTCGGCGAATTCTATGTCGATGCAGGAAGCCGGCGCCTCGCCGATCATGCAGCGCTTGATCGATGCGGTGACGATCGGCGTTTTGCTCCTGATCGAGAGCGCCGCCCCGCCCGCCTCGGCCTTGAACGACAGGCCGTCGGCGTTCGTCGTGCGACCCTTGAGATCGACGTCGAGATTGCCCGTAATCCCCGGAACGAAGAACACGCCGCTCGACTTGGCCCCGACGCGGCAATCCTCCGCGCAAATGATGGCGACGCGCATCAGGCGTCCGCGCTCGCCGACCTGCACGTCCGCAATCGAGTTCGTCGCCGCGCCCAGCCCCGCCACACTCTGCGCAGCCGCGCCGGCCGCCGCAAAAGCGATCACGGCGAGCGCCGGAGACAGAGGCGCTAGCGGCAGCAGGCGGCGCAACATCGGTTTCGATTCCGAACAGAACTACGCGGCCGAAAATCTAGAGAGTCGGCATGGCGGTCAACGCGACCTGTGGAAAGCGAAAAGTTGAATTGTTTTGCAAACCGGACGCACGATCCGGGCTAAAGAGGGCTAATGGGGCTTTACGGACACCTGAGAACATAATAAGAACAAGCGTCCCGTATGCGGTGGAGACTTTGGGGCGGTGCCTAGCTATTTCGAATTCTTCTGCGGCGGCGGCATGGTACGCGCGGCTTTGTCGAAGTCGTGGACGTGCGCACTCGCTAATGACTTTGATCCAAAAAAGGGCAAGTCATATTCGGACAACTGGGGCGACGACGCGCTCGTTGTTGCCGACATCAATAATGTGTCCGTATCCGAATTATCGTCCCGAAACCTGGGCAATGCCGTCGATCTCGCTTGGGCCTCTTTTCCGTGCCAGGATCTTTCGCTTGCTGGTGGCGGCGCAGGGCTTCGCGGCAAGCGATCAGGGACGTTCTGGCCGTTTCATGAGCGGATGGCTGAGCTTGGCAAATCCGGAAGAGCCCCCACTATCGTTGCGCTTGAAAACGTATGCGGCGCGTTATCTTCGCATGAGGGGAAGGACTTTGCCGCGATAGCGCGATCATTCTCCAAGCTTGGCTACCGGATCGGCGCCCTTGTCATCGACGCAGCGCATTTTCTGCCGCAATCGCGGCCTCGCCTCTTTTTCGTATGCATAAAGGCTGACCATCCGATCCCCGACAAGATTTTGACCGATGGGCCAATACAGCCTTGGCACCCGATGTCGTTGCGCAAGGCCCATGCTCGCCTCGCTCGTTCTGAGCGAGATGCCTGGATTTGGTGGAACCTGCCTAAGCCGCGACCACGCCGCGCCAATCTGCAAGACATCATCGAAGAGCGCACCAATGATGTCGTTTGGCATTCAAGAGAAGAAACCGATCAGCTCTTGGCGATGATGACGGAGGGAAATCTTGCAAAAGTGGCCCGTGCCAAGGCTCAGGGGGGCGCCGTCGTTGGAACATTGTTTCGGCGGACCAGGCACGAGGTCGGTGTCGGAAAGGTCCAAAGAGTCGAAGTTAGATTTGACGGCAAGGCTGGATGCTTGCGTACGCCAGCGGGCGGATCGAGCCGACAAATAGTTATCAGTCTTGATGGATCGTCCATCCGTACAAGGCTAATGCGCCCTCGCGAATGCGCGCGCCTAATGGGCCTGCCAGACACCTATCGGCTTCCTGAAAACTCCAACGAAGCGCTACACTTGACTGGGGACGGGGTTGCCGTCCCGGCAGTCCGATACATTGCATCTCATATATTCGAACCGCTGCTTGCAGAACGCCGATCGCGGCTGGGCCTTGCTGCATAGCCAATGCGCCACCCAGCAAATTTCGAATCGCATTCCAGCGATGGCCGGTAGCCGTAGTGAAGAGCCGCCAAGGGGCGCCAATGTCGGTGGATTTTGATTTCAGAAGGAAGGCCGTGAGGACGCTGACGTCGCAGATCGGCGTCTATGCGCTTTGCGATCTCGACAACGTCCCCATGTACGTCGGGCAATCCTCTGACGGCATCAGACAGCGCGTCCAGCGTCATCTCACTTCCGCCCGCTCCGACATAATCGCCAACCGACAGATTGATGTGTGGGAGATTGGCTTCGTCTGGGAATACCCCGTCGCGAGCAAGGCTGACATGGACCTTGCCGAGGCGACGCTCTTTCACGACCTGAACCCACGCTCGCGGCTCATGAACGGCACAATACCGGCGGCACCGGCAGCAGGTGCACCGGTGCCGAGCCCGGCAAACGTCATACAGGTGATGAGCGACGAAGAGATTGCCGAGAAGAAAGACATGGAGGTGAGGCTTCCTCGGCAGGCGGGACACTACGCGCAAATCGTCGGGCACTTTCTCACCGTCAAGAACTCAAACCAAATTGCGCGGGCGATGGATGCGCACTTTGCGCGACTGTCGAAGTATCACGTCATGATGCTGAGGCTGGGCTCAGAAGAGGAAGCTTGATGACTTCGGCAGAACGCAGCCGGATCATGCGCGCCGTCAAGAGCGCCGACACCAGGCCGGAACTCGCGCTCCGGCGCGCGCTCTTCGCTCTTGGATTTCGTTATCGCCTGCACGGCAGGGGACTCCCCGGAAAGCCGGATGTTGTCTTCGCGGCGACAAAGTCCGTCATCTTCGTGCACGGATGTTTCTGGCACGGTCATGATTGCCCACGCGGGCGCCGGGAGCCGAAGACCAACGCCGCCTATTGGCGCGCCAAGATCTCTCGCAACCGCGAGCGGGACGCGGAGACTCTGGCTGCGCTGAAACGCGCGGGCTGGCGCGCGCTCGTCTTGTGGGAATGCGAATTGAAGGATATCACCCGCGCCTCGCAACGGGCTGCGAAGTGGCTCGCTGAGGCAAGGAGCGCGCGTGA
>JBEBFW010000091.1:0-11629 GCA_040081755.1 Parvularculaceae bacterium
TCCTGAATAAAAGGCCATGATAGCAGCGCGCGCGCGTTCCGCCCATCGCCCGCCCGCGAAACCGCCCGGGAATTGGGGTCAGGAGACGGCGGACGAGCCTGCTGCGCTCAGTCTTTTCATGGCGAAATACACGGGAACCGCTGTGACGATGAACAGCACCGACCAGCGCGTATTCTCGACGTCGGAGGCGATGAAGAAGGCCATCAGCGCCAGATTGAACAGGATCGAGAAAATCGAGGGAGCCGGATAGAGCGGCATCCGGTAGGGGCGCGCGAGACCCGGTTCTTTCATGCGCATTCTGAGCGCCGAAAGCGCGACGAGGAGATTGATGAGCGCGAGGATCGGGGCCGCGATCATGATGAGGCGATTATAGGCGCCCGTAGAGGCGAGCAGCGCGCCGAGAACCGCGACGACGCCAAGCGCGACCACCGGCGCGCCGGTCCCCAGCACAAACGACAGCGAGCGCGGCAAATCGCCAGCGCGCCCCATGGCGAAGAGCGTGCGCGAGACCTGCATCAAGGTGACATTGCCGACCGCGGCGACCGAGAAGAGCGCGAACAGGGTCGCTGCGAGCGCGCCCCCGCTTCCCAGCGCGCGGTCGAGCGCATCGGCCGCCGGCAGGTTCGACTTCGCCATCTCAGGAACGGAGAGGACATTGAGAAGCGCGGCGTTGACGAGGAGATAGACCGCCGCAACGACTGCGACTCCGATGAAGGTCGCCCGCGCGAGGTTCTGTTCGGGCGCGGTCACTTCCTCAGAGAAATAGACCGCCGTATTGGCCCCGAAATAGGTTTGCTGGATGGCGTTGGCCGCCAGCGCAAGGCCGACAAAAGTGAGCGCCAGCGCGTTCGGCTCGCCAGCAGCCGCAGGCGCCTCTGCGCCCGGCTCGCCCCGGAAAGCGAAACAGATGACGGCGAACGCCAGGAGCGCGGCGACCTTGATGGCGCTCGAGACATTCTGCAGGCCCCCGCCGATGCGCGTCGGCAGGGCGTTGATCAGCCCAAAGAGCATGACGAATCCGGCCGCCAGCGGACCGACGGGCAAGCCCGCGAATGCATCGAAGCGCGCCACATATTCGGCCACCACGACCGCGATATAGGCAAGGGTGATGATGAGGTTGCCGGCGTCGAGCCAGCCGGTCAGAAAACCCCCAAAGCGGCCGAAGGCGCGCTCGACGAACACATAAGGCCCGCCGGCCTTCGGGATGGCGCTTCCAAGTTCCACGATCGACATGGCGTCAATGGCCGTGACGACCGCGCCGAAAGCCCAGAGCGCCAGGATGAGGCTTGGATCGGGCGCGCCGGCCGCCACAATGCCCGGCGTGCGCAATATCCCCTGCCCCACGACGCCGCCGACGACGATGGCGACGCCGAAGGCGAGGCCGAGGACACGCTTTAGCGTGCGATGATCCCGCTGTTGCGCCATCGAGGGCCCCTGCCGCCGCAAGGCGTCATAATGCCGGCGCACCCGCCGCACAACCGCAAGCGCCCGCCTGGCGTTTGGCCCGGCGATCAAGGCCCTTCCGAAAAACCTGCCTCGAGATTTCGGCCCGGCGATAAATTTTATCGATTGAGCGCCGGACCGCGCGCGGACTTGAGTTTCAATTGATTAGATGGTTATCGCTACCATCATAACAGTCCTGTTTGCCATTTATTAACCAGCATTACTAATTTCATGTAAACTCCCTTCTGCAAGATTTTCCCCGATCGCCAGTGCGATGTGAGGAATTTTGCCCGCCATGACCGGACATTACGCCAGACTTTCCCGCCTCCTGAAGTCGACCTACCGCAGCGACGAGCGCGGCACGATCGCCATCATGTTCGCGCTCCTGCTCATTCCCCTGCTGCTCTTCACCGGCGGCGCGATCGACTTCGCACGCTACAACGCCGTGCGGGCCGACCTGATCGAATCGCTCGACGCGGCGGGCCTCGCCATGGCGCAGCTCGACGAGCTCAATCCGCCGGAGCTGCGCGACCTCCAGACCAGCGCGCGCAACGAGGCTCTCAAGTCCTACGGCAGGAGCTTCTTCCATGAGAACTTTGGCAGCGATGCGCTGATAGACGGCCTCGTCGTCGACTTTCAGATGACGACCACGACGATCACGCCGACGGCGGCCGGCACGCTGAGGACCATCATTCTGAACGCCGCAGAAAACCTGATGGGCCACGGCGGTCACGAACTGGCGGTTCTCGACCTGACGTCCGACACGGAAATCACGCGCCACGGATCGGGCAACATCGAACTGTCGCTCCTGCTCGACACCACAACTTCAATGGCGGGGCAAAAACTCACCGACCTCAAGGCCGCGGCGGCGGATCTTGTCAACATCGTCATCCGGGACGAGCAGACGCCCTTCTATTCAAAAGTCGCGCTCGTTCCCTATGGCGCCTCGGTCAACCTCGGCTCCAATGCCGCGACCGTGCGCGGCTCGACCACCGCCAGCCATTCCATCACGGCGGCCAGCTGGTCGGTGGGGGCTGCGGTCGGCATCTCCGGAATCACGCGCGCCAATCCGGCCGTGGTCACGGCGAACAGCCATGGATTCAACAATGGCGATATCGTGTGGATCAACGGCGTTTCCGGCATGACGCAGGTGAACAATCGCGCCTACACCGTCGCCAACCGAGCCGCCAACACTTTCCAGCTCTCCGGCACCAATAGCTCCAGCTGGTCGAGCTACTCATCGACGACCAGCGACTTCGTGACCAGGTGCCAGACGACAGGATGCCGTCTCGTCTTCACATCGGCCAATCACGGCCTCGCCAACGGCGCCTATGTCTTCATGACGGGCCTCGGCGGCCTCGCTGTGAACTCGGTCGGGAGTTCCGCCAGCGCGCAGGCCATCAACAACGCCGCTTATGCGAGCTCCAGCGTCTGGCAGATCGGCGATGTGCTGACCAACTCCTTCACCCTGACCTCGCATTCTTCCTGGAACAATGCCGCGCTCGGTCCGTACTATAACGCCTTCACCTCAGGCGGCGCTGCGCATTGCACGACGGCGGGCTGCGAGTACTACCGCTTCACCAACGGCGACGGCAACATGAGGGTTCATCCTGTCACGTCTTGCGTCAGCGAACGCACAGGCGGCAATGCGTATACGGACGCTTCCTATACGACGACGTCTTTTGGGCGCACCTATCCGCCTTCCCACCACTGCGTCGCCGCAAACGTGATCGCACCGCTGAGCAGCAACAAGGCGGATCTCATCAGCAAGGTCAACGCTCTCGCGGCTGCTGGCCCCTCGGGCGGCCATGTCGGCGTCGGCTGGGGTTGGTACGTGCTGTCGCCGAATTTCGCTCCTCTGTTCGCAACGGCCTCGCAACCTGCCGCGTACAGCACGCCGGATCTTCAGAAGGTCGTCGTCTTGATGACTGACGGCGAGTACAACAGCTCCTATTGCAATGGCGTCGTTTCCAACGTGACTTCGACGTCGGGAAGCGGCAGCAGCAGCGAAAAGATCAACTGCGCCGCTCCGAACGGCCATTCCTACGATCAGTCGCAAGCGCTCTGCACAGCCATGAAAGCGTCGGGCGTCACGGTCTACACGGTCGGTTTCCAGGTGGTGAACGACCAGCGGGCCCGGGATCTCGTCAACAACTGCGCTTCAAGTTCCGCTCACGTCTACCTCGCCGCGACCGGCGATCAGCTGCGCAGCGTGTTCACGACGATCGCGGGCGAAGTATCCCAGCTGCGAGTGTCGCGATGATCTTTCGGACGTTACGGAGCGGCGCGCCGGCGGCGCGCCGCCTCTCGCGCGGCCCCAAACACAAGGGCCGCGTGAAGGCGTTCGGCGAATGCCGGCGCGGCTCGACGGCAGTCGAGTTCGCCATCGTCGCCACGCCTTTCATCATGACGGTCTTCTCCACGTTCGAGGTCGGCTGGTTCTTCTTCGCCAACTCCGTTGTCGACGCCGCAGCGATCAACGCCGCCCGGATTGTTCGGACCGGCGAGGCGCAAGAGGCGGGAATGTCCAAGCAGGCGTTCTACGACGCGATCTGCCCCAGGGTCTCCGTCCTCGGCAGCTGCTCGACGCGTCTGACCGTCGAGGTCCGCACCTTCGCCTCCTTCGCTGCGCTGGCGGCCGACAACAGCGCGACCGTCTGCGCGGATGGTCTGCCGGCCGCGGTCGCCGCGATTCCCTACCAGCCGGGCATCGTCAGCCAGATCGTCCGCGTCCGGATTTGCTATCTCTACGACACGCTCAACCCCGCGCTCGGCGTCAACCTCGCCGAAACGGAGAACGGGCGCCGCCGATTGATAGCCACTCACCTCTTCCGCAACGAGCCGTTCTAGAACCGGCAACGCCCGAGGCTTCGATGACTGCGTCTCCCTTGCGCCTCCTCTCCAATCGCGACGGCCTCGCGGCGACCGAGTTTGCGTTGATCCTGCCCGTATTGCTCCTCATGTTCTTCGGAATGCTGGAGGGCTCAGACATCCTGACAGTCAGCCGCAGACTTTCCCACACTGCGAACACGGTCGCGGACCTCGCCGCTCGCGAGCGCACAATCAACCACACTGAACTGAACGACATGCTGGTCGGGGCGCGCCGGCTGCTCGAGCCGACCAACACTTCAACGCTCAACATCACCGTCGTCAGCGTGATCTCGGCCGGATCGCCGGCAAGACCGACTGTCCACTGGAGCCGCGACATCAACGGCGCAACGCCCTATGCAGCGGGCGTTCCCTATATGAATTTGTCGAACACGGCGTCGCTGAACGCCGCATCTTCGCTCATTGTCGTCGAGATCGATTACACCTACGACTCGGGCCTCACGAGTGAGGTGTTCCACAGACCTTACACATTCGATTTCGAAGCCAAGCGCCTGCCCCGCAAATCGACACGGGTCCAGTTGTGCAACACCGCAACGCCCGTCGTCTGCACGTCGTAAAATCCCGCCGCGAGGCTGCCGGCGCCTGCATGAACGGGACAAGGCCGCCATCCTGCCCGGATGGCGGCCTTGTCTTTGAGCCGGCAAGCAAAAACTAGCTAGAAGTGCACCCGCGCCGTCACGCCGAACGTGCGCGGCTGGTTGGTGTGGAAGCCAAGACGGGCGCGCCCGCCGCGCTCGCGATCGAAGGCCAGCAGCGCGTTCTCGTCGGTCGCGTTGTTGACGTAGAAGATAAGGTCGGTCGAGCCCATGGTCACGCCCGCGCTCAGATTGAGGATCTGATAGTCAGGCAGTTCGAGGTCGAGCACGGTCGGGTTGAGGCCCGACGTTCCGCCGAAGGGAAGGCCCGAGACAAAGCTTCTCGGATTGCTTTCCTGGTCGGAGGGCTGGGTGAACCGCGAGCCGACATGCTGGATCGAGGCCGCCAGGAAGGCGTCGGCGCCGCTCGAGAGGGCGAAGCTGTACTGCGCGCTGGCCGCGAGCTGCAGCTGCGGCACGGAAGCGAGGCGGTTGCCTTCGCGCAGGCCGGCGACGACCGAGGCGCCGCTGAGAACGGTCGAATCGAATTCCGCCTCGACCAGGTTGCCGGCGAGGGAGACGTCAAAGCCCTCAAAGAGTTCCGCGCCCAACTCGAATTCAAAGCCGAGCGTGTGCGCCTTCGGCACGTTGAAGGAGATGCGCGAGGAGCAGGTGCCGGCGTCGAGCGTCACCTGAAGGTTCTTGATGTCGGTGTAGTAGCCCGCTGCGTTGAAGGTGACGCCGCCCGAGCGGACTTTGACGCCGCCTTCATAGTTCCACAGCGTCTCGTCGTCGTAGGTCTGGAAGCCGCCGAATGTCGCAATGTCCGTTCCCGAGCAGAGCGGCACGTTCAGCGGATCGTTGACGCCGCCGAGACGGAAGCCCTTCGACGCCTGCGCGTTGACCGTCACCGCGTCCGAAATGTCGTAGCTCAGGAGGAAGCGCGGCGAGAAACCGTCCGAGGACGTCGAATCGGTTCGGTTGTCGAGGTTGGAGAAAAGACCGCCCGAGATGAAGGCCCGGTCTTCCGAGAAGTCGTAGTAGCGAACGCCCGCGGTCGCGTCGAAGCGGTCCGTCAGGGCGAGCGTCGCTTCGCCGAACACCGCGAACTGCTCGATGTCGTAGGGAAGGTCGGCGTTGTAGGGCGAGTTCGCCGGGAAGCCGTTCGCTGTCGCCGCCGCCGTGCCGGCGCCCAAAGCGAGGTCGGTGAACACATCATAGCCCGGCGTCGGCAGGCGCTGGGCGTAGTCGCGGCTGATGTCGGTGTAGAAAACGCCGAGCACCCATTGCAGCGCGCTCTCATAGTCCGAGGCGAGCCGCGCTTCCTGGGTGAAGGTCTCGAGATCGGTCGTGTCTTGAAGGTTGGAAGGGATCAGGAGCGCGCCCGGCGCGTAGCCGAGGTCGATCGAGACCGAATGCGTCAGCGCGCTCGCGTCGCGGCTGACCAGAATGTCGCGCGTCTGGTAGCTGCTGACCGAGGTGAAGGTGACGCCCCCGAAGTCGAATTCGGCGGTGAGGTCGCCGAGCATGAACTCATCCTCGAAGGCCTCGTCGAGCAGCAGATACTGCCGTCTTTCCTGGAAGTTCACCGCCGGACGGACCGTCGTGAACGGGTTGGCGTAGAGGTTGTAGACTTCCTGCCGGTTGAAGCCATCGACCTGAATGTTCTGGTAGACGAAACGCGGCGTGAGGGTGATGTTGTCGGTCGGCTCCCAGCGCAACGAGACGCGGGCGCCGTAGCGGTCGCCGTCGTTCACATCGTCCTTGATCGAACCGCCTTCGCCGAGCGCATCGACGAAGCCGGCGTAGCGCGTGCCGAACGCGACGATGCGGAGCGCCGCCTTTTCGCCGAGCGGGAAGTTGACGGCGCCTTTGAGGTGCCCGCCAGTGTCGCCTTCCTGCACATGGTTGATGTTGCCTTCGAGCGTTCCTTCGAACTCGCCGAGCTTGGGCTGGTTCGTGATGTAGCGGATCGTGCCGCCGATATTGCCCGAACCGTAGAGCGTGCCCTGCGGCCCGCGCAGCGTTTCGACGCGGTTCAGATCGAAGAGTTCAAGGTCGGGCGTGAACAGCGACAGCGAGACGACGGATTCGTCGAGATAGACGCCGACCTGTTCCTTGACGCCGGGCTGGTCGCGCACGATCTGGCCGGCGGAGACGCCGCGGATGCCGACCTGGCTTTGGCCGGGGCCGAGGTTCTGGATGGCGAGGCCGGCGACGTTTCTCGAAATGTCTTCAAGGTTCTGCGAGCCGGTGCGCTGCATGTCCTCTTGCGTCTGCGCGTTCACCGAGAACGGCACGTCCTGAATGGACTGGGCGCGCTTGGTCGCGGTGACGATGATCTCGTCATCGTCCTGGGCCCAGACCGGGCTGGCGGCGACGAGGCCGATAACGGCCGCGCTCGCGAACAATGGCGCTTTGATCGATATTCTCATCATAAAAAATCCCTCCCGAGGATGCTGCATGCCTGCTTCGCGAGAAGCAGCCCAAAGAAGCCCGACCGACAGGTTTTCGGCCTTGATTCCCGTCGCGAAATTAGCACGGACGCACCGCTTTGCCGACATGGTTAACAGTTTGGGGCCGGTTGGGGTCCGACTGTGGCGCATGGGCAACGCCGGTCGGCCCGCTATTCAGCCGGCCTCGAAGCGGGCTTGCCTGTCTTTCGACCTTCGGCCTCAAGCCGCTCGTAGAAGATGGGGACCAATGCTCTGGTGTAGCGCTCGGCTTCTCTCGGCGAGAGATGCGACCATTCGGGAAGCTCGTAGCCCTGTAGTTCCGCATGATCCTGCCAGGCGACGCCGACGCTGTTCGTTTCCCTCAGCAGGCGATCCCAGAACTGGGCGCGCGGAAAGCCGTTGTCTTCGACCGGCGCGAACCCGCCGCCATAGGGCAGCCGCATGAAGGCGACCTCCCCGCCGCGGGCCCTTATCTTGTCGATGTCGATCTTGACCCCGGCGATCACGGCGCCGACCGCTTCAGGCGGCATGGGCGCCGGCGGTTCGCCGTTCGGACCGGGCGGCGGGGCGAAAATTCTGAATCCGATCTCCCACTGGGCCTTCGCTTCCGCCTGGTAGGCGGGATCATTGACGACGCGCGCCCACATCTCGGTATTGCGGTCGGCCGTCATGATTTCAAGCTTTCGCGGATCGAAGCGCGGCAGCATCCCCTCGCGCAGAGGAAATGGCCAGATCTGCACCTGACGGCGCGGTCGCGACTGGTCATCGATAAAGGCGAAAAACTGCTCGAGCGGCATGGAGAGGAGATGATCGGCGCGCTGCGACAGGGTCTCCTCGCGATGGAACTTCAGCGCGCTTTCGCGCAGGCCGCCTTCCTGCGTGAAGAAGAGGACCGTCGTCACGCCGACGATGACGAATCCGTTGAATGAAGGATCATCCGCGAGATCCTTGAGGAAGGCGCGCGGGCTGGTGCCTTCGAGAGCCAGTTGCACGGGCCGCACGCCCGAGAGTTCTTCCCAGATATCGAGATCGACGTCGAACAGGATGCGCGAAGAGCCGACGATCGCCGTGGCCTCGCCGACGGCCTTGCGCCGTTGCTCCGCCCACAGCGCGTCCGAGTTCTTGTAATCGCCCGGTATCAGCCCTTTCGAGCGCCAGAACGCCTCCCATCCGGCGGTCAAAAGCGCGGTTGCGCCGAGCGCGCCGAAGAGAATGGCGCGCCACGGGCGTCCCGGGATCGGGCGCTCGACATGTTCCGGATCGAAGAAGGTCAGAGAATTGCGCTGTGCCATATCTTGTCAGAACTGGAAGTAGATGAAGGCGCTGTCGGAGCCTTGCGTGATGACGAGCATGAACAGCATCGCCGCCAGCACGCTCGCGATCAACCAGCGCGGCGTCGCCGCGACGGCTGCTTCAAGCGAAGTCGCGCGCATGCGCCAATGCGAGATCACCATGCCGGCGACGACGACGAGCGCCGGAATTATCTCGTTGTAGTAGAGAACCCTCTCCGGCTTCACGGCGAGGCCGAACATGGAGGCGAGCATGGTCGAGGCCTCGCCGAAATCCTGGGCGCGGAAGAAGACCCAGGTGATGTTGATGAGGAAGTAGGTGAGCACGGCCATCGCCGCCTTGAACCACAGCGACTTGAACCATTCCTGCTCCGGGACGGTCTCGCGCAGGAATCGCTCAGCCGCGAGATAGAGCCCGTGGAGGCCGCCCCACACGACAAAGGTCCAGCTGGCGCCGTGCCAGAGGCCGCCGAGCAGCATGGTGACCATCAGGTTGAAATAAGTCCGCAGACGTCCCTTCTGGTTGCCGCCGAGGGGAATATAGAGATAATCGCGCAGCCAGGTGGAGAGCGAGATATGCCAGCGCCGCCAGAAATCGGAAAAGCCGATCGCCGCGTAGGGATAGAGAAAGTTGTTCGGCAAGGCGAAACCGAGACAGAGCGCCGCGCCGATGGCCGTCGTCGAATAGCCTGAGAAATCAAAGAAGATCTGCCCCGAAAACGCCAGTACTCCGGTCCAGGCGTCGAGCGGATGGAGCGCCTTGTCGGCGCCGAACGCCGCGTCCGCCGCGGGCGCCAGAAACGAATCGGCCAGCACGACCTTCTCGAATAGGCCGATCGCGATCAGCGCGAGGCCCCAGTAAAACTGATCGCGGCTCGCCTGCTTCGGCTCGGCGAATTGGGGGACGAGCTGCGAGGGGCGCACGATCGGGCCTGCGACCAGCTGCGGGAAGAAGGTCACAAAGAGCGCGAAGTCGAGAAGCGACTTCGTCGGCGCCGCGCGCTTCAAATAGACGTCCAGCGTATAGGCGAGCGTCTGGAAGGTGTAGAACGAGATGCCGACCGGGAGGATGATATTCCACTCCGGCGCCTTGTAGGCGACGCCGGCGGCGTTCATCAGCGCCGTGAAATTCTCAAGGAGGAAGCCGCCGTACTTGAAATAGCTCAGCATGCCGAGATTGCCGGCGAGCGAAATCAGCAGGAACAATCGCCGCCGCGATTGGGTCTTCGCGCCCGCAATCCAGCGCGCCGCGAACCAATCGACGACCGTCGACAGAAGCAGCAGGAGAACGAAAGGCGGGCTCCACGCCCCGTAGAAAATGAGGCTGGCGATCAACAGGTTGATCTTCTTCACGCGCCACGGCAACGGCGCATTGTGCAACGCGACGACGATCGCGAAGAAGACCACGAAGGTCAGCGAATTGAATAGCAAAGAGGCGCTCTCCCCGCCTTAAGCAGCGGGCCTCATAGTCCTGTTCGCGCAGGTGCGCACCCGGAATCTGCAGCCACCCGCGAGGCGCGGCTCGTGGCGAGATCAGGCGGAGAAGGCTCAGGCCGCGCCGCGCTCGAGGCCTGCGGCGAGCTGCTCGAGCGTGTCGAAGATGACGGCTCGCGGCGCGAGGCGCCAGCCCGTTCGCTCCTTGAAGCGTGCGGCCATTTGCGCGGCCTGCAGCGACTGGCCGCCAAGCTCGAAGAAATTGTCCGTGACCGAAACATCCGCGACCCTGAGGATGTCGCGCCAGATGGCGGCGATCGCCGATTCCGTTTCGGTGCGTGGGGCGATATTCCGCCGCCGCTTTTCGCCGCCGCCCGCCGGACTGGGGAGCGCATTGCGGTCGATCTTGCCGCTGCCGGTCAAGGGAACCCTGTCGATCTCGATGAACATCTGCGGCAGCATGTAGCTCGGCAGGCTTGCCCTCAGCATGCGCCGCAGGTCGCTGCCGGTCGCGGTCATGCCGTCCCTGTAGAGAACATAGGCGACGAGCATCGGCTCGCCCGAAGCGTCCGGCTTGACTGCCGCGATGGCGCGCGCCGTCGCTTCATGCGTTTCGATCGCAGCCTCGATCTCGCCAAGTTCGATGCGAAACCCGCGCAGCTTCACTTGCGCGTCGATGCGCCCGAGATGCTCGATCTCGCCGCCGGACAGCCGCCGCGCCAGATCGCCGGTGCGATAGACCCGGCCCTCGCCGCTGAACGGATCGGGCAGGAAGCGCTCGGCGGTGAGCTCCGGCCGATTGAGATAGCCGATGGCGACGCCTTCGCCGCCGATCCAAAGCTCGCCCGGAAATCCACCGGGCATGAGGCCGCCTCCCGGACCGACGATATAGAGCCGCGTGTTCGCGATGGGCACGCCGATGGAGATGCGCCCAGGCGCGTCGATCTTCTTGCAGGTCGACCACACAGTCGTTTCGGTCGGTCCGTACATGTTCCACAGCTCGCCGACGCGCGGGAGGAGGCTGCCGGCGAGCGCGCTCGTGAGCGCCTCTCCGCCGCACAGGGCCTTCAGATCGCGCTGCGCCTCGAATCCGGCGTCGACCAGCATGCGCCATGTCGCCGGCGTCGCTTGCAGGATGGTCGGTCGATGCGCCTCGATCAGGGCGATCAGCGCTTCCCCGTCCGCCGCCTCCTCGGCGCTGGCGATCACGACTTCAGCGCCCGCGGCCAGCGGCGCGAAGAGTTCCAGGATCGAGATGTCGAACGACAGGGTCGTCACGGCGAGCAGGCGGTCGTCCGCCGAAACGCCGGGCGTCCTGACGACGGAGCGGATGAAATTGGTGAGCGCCCGATGGCTGTTCTCGACGCCCTTCGGCTTGCCGGTCGAGCCGGACGTGTAGATCACATAAGCGCGCTCGGCCTTCGGCGCGCGCTGAACGTCTACCGACAGCGCGGCGACCTCCGTCGCGGCTTCGTCAAGGTTCGCGCGCGGCGCGGCGGTCTCGATATCGCCGACGCCGCTCACCGACACGACCAGCTTCGCG
>JBEBFW010000092.1:0-11611 GCA_040081755.1 Parvularculaceae bacterium
TTGCCCCACAGGGCGAACCCGATGAGCAGCGCGACGCCGCCGGCGGTCGCGAAGATGATTCCCCTGTTGCGCTTGCCGTTGCTGTACGCGGGCATCCGCCAGATCAGCGCTTTCGAGCCCGGCGATGCCGACTGGGGCGTTCGGCTCGCCGACGTGTTTTCGCCCATCTGCCCGCAAACGGGCGTCTATCCGCCGGATGCGGCCCCGGAACCGATGAGCGAGGATTGCCTGGCGCTCAATATCTGGACGCCGGCTGCGCCGTCGGCGGAGACACTACCGGTCATGGTGTGGATTTATGGCGGCGGACTCGTCAACGGGTCGGGTTCGACGCCGCTCTATTGGGGCGATCGGCTGGCGGCGCGCGGCGTTGTCGTCGTCACGTTCAATTATCGGCTCGGCGCGCTCGGATTTCTGGCGCATCCGGCCCTCAACTGGGAATCGGCGCATGGCGGCTCCGGCAATTACGGCCTCCTCGATCAGGTCGCCGCTCTGCAATGGGTTCAACGCAATATTGCAGCGTTCGGAGGCGATCCCGATCAGGTGACGATCTTCGGTCAGTCCTCCGGCGCCATGTCAGTCAGCATGCTGATCGCCTCGCCGATGGCCAAAGGTCTCTTCAGGCGCGCGATCGGCCAGAGCGGGGGCGTGTTCGAGCCGATCGAACTTGACCCGCTTTTTTCACCGGCAGGCGCCGCAGCGGCCGGCGAGCGTTTCGCCGAACGCGCCGGCGCGGCGAGCCTTGACGACTTGCGAAACCTGCCGGTCGAGACGCTGGTCACGATTGCGTTCCACCCCCAGTTCAACATCGACGGCCACGCGCTGACCAGGTCGCCCTATGACGCGTACGCCGCGAAAGCGCAGAACAACGTCGATCTTCTTGTCGGCGCGAACGCCGACGAGGGACAATGGTTTCTGCAGAACGCTGAAGTCACCGTCGAGAACTTCTATGAAGTGTTGACGCGCACTTTCCCCGGTTGGCTCGTGAGCGTCATCGGCGCGAAACCGGGCGCGAGTGACTCCGAGGCGCGCGCTGCCGCCGCCGCCTTTGAGACCGATATGCGCTTCCGCTGGGACATGTGGGCGTGGGCGCGACAGGCGGCCGCCGCGAAGAAAGGCGGCGTTTATTTCTATCAGTTCAGCAAGGCGCCGCCCTTTCGCGACGGCGATGTATATTCCGGGCTTGGCGCAGCGCACGGCGTCGAAATGGCCTACGCGTTCGACCATCTCGATCAACAGGACATCGACTGGCCGGAGAAGGACCGAGCGCTTGCCGCGACGATGGCGGGCTATTGGACGAACTTCGCAAGGACGGGCGATCCGAATGGAGAGGGCCTCGCCGCGTGGCGCGACTACAGCGCGGCGAAAGACGAGGTGATGAATCTCGGCGAAATCATCGGCCCTGTCCCCATCCCCGGCGCGGACAGACTGCGGCGCATCGATCAGGTCTACACGGTCGCCAGAGTCGTAGCGCACAATCCCTACGCTGTGATCGGCGGCGTGTTGATCGCCGTTGTCGCGGCGATAGCTCTGCTGGCGCTCGGCTTTCAGCGCCCGCGACGACAGAGGCCGCGATGATTGGCAGGACTTTCTCTCAGGGCCACGACCGCCTCTATCTTCCTCGCACCTGCTATTTCACGGGCGCCGGCATCCCCTTTGCGGTCGATGGCGTCGATCTCGGCCCGTCATCGGCTGCAGGTCGGCGCGGCCTCGCAGGCAAACCTCTCCGAACGCGCCGTGCTCGGAATCTCCTAGTGACGGCGCGCTGTCCAATACCGACCGCGCTCATTCATTCACGGCTCGGCTCAGGGTCGAACTCTAGAAGACGGACGCCGTGGGGAACATTCAACGCCGAATCAGTTCGCCGTTGATCCGTTCTTGATACCCATCTGCAGCGGCTGACGATCTGCGCCCTTGACGGCTCCTGGCGGTCACCCTAGATGCAGCTCAGGCTCTGCTAGCACTCAGGTGCGGCGAGTGCCAGGCTCTCGGTTTCCGCCGAGGCGGCCTGGGTTAACCCGTTGATTTGAAACACTATGGAAAGGGAGACCATCGCATGGCTCTGAAGTTTCGGCCGCTGCACGATCGCGTGCTGGTTCGCCGCCTCGAGGAAGACAACAAGGTCGGCTCGATCATCATCCCCGACACCGCCAAGGAAAAGCCGCAGCAGGGCGAAGTGCTCGCCGCCGGCACGGGCGTGCGCAACGAGGACGGCAAGATCACGCCGCTCGATGTGAAGAAGGGCGACAAGATCCTGTTCGGCAAATGGTCGGGATCGGAAGTCAAGATCGACGGCGAGGAGCTCCTCATCATGAAGGAGTCTGACATCCTCGGGATCGTCGGCTGAGCACCTGAAAATTTAATCGGAGAACGGAACAATGGCAGCCAAAGAAGTCAAATTCGACGTTGAAGCGCGCGAGAAAATGCTGCGCGGCGTCGACATCCTCGCCAATGCGGTGAAGGTGACCCTCGGCCCGAAAGGCCGAAACGTCGTGATCGAGAAGTCGTTCGGCGCCCCGCGCACGACCAAGGACGGCGTGACCGTCGCCAAGGAAATCGAGCTTGAGGACAAGTTCGAGAACATGGGCGCGCAGATGGTGCGCGAAGTCGCCTCGAAGACCAATGACGAGGCCGGCGACGGCACGACGACCGCAACGGTTCTCGCCCAGGCGATCGTCCGCGAAGGCACGAAAGCCGTCGCGGCCGGCATGAACCCGATGGACCTCAAGCGCGGCCTCGATCTCGCCGTCGTGCGGGTCGTCGAGGACATCAAGAAGCACGCGACCAAGATCGCCAAGTCGAACGAGATCGCCCAGGTCGGTTCGATCGCGGCCAATGGCGAGCGCGACATCGGCGATATGATCGCCAAAGCCATGGACAAGGTCGGCAATGAGGGCGTGATCACGGTCGAGGAAGCCAAGTCCCTCGAAACCGAGCTCGACGTCGTCGAAGGCATGCAGTTCGACCGCGGCTACATCTCGCCCTACTTCATCACCAACGCCGAGAAGATGATCGCCGAACTCGAAGACCCCTACATTCTTCTCAACGAGAAGAAGCTCTCGGGCCTGCAGGCGATGCTGCCGCTGCTTGAGTCGGTCGTTCAGTCGGGCAAGCCGCTTCTCATTATCGCCGAAGACGTCGAAGGCGAAGCGCTGGCGACCCTCGTCGTCAACAAGCTGCGCGGCGGCCTCAAGGTCGCGGCCGTGAAGGCGCCGGGCTTCGGCGATCGCCGCAAGGCGATGCTCGAAGACATCGCCACACTGACCGGCGGCACGGTTATTTCCGAAGACCTCGGCATCAAGCTCGAAAACGTGACGCTGAAGGACCTCGGCAAGGCGAAGAAAGTGTCGATCAACAAGGACGACACGACGATCATCGACGGCTCGGGCTCGAAGAAGGACATCGCCGCCCGCACCGCCCAGATCCGCGCCCAGATCGAGGAAACGACTTCCGACTATGACCGCGAGAAGCTGCAGGAACGTCTCGCCAAACTCGCCGGCGGCGTTGCGGTGATCAAGGTCGGCGGCGCCACCGAGATCGAGGTGAAGGAGCGCAAGGACCGCGTCGATGACGCGCTGAACGCCACCAGAGCCGCGGTCGAGGAAGGCATCGTCCCGGGCGGCGGCGTCGCCCTCCTCTACGCGACGCGCGCGCTCGACGGCCTCAAGGGCGCCAATTCCGATCAGGACGCGGGCGTCAACATCATCCGCAAGGCGCTTGAATCGCCGATCCGCCAGATCGTTCGCAATGCGGGCGGAGAAGGCTCAATCGTCGTCGGCAAGTGCCTCGAGCAGAAGAGCTATAACTTCGGCTTCAATGCGCAGACGGACGAGTATGTCGATATGATCAAGGCCGGGATCGTCGATCCCGCCAAGGTCGTGCGCACAGCGCTCCAGGACGCGGCCTCGGTCGCCGGCCTCCTCATCTCGACGGAAGCCATGATCGCGGAAGCGCCGAAGAAAAAAGAGCACGGCCACGGCGGCCATGGCGGCGGCGGCATGGGCGGCATGGGCGGTATGGGCGACATGGACTTCTGATCGCTCGCATCGGACCTTATTGCGGAGAACGGCGGCCGAAAGGCCGCCGTTTTTTTGTGCGCGCGGCGCTGCATCGATTCTCTCGAACGCCGTTATGGAGACAATCGCTTTTACACGCCGCCCGGACGGCGTTAGCGGTCAGTCGAGGCGAAACATTGAACGGAGGGAACCCATGAATCGCAATTCGAAAGCCGCGTTGCTCGCGACCTGCGCCAGCCTGGCGCTCGCTTTGGCGTCCGGTTGCGGGAAGAAATCGAAGGCGCCGGAACCCGCAGCGACGCCGGAGGCGCCGATCGCCGCCGCGCCGGCGCCCGCGACAGCGCCGACGCACACGGAGGAAATGGCGGCGGCGTCAGGACTCGCGGCGAGAACGAACGCCTTCTGGTGGCCCGAGCAGATCGACCTGACGCAGCTCCGTCAGAACGAAGCCGTCTCGAACCCGCTCGGCGGGACGTTCAACTACCCTGAAGCGTTCGCGCGTCTCGATCTCGCCGTCGTCAAGAAGGACATCGAAACGGCGATGACCACGTCGCAGGACTGGTGGCCGGCGGACTTCGGCCACTACGGGCCGTTCTTTATACGGATGGCCTGGCACAGCGCCGGCACCTATCGCACGATCGACGGGCGCGGCGGCGCAGGCGGCGGCCAGCAGCGCTTCGAGCCGCTGAACAGCTGGCCGGACAACGCCAATCTCGACAAGGCGCGCCGCCTCCTGTGGCCGGTGAAGCAGAAATACGGAAACAGCCTCTCCTGGGCTGACCTCATGGTGCTCGCCGGCAATGTCGCGCTCGAATCGATGGGCTTTGAGACCTATGGATTCGCCGGCGGCCGCGAGGATGATTGGCAGGCGGAGCTTGTTTACTGGGGCCCCGAAGCCAAAATGCTGGCGGACGAGCGCTACAGCGGACAACGCCAGCTTAAGAAGCCGCTCGCCGCGGTGCAGATGGGCCTCATCTATGTGAACCCGGAGGGGCCCAACGGAAACCCGGATCCGATCGCGGCGGCCGCCGACATCCGCGAAACTTTCGGCCGCATGGCGATGAACGACGAAGAGACAGTCGCGCTGATCGCCGGCGGACACACATTCGGCAAGGCGCACGGCGCGGCGAAACCCGGCGAGTGCGTCGGCAAGGAGCCCGCCGCGGAAGCGGTTCACGCGCAGGGCTTCGGCTGGAGCAACAAGTGCGGAACGGGCGTCGGCGCCGAGGCGATCACCAGCGGTCTTGAAGGCGCCTGGTCGGCGAGCCCGACGCGCTGGTCCTCGCAGTTCCTCAGCAATCTCTTCGCTTTCGACTGGGTGCAGACGAAAAGCCCGGCAGGCGCGATCCAGTGGACGCCGTCCGATCCGTCGGCAAAGGGTCTCGTGCCGGACGCGCAAGACCCGGCCAAGCGCAGCGCGCCGGTCATGTTCACGACCGACCTCGCGCTGAAGTTCGATCCTGCTTACGCGAAAATCTCCAGACGCTTCCTCGAGAACCCGGATGAGTTCCAGACGGCGTTCGCCAAGGCGTGGTTCAAACTCACGCACCGCGACATGGGACCGCGCGCCCGCTATGTGGGCGCGGAAGTCCCGGCGGAGGGCCTGATCTGGCAGGACCCGCTCCCCGCGGTCGATCATCCGCTGGTCACCGCCGCGGACATCGCGAGCCTCAAGGCGCAGGTCCTCGCGTCCGGATTGTCCGTATCCGAACTGGTGCGCGCCGCCTGGGCGTCGGCGTCAACCTACCGCGACACCGACATGCGCGGCGGCGCCAACGGCGCACGCGTCCGCCTCGCGCCGCAGAGGGACTGGGAGGCCAACACGCCGGCGGAACTCGCCAAAGTGACGGCGAAGCTCGATGAAATCCGCGCGGCGTTCAACAGCCGGCAGGCGGGCGGCAAGAAGATCTCGCTCGCGGACATGATCGTGCTCGGCGGCGCGGCGGCGATCGAGAAGGCGGCTAAAGACGGCGGCCGCGCCGTCATCGCACCGTTCACGCCGGGCCGCACGGATGCAACGCAGGAGCAAACGGATGCGGCGAGCTTTGCCGCGCTCGAGCCCGCCGCCGACGGCTTCCGCAACTACTACCAGCCGGCTCAGTCCCGCTCGCCCGCCGACGCTCTTGTCGACAAGGCGGACATGCTCGGCCTCACGGTCGCGGAGATGACCGCGCTCGTCGGGGGCTTGCGCGCTCTCGACGCCAACGCCGGCGGCGCGGATCAGGGCGTTTTCACCAAACGTCCGGGCACGCTCACCAACGACTTCTTCGTGAACCTCCTCGACATGTCGACGAAGTGGCAGCCAGCGGCCGGCGGAACGTTTGAGGGCCGCGACCGCAAGACGGGCGATCTCAAATGGACGGCGAGCGAGGTCGATCTCGTTTTTGGTTCGAATGCGGAGCTTCGCGCGGTCGCCGAGGCCTACGCCTACACCGGTTCGCAAGAGGCGTTCATGAGCGACTTCGTCGCTGCATGGACCAAAGTCATGAACAATGACCGCTTCGACCTGAAGAAAAAGGCGTAGCCTTTCGGCGCTCATCGGCTTCCGTCCCGCTTCGCTGCGGGACGGAAGTTTTCCTTTCGCACGTTCAAAGCGCGGGCAGCATTCCGTTCGCCATGGCGTAGTCCGCTGCAACTTGCGCTCCGTAGCCGGCGGCCGCGCCGGCGAGTGCTGCGAGCGCGAGCAGTCCTTCTTCCTTCCAGTCGAGAAGGCGCGCCTCGGCGAGACGACGGAACCAGTAGACCAGCGCCGGCAGCTCGATCAGGGCGAAAGCCGCAATGAGCCCCAGCATGCCGCCGAACCGGTAGCCAAGGGGCGCGGCGATTGCGATCCAGACGAGTCGGACGATATTGGCCTCAAGTGTGCTCCGTACACGGCCTAATGCTACGACGGCGTTCTCCGCCGGCACCGTCGATAGCGCGAGAAGCGGGCCGAGCGCCAGGAGCGAAATGTAGGTTCCGGCTTCAAGATAGCGCGGGTCGAACAGGATGCGCGCGATAAGCTCGCCGCCGCCGACTGCGCCGCCAAGGACCAGCGCCAGCAGCAGCGAGAGCTTGCGGCGCGTCGGATAGTAGATGTCTGCAACAGCGGACGGCGCGCCGCGCGCCGCTTCGGCGAACCAGGGATAGAGCAGCCGCGCCGCCCAGTTGTTGATGAGCTGGCGCCCGGCTGTGGTGAGGCTGACCGCCAGCATATAAAGTCCGAACGCGTCGAGCGGCATGCTCCTGCCGATCACCACCCTGTCCGACATGGCGAGAACGAGCGTGATGGCGCTCGACGGCATGACGAACTTGCCGAAATTCCACAGGTCGCGAAGGATTCTGGCGTCGAAGGCCGGCTTCTGCCCGCCATAGGGAAAGAGGACATAGGAGAACGCCGCGAGGATGACCGAATTCACATATATGGCGATGACGATCGCCCAGTAATTGTGCAGGATCGAGGCTGCGGCGAGCGCGACGATCGTCTGTATGATGAAGGCGACGAGCTCGAGCGCGCTCATGAACGAGACGCGGCGCTGCCGGTCAGCGACGATGAACGAGGTCGAGCGCAGGCCGTCGATGAGGAGGACGAAGGCGGTCGCCGCGATCCCGGGCTGCAGCTCCGGTTTGTCGAACGCCGCGGCGAGCGGACCGGAAAAGGCGAACATGACAGCGCTGAGGGCCGCATTGCGCACAAGGCGCACCGTCCATACGACGTTCAGGAAATGAAGCCGGTCTCCCTCGCGCGAGCGGATGACGAAGGCGTTGAACCCCATGTCGGTGACCATCACGAGGAGATACTGCACGGCCATGATGATCCCGATCGCGCCGAAGGTCTCGGGCGCGAGCAGGCGCGTGAGCAGGAGATTGCTCGCGATACGGATGATATTCGTCACGGCGTTCGAGCCGACGAACGCCGCCATGCGATTGTCCGCGGCGAGCTTGCGCAAGGCGGCGATTTTCCCGTCGGGCCCGGCGCTCATGCCCAGCTCACCGGGTTCCGGCGAGCGCCGGCTCCGCAAGGTCGAGATCGCCCTGCTCGGCCGGCGCGGGCTCGGCCCGCGCTGCAGAAGTCTTCGCGCGAACGGCGCCGATGAAGCCGGCGCCGAGCGCCAGAATGGCGACGCCGAACTGCTTCATATAGGAGACGTCGCTCGTGGTCGCGATGAGGACAAGATAGGAGAGCGTCACCGCCAGCATCGCGGCGCGACGGTACTCGGCAGGCGAGCCCCAGAAATCCCTGGCGCGCGTCGGCAAAGTGAGGAGACCGATGAGGAGCGCGGCCCAGGGCGCGATGAAAAGGAAAAGGCCGACCCCGCCATATTCCACCACGATCTGAACATAGCGGTTGACGAAGTCTATGATGCCCTGGCCTTGCAGGAGATGCGCAAAGTGCGCCCGGTCGTAGAAATAGGCATCGCCGAAAAGCGGATAATGCTGAAAATGGACCAAGGTGGCGCGGACCAGATCCTGGCGGTAGGCGAATGTGCCGTAGGCGTCTATTGCGCCGAAATCGGCGTTGAGCGAATAGATGAGGGCCGCCGGGACGCCGACAATGGCGCCCGCCGTCATCAATGTCGGCCGGAGGCCCCGGGGCGCCTTGGTGAAGAACACGTAGACGGCGAGGCAGAGGCCGATCGCCAGCCATGCTCCGCGCGAATAGGTGAAGAAGGCGCCGAGCGCGAACATCCCGCGATAGAGCCAGGCCCTGACGAAGCCGAGCGTTTTGAGGCTGCGGAAATAGGCGATGGCGAGAAGCCCGAGGCCCAACAGGTAGCCGGCGAGAACCGTGTTCAAGGTGACGCTCGCTCGCAAGATGCCGTTTCTGAAGTCTGCAAAGACGGGAAGGCCGATACGCCCCGACAGGAAGTCGTAGAAGTTCCATTTCGTCGCCTGGCTGACCAGCGACGAGCAGAAGAAGATCAGCGCCAGGAAGATGAGACCCGCGAAGACTTTGTCGAGCGCATCGTCCTTCTCCATGAGGCGGATGAGGCCGACGTAAGGAAGAGCGTAGGTGAGCGCGAAGTTCACCCCGCTGCGCACGCCGCTGGTCATGTTCTCCGAGCGAAACGCCATGATCGCGAACAAGAGCGTCAGCAGCACCACGAAGGTTCCGATGGCCGGCGCGTGTTTGGATGCGGGCGGCCGGACGGCGGTCAGGAAAGCCGCGATGAGCAGCGCGAAGAACGCCACCTTCGGGAAATCGAGAATGAACAGATAGTTAAGGCCCGGAAACGGGATCTGCGCCTCGATGCCGGCGGGGACGGCCGAGAAGGTCAGAAAATAGTAAGAGAGGCGGCTCCCTTTTTCTCCGGGCGCAAGCGCGAAGAGGAGAACGCCGCAAGTGAGGAGCGACAGCAACGGCAGGGTGATCAGGAAGAGAATGGGAACCGACAGTATCCAGAACGCCGCTGCGCGAAGGATGGCGGGGTCCTTGATGACGCCGGGGCGCAAGAGCACGGCGGCGAAAATCGCCGCAAGTCCGAACACGGTCGCCGCAACGGTCGGACCCATGCTCAGCCCGCCTTTCGCGCGCGTCGCGCGATGAGGTCGGCGTAATAGTCGGCGGAGGTTCGAGCGACGCGCACCGGCGCATAGGCGTCGAGCGCGCGCCGGCGCGCGTGGCCGCCGAGCTTTTCCGCCAGCGCCCTCTCAGAGAGGAGCGTTCCGATCGCCCCCGCCATGGCGGCCGGATCGGCGCGCAGCGTCAGCAGCGCATGCTCGCCGTCGCGGGCGATCTCAGGGATGCCGCCGACCGCGGTCGAGACGACGGGCGAGCCCATGGCCATCGCTTCGAGCAGCGTGCTCGGGAAATTCTCGTCGAGCGAGCCGATGAGCGTGATGAAGGCGCGCCGGCGGAGCGGGCCGATCGCGGCATGCGGCAGGGGACCCGTGAAGGCGACGCGCGCGGCGATGTCGGGCGCCATGTGTTCCGAAAGAAAGGCCTCGCGGGTCTTTTCTTTGCCGCCGTCCTGAATGGCGCCGTCCGCGGGTCCGACAAAGGTCAGCTTGAGGCCGGGGCGCCCGGCGGCGGCGATGGCGAAGGCGCGCAGAACCGTGTCGGCGCCCTTGTGGCGGTCGAACCGCCCGACAAAGAGGATTTCATCCGGGTCCGCACGATCGGCCCGCCATGCGCTGGCTTCATCCGGCGCCTCGACCGCATTCGGAATGACGACGCCGTTCGCCAGCGCGATCCCGTAGCGGTTGCGCACCGCGTCGAGCACATATTTCGAGGGCGCCGTCACCGCCTCCGCCCCGGCGATCGCCGCGCCCTCCTTTTGAATGCGCAGATTGTCGGTGCGATCGAAGTTCTCTTCCCCCTTGAGCGATGCGCCATTCATGAACCATGGCCCGTGCAGGCGCGTCACTACGGCGGCGCTGGTCCTTCGCGCGATGATGGCGCTCCAGCCGAAACTCTCCTCGATCTCGAAAACCTCTGAGGGGGAGGCGCCGAGCGCTTCGGCGATGCGCAGGGCCGGCAGGTCGAACCGATGACGTCCGGGGCGCATCCAGTTTCGCATGACGCGAACGGGCGCTGGCTCCTTGCGCGCGGGCGCGGCGCCATCGAGGAACGAGACGTCGGCGCTCCCCTCGCTCTCGCCGAAGCTGGCGAGAATGCGCACATCGCACCCAAGACCCCGCAGCGCGGGCGCGAGGACGCCGATCGCCGAAACAATGCCGTTCTGAACCCGGCCGGGCGGCCAGCCGCAGACATAATAGACGACGCGCACTTCATCTCCGATGCGAGCCGGAGCCCGGCGCCAGAATAACCAAAAGTTTATTGCGGTCCGGTCCATCGCGGTCAATCGGTTAAGGATTTATCAAAGACCCGCGCCTAATCGTCGGGCTCGTTAACCATGCGTCGCGGCTTCTGATGCGGCGGAATCGGGTCTCGGGGCAGGCATGCGTCGGCGTAGCTCTTGGTCTGTCCTGGCGGCGAGCCTCCTGATCGCCCAGCCGATAATCGTCCGACCGGCGCTGGCGGCGGGCGAGGCGACAAAAGGCTCGCTCTACCCCTCCGAGGTCTCGACCGGGGCGCTGGCGAGGGCTCTCGGCGGGTCGGCCTACATCCTCGAGGACATCGGTCCGGATGAGGATTTTCGCGCCGCCATCCGCAAGGCCGTCGGCGTCCATCCGATCTTCCACCAGGAGATCTCCCGTCGCGACGAGGCGCGCTCGGCGATCCGGGCGGGCCGGGCCGCGCTTTATCCGCGCCTGTCGGCGAGCCTTTCGGGCGACTACACGATCGCACGCGAGTTCGGCGCTGGCACGGACAATGTGGTCGAATCCCTGCGCAACCGCAGCCAGCTCAACGCCGGCATGTCCGCCTCGCAGCTTCTCTTCGACGGCGGCGCAAGCTTCGCGCGCATCAAGGAGGCCAAGGCCCAGACGAGATCGGCCGAACAGTCGATCGACGCGCGCATCAACGAACTCGCGCTCCATGCGCTCTCCGCCTGGCACGATCTCGCCACCCACCAGGCGGTGATGAAGGCGGGCGAGGAATTCATCGCGCGTCACGAAGCGCTCCTCGCCAACGTCAAGGAGAGGAACCGCCTCGGCGCCGGCACACAGGCCGACGTGATGCAGGCGAGCGCAAGGCTTGCGGCGGCGCGCGCGCG
>JBEBFW010000093.1:0-11599 GCA_040081755.1 Parvularculaceae bacterium
CGGTCGCAGCGGCCGATCCGGCGACGCCGAGCGCGTCGGCGGCGCCAGTCCAGGCCGGCGGCCTTGTCGCCTCCGGCTATGTGGTCGCGCGCAGGCAAGCGACCGTCGCGGCGGAGGTGACGGGCCGCCTCGTCGAAGTCCGTGTCGAGGAAGGCATGAAGGTCGCGAAGGGCGAAATTCTCGCGGTGCTTGAATCGACTCTCGCTTCGGCCGACGCCCAGAGCGCCAAGGCCCGCGCCGCTTCCGCGGAAGCGACGCTCGCGGAATCCTGGCGCGTCCTCGATCGCACGCGCGCGCTGGAGAAACAGGGGTACGCCAGCAATGCGCTGCTGACGGACGCGCGGGCGCGTTACGATTCGGCGCTCGCTCAGAGGAACGCCTTTGTCGCCGAGGCCGAGCGCGCCGTCGCGCAACTCGACCGCTACGAAATCAGGGCGCCGTTCGACGGCGTGGTCGTCAACAAGTCGGCGCAGCCCGGCGAGATCATTTCACCGATGTCAGCGGGCGGCGGATTCACGCGCACGGGCGTCTGCACCATCGTCGATATGCTTAGCCTGGAAATCGAAGTCGATGTGAGCGAAGCCTACATCGCAAAAGTCGTCGAAGGTCAGAAGGTGGAAGCCGTCCTCGACGCCTATCCCGACCTGAAGCTCGCCTCTCATGTGATCGCCACCATTCCGTCAGCGGACCGCAGCAAGGCGACTGTCCGCGTGCGCATCGGATTCGACACTCTCGATCCGCGGATCCTCCCGGAGATGGCGATCAATGTTCGATTCCTGGACGAAAACACGTAAGACGGCGCCAAGCGCCCAATCCGGAGACCCCTCAATGGCCGACCTCATCCGCCTCACCGACGTCGAAAAGAGCTACACCCGCGGCAAGGAAAAGATCGTCATTTTCGACAAGCTCACGATGCACATCGAGAATGGCGACTTCGTCGCGATCATGGGCCCTTCTGGCTCGGGCAAGACGACGCTCCTCAATCTTCTCGGCGGCACCGATCGCCCCGACAAGGGAACGATCGAGTTCGGCGGCGCGCGCATCGATGCCCTCAAGGAGAACGAACTGGCGAAGTGGCGATCGGCGAATGTCGGCTTCATCTTCCAGTTCTACAATCTGATGCCGATCTTGACCGCCGCGCAGAATGTCGAGCTGCCGCTGATGCTCACGAACCTTTCGGCGCAGAAGCGCCGCGACAACGTGGCGACGGCGCTGAAGGTCGTCGGGCTCGAGGACCGCGCCAGGCACCGGCCGCGCGAGCTTTCCGGCGGTCAGCAGCAGCGCGTCGCCATCGCCCGCGCCATCGTGGCCGATCCAAAACTCCTCCTTTGCGACGAGCCGACCGGCGACCTTGACCGGACCACCGCCGACGAGATTCTGGGAACGCTTCAACTCCTCAACCGGCAGCTCGGCAAAACGATCCTGATGGTGACCCACGACGCCGCGGCGGCGAAATTCGCCAAGCGCACGCTCCATCTCGACAAAGGCCGCTTCAACGAGAAGGAGCTGGCGGCGTGAACGATCTCGTCCTGATGCGGAAGAACCTCTTTAGAAGGCCGGTGCGGACGATTCTCCTCATCGTTTCCATTCTGATCGCGTTTCTCATCTTCAGCGCGACAATGAGCTTTTCGAAGTCGATCACTACGTTCAACTCCAAACCGAACCGCATGGTGACGGTCAGCAAGATCAATTTCACCGAAAGCCTGCCGATCGCCCACTACGACAAGATCGCCCGCACCGAGGGCGTCTCGGTCGCGACGCATCTCAACTGGTTCGGCGGCTACTACCAGGATCCTGTGAAGGGGTTCATGCCGGTCTTCGCGGTCGATCCCGAGACCTATTACGAGGTCTACAAGGAGGACCTTCCGCTGGCGGAGAACGTCAAGCAGGCGTTCTTCACGGAACGAACGGCGATGCTCGCCGCTGAACCGGTGGCGGCGAAGTGGGGCTGGAAAGTCGGCCAGAAGGTCCCGATGAACAGCAACATCTTCAGTCAGGCCGATGGGTCGCATGTGTGGGATTTCACGCTCGTCGGCACGTTCCCGACGCCGCCAGGCAGTTCGCAGACCGGCTCCGTCCTCGTTGGCTACAAGTACTTCAACGAAACGATCAGCTTCGGGCGCGACCACATCGGCTGGATTTCGTTCCTGACAAAATCGGCGGCGCTGAACGATCAGGTCGTCAATGCCATCGACCAACGCTTCGCCAACTCGGCGGATGAAACCTCGACGCAGGACGAAGCCGCGTTCAACAAGGCCTTCGCCGCGCAGCTTGGCAATATCGGGCTGGTTGTGACGCTCGTCGTCGGCGCTGCGTTCGCAGCGATTCTTCTTATTGTCGGAACGACCATGGTGCTCGCCGTGCGCGAACGAACGCAAGAAGTCGGCGTCATGAAGACGCTCGGCTTCACGTCGGGTCGCGTGCTGCGCATGGTGCTCGGCGAATCTCTTCTGCTTACGCTCATCGGCGCCGGTCTCGGGACGGGGCTTGCTGCGCTCGCCCTCTCCCTCGCGAGCGGCGGGAGCAGCGGCGGGCCGCCCATTTATTTTGATCTGTCGGTGATCAAATGGTGCGTCCTCATCGCGCTCGCGTTCGGACTGGTCACCGGCCTCCTTCCGGCGATCTCGGCCTACAGGCTGAAAATCATCGATGCGCTGGCGCGCCGCTAGGAGAACCACATGGCTTCAATTCTCAACCAGATCGGCACGATCTCGGCGCTCAATGTGCGCTCGATTCCGCAGCGCCTCGCGATGTCGATCGCGACCGTCGTCGCCGTCGCGCTCTGCATCACTGTGCTCCTGTTCTTTCTCGCGCTCGCGAATGGTCTGGCGGCCACAGTCAAAGGCTCGGGCTCGGCGGATGTCGCCATCGCCTTGCGCGAGGGATCGAATGCGGAGCTCAACAGTGTGATTACGCGCGAGCAGGTGAACATTCTCGCGTCCGGACCCGGCGTCACCGTCAAGGACGGCGCGGCAGCCGCTTCGGCGGAACTCCTTGTCATCGTCGACGGCATCAAGCGCTCGACGCAGACAAAGGCCAACATTTCATTCCGCGGCATCGGCCCCCAGGGGCTTGCGATCCGGCCCGCCGCGAGGATCACGCAAGGCCGAATGTTCGCTCCTGGCACCAACGAAATCGTGGTCGGCTCGGCGCTCTTGCGCGAATTCGCCGGATTCGAATTCGAGCAGACGATCCGCCTGCGCGGCGGCGAATGGAAAGTCGTCGGCGTTTTTGAATCGCCCGGCGCGGTCTTTGAGTCTGAGCTATGGGCCGATGTCGGCGTTCTGCAGAGCCTGTTCGACCGGCCGAACATCTTTCAGACGTTGCGCGTAAAGCTAAACTCTGAGGCCGAGGTCGCCGCCTACGCCGATTGGGCGAAGGCGGATGCGAGGCTGAAACAGCTGCAGGTCCTCTCCGAGCGCGACTACTATGCGCAGCAGGCCTCGCAATCGACCGGCGCATTCATGATCATCGCCTGGGGGCTTGGCATCACCATGGCGATCGGCGCCCTCTCGGGCGCGCTCAACGCCATGTACAGCTCGGTCGCCGCGCGCGCTGCTGAAATCGCGACCTTGCGCATCATCGGCTTCTCCGGCGTCGCCGCGTTCGTCGGGACGCTCGTTGAATCCCTGATGCTGGCCGCGATCGGCGCAATTATCGGGCTCGCTCTCGCATTTTTGTTCTTCAACGGGCGCTCGACATCGACATTGGGCTCGGGGTTCACCCAGCTTGTTTTCAAGTTCGAGCTGTCGCCTTCGGTCATAGTCTCGGCGATCGTCCTTGCGCTGGTGATCGGCTTCGTCGGCGGCGTCTTTCCGGGCGTGCGCGCCGCGCGCCAGCGCCCGCTCCTGGAACTGGCTGGCTGACAGGCCATCGAGGCCTCGCGCAATCGTGCAAGCTAGCGAGCGGCGCCCTCTAGCGTGCGAATTGCGCCGGGGTCGCCGATTTGCTCTAGTGCGACACACATCATCCGGGTCGCATCATGAGTTTCTCCCTGTTGTCTCTCCTCTTTCTTCTGACGCCGGAGGCGGCTGGGAGCGGATCGGCGTCCGCTGGCTCTTTTCTTTCCGATCCAGACTATGCGGTATGCGCAGAACGAGTCTTGAAGGACGCAACTGAGGGCCGCGAATTCGCCAAGCGCTGGGTCAACGACGCTGGCGGCGCGCCCGCCCAGCACTGCCTCGCCGTAGCCGATCTGAAGGCCGGCTTTCCAAAGCTCGCGGCCGTGCGGCTTGAGGAGCTGTCGGAGCGAGCCGACGCTGGCGACGATATCTCCCGTGGGCGGATTTTATCGCAGGCGGCGCTCGCTTATCTTGAAGCGCAGGAGGTCGCTGAGGCGGCGCGTGCGATTGGGGCCGCCTTCATCATGGCGCCGGACGATGACGCGCTCTATCTGCCGGCCGCCAAGGTCTATGCCGCCGAGGAAAGGCGCCAGGCGACGGTCGATGCGGTCACGGCCGCTGAGGCGCGCGGCATAGCGAGTTCCGAGGGCTACGTGCTGCGCGGCCGTGCGCGCTATACATTCGCCGCCTACCGCGAAGCCGCTGACGATGTCATCGCCGCCCTGAAACTCGACCCCGTCAATATCGACGCGCTCGTGCTGCGCGGGGACCTCGCCCAGCAGGGCATAGATATCCGCGCGGATTATTCGGCGGCGCTTCGCAAGAGAAAGAAGAGCTAAAGGCCCGCGCCCTTTCGCGCCCTGAGCTCACGGCGCTGTGAAGCATCGGCATGAGCCAATGATGGCCGTGACGCCGTATCATCCAACTGACGGGGCAAAGCCCCCGCGCCGTCGCCCGGCGATCCTGGGTTGTCCCCTCTTCCTTGATCGCCATCTGACAAGCGCTTGCGTCCCTGGCGCGGAGAGGCCGCCGACAATCGCCCGCTCGAGCTCGTTCCGAAAAGTGGCGTCCGGTTTTCGGAAGAACCGCGCGACAACTCAAGAATCCAGGCCACGTTCCCCAGTTCGCATTTTGGAGAACGTCCAGATCGGCGGCCTTTCTTTCCACAGCGCGCAGGTTGGCGCTTCTCACCGATCCAGAATTGGCTGAGCATGCGTGGGGAGGGCGCGCCTTCATCTTTCATTAACGAATGGAGGAGCGTCATCGTCGCGAGCTGACGAGGGGCGCTTATGACAGCAGACGACCTGCAATCAGCCGATGCGCGCCCTGCCGTCCTCGATCTGCAGGACATCGCTCAAACCGCGGACCTAAGACCTCGAAAGCGCTCTAACGCCCCTTCGCGAGCGGCGCGGCTGCAGTTGATCGATCTCTTGTCGCGCTGGGCGGGCGGCGGACTGGCGCTCATGGCCGGCGTCACCATTTTCTCTGCCGTTTTTGTCGGCCGCGTCTACCCGACGCGCGCGGCGATCTGGGCGGCAACCGTACTCGGCGCGCTTTTTGTGACGCGCCGGCTCCTCAGGGACTTCCGCACCGGCCGGCGCATCGCCGCACGCCCCTTCCGCTGGCGCGCCGATTACACCGCGGCCGTCAGCGTCCTCAGCGCTGCGTTCGGCGCCGGAGCGGTGATCGCGCTGCCGTCTCATGCGCCGCCGGAACTCTCCTTCCAGATATTTGCGCTGCTGATTGCCGCGAGCTTCGGCGCCGGGATCATCCAAAGCGCTCATGGGCGCACGGCCGCTGCTGCGAGCCTGCCCGCGACCGTCTTCATATTCTGGGGCGCATGGCGGGTCGGCGGCTCCGATACCGCGCTCTGGGGGATTGGCCTCGCGATCGCCACAGGCGCGCTGGCTTTGATCTGTTTTCACTATTTTCTGCAATTGCGGGCCGTTCGCCGGTTCCCGCGGACTACCTTCGCCCGTCGCGAAGTAATGGCGCCGGAAACCGCCGCAAGCTCCGGCGGCGCGGTCCGGCAATCCGCCCAGGCCTCCTGAGCCGCGCCCCAAACCGTTAGACTTTGCCGTCTCGGACAGGCTAAAGACGCCGCAAAAATCCGCGGTTCATGGCGTCATGCGGCGAGGTCCTCCGCCGGTGCGGCGGGCCGCTCAAAAGACCACTGGAGGAATGCCATGCCCGAGGGATTTCAGTCACAGGTCGATGAGGCGGTCCTTCAGAAAGTGACCGCCCTCGCCGTCAAGGAAAAAGTCGGCGACTTCGACGGCAAGGGCGAGCCGACGGCGGCTTTCCTGAGTTTCGTCAGTCAGTTGGTGCGGTTCGCTACGGGCGAGGACCGCATCTGGGACGATCCAAGAGCGCTGCTCACGCGCGCAGCTGGGGCCTGGAGCGCCGGAACGTTTCGCAAGGCGGGCGAGCATCTCGTCAAGCTGACGCTCAATCAGGCGGAAGACTGGCGGGAGAGCCGGCTCGTGCTCGACATCGTCACGGACGACAGGCCGTTCCTCGTCGACTCGGTCGCCGCGGCGCTGACGGAAGTCGGCAAGCCGCTTTCGTTTTTCGTCAACGCCGTCGTCGCCTGCGAGCGCGACGAGAAGGGCAAGCGCCGCGCTTCTTCCAGCGAGTCAAAGCGCGAGTCGATCATCCACGCCGAAATGGATCCGCCGCTGAATGAAGCGGAGATTGAAAAGCTCGAGGCCGAACTCAAGCGCGTCCTCAACGACATCGCGGCGGCCGTCGATGACTGGTCGCAGATGCATGCGCGCCTCGGGGCCTGCATCGCCCAGCTTGAACACGCCCGCCCAAGCGGCGTCGATCGCGACGATCAGACGGAAGCGGTCGAATTCCTGAAATGGCTGTGGAACAACCGCTTCGCCTTTCTCGGGGTCAAGCGCTACAAATACGCGGAAACTGGCGGCAAGGTCTCCTTCGAGCACGACGCCGCAGCCGATCTCGGCATCCTCAAGGATCCGAAGAGGCGGGTCATGAAATCCACCTATTCCGACGACGGCCACCTGTCGGCCGCCGTCGAGGAGTTCATGCGTTCGGGCGAGCCGATCCTCGTTGCAAAGGCGAATGCAAGATCGCTCGTTCACCGCCGCGTCTATATGGATTATATCGGGGTCAAGACCTACGATGCCGACGGCCGGGTGAACGGCGAAGAGCGGTTCGTCGGCCTCTTCACGGCGGAGGCCTATAATCGTCCGGCGTCGGACATTCCCCTTCTGCGCGCCAAAGAGAAGAAGGTCGTGGCCACAGCCGGCTTTCTGGTCGGCGGGCACAACGAGAAGGCGCTCCTCAACATCCTTGAGACCTTTCCGCGGGACGAAATGTTCCAGCTCGATCTCGAAACGCTGAAAGAGACCGCGCTCAACATCCTTCGCCTCTACAAGCGCCCGCGGCCGAAGCTCTTTTTGCGCCGCGATCGCTTCGACCGGTTCCTCTCCGTGCTCGTCTTCGTGCCGCGCGACCGCTATAACTCCGACTTGCGGGAGGCGATCGGCAAATTCCTCGCCGGCCAGTTCAACGGCCGCGTCTCGGCCTTCTATCCATGGTTCGGCGAGGCCGCGCTCGTTCGCACCCACTACATCATCGGCATCGATCCGGGCGCCCCCGAGGGTCCCTCTCTGACCGAGCTGACGCGGGAATTGCGCCGCATGTGCCGCAGCTGGGGCGACGATCTGCTCGACGCGCTTCGGGCCGAGCATGGCGGGGCGCTGCCGAGCGCGTTGATCGCGCGCTACGGCGCCGCTTTCGACGCCGCCTATCGCGAGGATCATCCGGCGCCCGAGGCGCTGATCGACATCGCGGCGATGGAGGGGCTTGGGAGCCGTGCGTTCGGCCTGCGCGTATTCCGCAATCCGAAGGAGGGCCCCAGCGCCGCGCATATCAAGATTTACAGCAAGGGCGGGCCTATGCGCCTCTCCTCGCTCATTCCAACGCTTGAGAACCTCGGCCTCAGCGCGGTCCAGGGATCCGACTACGATACGCGCCCCGAGGGCAGCGAGCGCATCTGGATTCACGATTTTCATGCGGAAGAAAAACTCGGCCGCGACATTGATGTTGGGGGCGTGAAGAAGAACCTCGAAGAGGCGATGAGCGCTGTTCTTGAGGGCCGCGCCGAGGACGACGGTTTCAACGCGCTCGTCGTGGACGCAGGATTGAACTGGCGCGAGGCCTGGGTTCTGCGGGCCGCCGTGAAGTATCTCCTGCAGGCCGGCATTCAGTTCTCGCAAAAATACATCGAAGAAGCGCTCGTCAAGCACGCGAAGATCGCCCGCGAAGTGATCGCCGTCTTCCATGCCCGGTTCAATCCGGCTGGAGCGAAGGATCCAGATCAACGCCGCGAGGAAACTTCTCGAGCCGAAGCCAGAGTACTCGAAAGCCTCGAGACCGTTCAGAGCCTCGACGAGGACCGCATCATGCGGCGGCTCCTCAATTTCTTCGGGGCCGTGCTGCGCACGAATTACCATCAGCGGGGCCTCGACGGCGAGGTCAAGAGCTACATCTCCTTCAAGATCGATTCGAGCAAGGTCGAGGGACTGCCAGAGCCGCGGCCCTATCGCGAAATATTCGTGTGCGGACCGCGCGTCGATGGCGTGCATTTGCGCTTCGGTCCGGTGGCGCGCGGCGGCCTTCGCTGGTCCGACCGGCGCGAGGACTACCGCACCGAGGTCTTGAGCCTCGTCAAGGCTCAGCGCGTGAAGAACGCCGTGATCGTGCCGACCGGCTCCAAGGGCGGGTTCTACCCAAAGCAACTGCCGATCGGCGGCGATCGCAACGCCGTGTTCGAGGAAGGACGCGAAGCCTACAAGATATTCATCCGCGGCCTTCTGGATCTCACTGACAACATTGTGGGCGGCAAAGTGAAGTCGCCGCCGAGCATGGTGATTTGGGACGACCCTGATCCATATCTTGTCGTTGCGGCGGACAAGGGAACCGCGACATTCTCGGACACGGCAAACGCCATCTCTGCGGATTACGGGTTCTGGCTCGGCGACGCTTTCGCGTCGGGCGGTTCTGTCGGCTACGACCACAAGGTCATGGGCATCACAGCCCGAGGCGGCTGGGAGGCGGTCAAGCGCCACTTCCGCGAGATGGGCAAGGACATTCAGAAGCAGCCCTTCACGGTGGTCGGCGTCGGCGACATGTCGGGCGACGTCTTCGGCAACGGCATGCTGCTCTCCGAGCACATCAAGCTCATCGCCGCATTCGACCATCGCGACATCTTCATCGATCCGAGCCCGGACCCCGCGAAATCCTTTGCAGAGCGAAAGCGGATGTTCGCCCTGCCGAGAAGTTCATGGGCGGATTACGACAAGAAGGCGGTCTCGAAAGGCGGCGGCGTTTTCTCGCGCAGCGCCAAGTCGATCCCGCTGACGCCGGAGATCAAGACCGCGCTCGACATCAAGGGAGACAAAGCGACGCCAGCCGAACTCATGCGCGCTATCCTCTTGGCCGACGCCGAACTCATGTGGCTCGGCGGCATCGGCACCTTTGTGAAGGCGACCAGCGAGGACAATGCGCGAGTAGGGGACAAGGCGAACGAGGCGGTGCGCGTCAACGCCACGGAGCTGCGCGTAAAGGTCCTCGGCGAGGGCGCCAATCTCGGCTTCACGCAGGCCGCGCGCGTCGAGTTCGCGAGAAGCGGAGGCCGCCTCAACACTGACGCCATCGATAACTCGGCCGGGGTCGATTCCTCCGACCATGAAGTCAACATCAAGATCCTGCTCTCCGGCGCCATCGAACATGGAGAGCTGAAAGCGGCTGATCGCAACGCGCTTCTCGCCTCCATGACCGAAGACGTCGGCGCGCATGTCCTGCGCCATAACTACGACCAGACCCGCGCCATCTCGATGATGGAGGCGACGGCGGCTGACGACTTCGACGCCTATGCCCGGCTCATGGACGCGTTCGAGCATTCCGGCCGCCTCGACCGGGTCGTGGAGGGCTTGCCGGCGAAAGACGCCGTCGCAATGCTGCGCACGCGGGGGCTCGGCCTCACGCGGCCGGATCTCTCGGTGCTCCTCGCCTACTCAAAGATGTGGCTCTTTGAAGAGCTGGTCTCTTCCAAGGCGCCGGACGATCCGCTCCTTGAGCACGAGCTGTTCAACTATTTCCCGGAGCCGCTGCACAAGTTCAAGGACGCACTCGTCCGTCACCGACTGCGTCGCGAAATCATCGCGACTCGGCTCGCCAACGAGATCGTGGACACCTGCGGCGCCGCCTATCCCTACCAGGTGGTCGAACTTACTGGCGCTGCGCCCCATGAAGTCGCGATCGCCTACGAGGCCGCACGACGGATCCTGAAGCTCGGGCAATATGCCGAGGCGGTCGATGCGCTCGACAACAAGATCCCCGCGGGGGTCCAGACAGCGCTTTACAACTCAGCGGTCAGCGTCATCCGCGAGCAGCTTTATCGCATCGTCAGCGACACGAGCGCCATGACCTTGCTTGAGAAGCGCGGCTTGAGGGGGCTTCTCGATCAGTATGAGAAGCCGGTGTCGGAGCTGAAATCCGCGCTGGCCTCCATTCTCCCCAAGCAAGCGGCGACGGCGCTCAAGGCTCGCGCTGCGGCCTGGAGAAAGGACGGCGCGCCGGATGGTCTTGCGCAGGAGGCTGCCCTTTTCCCCGCGCTGGAGCGCGCCTTCGACGTGATCAATCTCGCCCGCGACACGGGCTGGCCGGCGCCAGCCGCCGGCGCCGTCTTCTTCGCCGTCGGCCGCGAGTTCGACATCGATGTTGCGCGCGAGCAGGCGAAAGCGGCGCCGCCGCACGAGCATTTCGATCGGCTCGCCGCGCAGCGTCTTGTCGAAGATCTCTCCCAGCGCCAGTCGGCGCTGGCGAAGAGCGTCATCGCTTCCGCGGGAAAGGCGCCCAAGACGGCGGACTCCGCCTTCCTAGACGCTACGCTGGCGAACTGGCGCTCGGCCGGCGAAGCAGCAATCAGCTCGTACGAACGCTTCGTCGCCGAAATCGAACTCGGCAAGGGCGTTTCCGTGGGCAAGCTCTCGCTGCTCAACAAGAAACTCGAGGATGTTGCGGCTCGGCTCGCCGCAGGTTGACCGCTCGTTATCCCGGACGAGCAAGGGCGGCGCGCCCGCTACGGGCGCCGCCTCTGTCGTTGAGATGAGCGACTCATCAGCCCCGCTTTTTGCGCCGCGATGCGAGCGAGAGACCGCCAAGTCCCGCGAGCAGCAGCGGCGCGGCAGCAGGCAGCGGCACTTCCGACGCCGTGAAGCTGTTCACGTAGAAAGCCAACGGATTGGCGCCGCCAAAAGCGAAATCGACGAAGGTGACGCCGCTGACCGCGGCGACGACGGCTGGCGTCAGGCCTACGACGTCGATGAACGTGAACGCTGCGCCGTTGATGAGAAGAGTGCCGGTGCTGGCGTTCAGGCTGAAATGTTCATCGCCGCTGAACGAGAAATTGCTGAGATTCACGGTGCGATCGAAGGCGACGCGCACGGATTCCCCGCTCTCGACATTGTCGTCGCCGGCGTCGAGACAATCGGACGGCGGCGCGCCCGCCAGCGTCTCGCAGACCCCGAGACCCGCCGGGCGTCCGTCGAAGAGATCGTCGAAATAGGCGTAGAACGAGGCTGGTCCGCCGGAGGAGAATGTAACTGACACGCCATCGTAGACGATGACCGTGCCATCCGCGACGCCGCCTTCGTTGCTCGCGGCCGATCCGACAAAATCCAGAAAGGCGGCGTGCGCCGCGCCAGTCGCGGCGAGCGCGGCGG
>JBEBFW010000307.1:0-3072 GCA_040081755.1 Parvularculaceae bacterium
GTCCCCCCGACGACGGGAACGCCGGCTGGCCAGAGCCTGACAATCGATATTCCGGTGGCGGAATTGCTGGCGACGCAGCCAGGCGCGACCTCGCTGGTCAAAATCATCTCGGCGCAGAACGGCTCCGCCGTGCTTTCCGGTTCGGTCATTCAGTTCACGCCGAACCCCGGCTATGAAGGGCCCGCCAGCGTCACCTTCGCCTACAAGAACGTACTCGGACACAAGCACCGGGGAACGTTCGACATCGAGGTCGGCGGCGACGATCACCACGATACGGGCGGCGCTGCCGGAGACGATCACGATCACGACGGAACCGGGGGCGAAACCGGGGGAACCGGCGGCGATACGGGGGGCGGCGGAACCCCTGGCGGCGGCTCGGATGACGGCCACGGCGACCACACGCACGACGACCCCTCTCCAACCCCGCATACGGATGATCCTGCAAAGAAGGCCGAGCATCTCGCGCTTCTCAACCTCGTGCCGGTCGCTGCGGCGACGCATGTCGCAGTGAAGAGCGGTTCCTGGTTCGATCCCGGCGTCTGGGCGAACGGCGAGGTTCCGGGCGAGGGCGCCAAGGTCGTCGTTCCGAAAGGCGTCACGCTCGCCTATGACGGGGAAAGCGACGCCTCGGTCTTCACCGTGCGCGTCGATGGCGAACTCCATTTCTCGACGGATCGAAATACGCATCTGGTCGTCGATACGCTGGTCGTGACGCCGACCGGGCGCATGACCATCGGCACGGCGGCCGACCCGGTGGACGCCGGCGTGCAAGCCTTGATCACCATCGCCGACAACGGTCCGATCGATGTCGCCTGGGATCCGATGCTGTTGTCGCGAGGCGTCATCAGCCACGGCGCCATCGAGATTTACGGCGCCGAGAAAGACGCGTTCCTGCGTGTGGCCGCAGACCCGATGAGAGGCGACACCTCGCTGACGCTGGAGGCGCCGCCGGAAGGCTGGCGCGTCGGCGACAGGATCGTGCTGACCGGCACGCACCTGACGCAAACCGCCGCCTACGCCGATGATGCGCCAAGGACATCGGACGCCACCGAGGACGAAGTCCTCATCATCACGGCGATCAACGGCAATGTCGTCTCTTTTGACAGGCCGCTGCAGTACGATCATGAGGGCGCGCGGTCCGACCTCAAGGCCTATGTCGCAAACTATTCGCGCAATGTGCGCATCGAGTCGGAGCATGGAGAGGCGACGGCGATCGAGGCGCGCGGCCATGTCATGCTGATGCACTCGGACAATGTCGATGTGCGCTACGCCGAGTTCTTCGAGCTCGGCCGCACCGACAAATCAGAGCGCGCGTTCGATGTCGGCGATCTTTCCGCCGTCGCGCCGGACTCCAACGTCAAAGGCCGCTACGCCCTCCATATCCATCGGGCGGGGGTCGCCGACCTCGACGATCCGGTCAACATTGTCGGGAACGCGGTGTGGGGCTCGCCCGGCTGGGGTTTCGTGCAACACGACTCAAACGCAATTCTCGCGCAGAACGCGGCTTATGACGTGTTCGGCGCGGCCTTCGTCGCCGAGTCCGGAAACGAGACCGGCCGCTGGGTCGAGAACATCTCGATCAAGACGATCGGAACCAATACGAGCGCGAAAGACGTGGAAGACATCGCCGCCGGCGATCTCGCCCGCAGCGGCGTCGGCTTCTATTTTCAGGGCCGCCTAGTCGACTCGGTCGATAACGTCGCCGCCGGCGCGCCGGGGGGGCACGGCTTCCTCTACATGCACCGCGAGCCCGCCGGAGAATACGTCGGCCTTGACGATGACGCCGTTCAGCAAGGTGAAAAGCTGCGCTTCGCGGCGTTCAAGTCGATCGACGATGCCAACATCAATATCTTCAGCGGAAACGAGAGCATCGCCGTCCGCTACGGGCTGGAAATCATCAAAGCCTCGCCGATGCAGGGGCACGACGCCCGTTCGGTCCTGTCTGACTTTACGGCGTGGGAGGTCTATAGCGGAGCATTCCTTCAATACACGTCGCACTACACGTTGGAAGACTTCTATCTCGTCGGCACGGACCAGCTCCCGACCGCGCACACATCTGGTCTGTTCTACTGGACGAACGTGTTCGATGTCGTGGCGACGGGCGCGAGGATCGAGGGGTTCACGGAGGGCGTCAGCGTCAGACACGAGAGCCTCGTGCCGGGCGTGACCGACTTCGGATATGTTTTCATCGACACGGATTTCAGCGGCAATTCACGCAACTATGTCGATCTCGGCTTCGACCACGGCTCGGCCGCCAAGGACCGCTTCCTGACGAGCGCCAATCTCGCCAATCTTCCGCTGACCTACCAATCCGCGTGGGGCGCCGTCGTCAACGGGCCCGACACCTGGCAGGGCGGCGAGCCGACGGTCGAGCTTCTGGGAACAAAGACCGATACGCTCGGCCGCACCAGCACCTCGCATGTCTGGGATCCGTTCAACGTCAATTACTGGTCGATCCAGGGCGCGGTCGAAGCAAACGGCTTCTGGCGGCTGCCGGACGGGCGGACCGTGACGCTTCTTGAAGAGTACGTCTCCGATCGCGTCACTGGCGAGCTTGAAAAGTTCGCGGTCTGGATCGACGTGCCGCCGGTGCTGACGCTGCCGACCTACCGGGACGGCCTCACCGGCGAGATGAAAACAGCGGTCGATCACGGGCTGCTCGACTTCAACAACAGCGCCCCGGTCGCGGTGGACGACAGGGCGGTGGTGAAGTCCGGCGGCTCGGTCGTTATCGACGTGATCGCCAACGACCGCGATCCGGAAGGCGATCCGATCAGCCTCGACGCTCTTTTCTCCGAGCACGGACATGTCGTCAAAAGCGATGACGGGAAGGCGGTCTACTTCGCCGATCCCGGCTTTGTCGGCGAGGACACGTTCTACTATTGGGCGCAGGACGACCAGGGCAATTTCACCAAGGCGCAGGTCACCGTCACCGTCGAAATCTAGCGCGCGCCGATTGCGGCCGCCCACTCTCCGCGCACCGTTTCGTCCGCCTCACCGGCCGCAAGCGACAACGGAAGCGCCCGCGCGCCTTCTCGGCGCGCCGCCGCCCAGATCGCCGCGCCGCGCACC
>JBEBFW010000308.1:0-3063 GCA_040081755.1 Parvularculaceae bacterium
GTATAGCCATCGGGGCTGCGGCGATCTTACGGTTCGGTCGCATGCCGTGTCTTTTTGCCGGAGCGATCCTCGCGGCCGCAACCAATCTTTTATTTGCCGATCTCGCGACTGGCGGCGCCGGCGCTGATGCGTTCATGCGGTTTTTTCACTTTTATGGAATATTCCACGCCCTCCAACCGGTCGCGGACTTTCTGACTCTGCAAGTTACGATGGACGAGCGGTTGTCCCGCCTGATGATGGTGATCGGCGCCGAAAACCTCGCTGTGGGTTTCGCCAGCGCGGCGATCGTCACCTATCTGTCCTCAATCGTAAATCCCAAACATGCGGCGGTGCAATATGCGCTATTTGCATCGTTGACGATGTTGATCGGCTCTTTGGGGCGCGGCGCGCTCGGCGAAATGATTGAGCAGCGCGGCTTTGCCGACGTATTCTATCTTACCGCAGCGCTAGGACTCGTCGCGGTTGCCGCATCCGGCCTTGAATGGCTGAGGCAGGCGCGGCTCTCGCGCCGCCCGGCGCAAGCGGCTTAGAATTCTTTCAGCCTGCCGTGCGCGAGGCACAAATCAAGGTCGGGTTTTTCCTCGCCTGATTTCAGCGCGCCGGCATTAACGCTCGCCGCGCGTTTGACGCCGTTTTCGTCCGGATACAGAATGACAAAGAGAGCGCAGCTTGCTAGGCCGTAGCGACGAAATTCGCCTCTCCCCTCGCTGCGCGTCATCTCCGGCTCACCAAGCAGCGCATCAAGATCGGCGGCTTCCTTGCCGGCGATATCGGTGAGGAGAAAAATCGGTTCTTGGGAAAAATCGGTCTCGGTCCCAACGCCAGGCCGGCTCACGCCTGTGCCGGTCGCACAGGCGGTCAATGCGATAATTCCCCCCAATAACGCTAATGCGCGCAACATCGCATCAAGTTCCCCTCTTAAGCGCACGCGTCGCTTGACCTGCGCCGCGCGCCGGATAACAAGGCGGCCAAAACTCAGCGCGCCCGCCAGTTGTCTTAGATCGACTGGCGGCAGGCCGCAATCAGTCAAAGGAACCCCCGTGCGCTCAACAGATCTTGATGTCGTCGGCGTCGGCAACGCTATCGTCGATGTATTGGCGCAGGCCGACGACGCCTTTCTCGCCACCCATTCGATACCCAAGGGCGGCATGATGCTGATCGATGAGGCGCTGGCGAAAAATATCTACAGCCAGATGGCGCCAGGCGTTGAAGTATCGGGCGGTTCGGCCGCCAATTCCGTCGCCTGCATCGCCTCGCTCGGCGGCAAGGCGGGTTTTGTTGGCAAGATTGCAAGAGACAATCTCGGCGACATTTTTCGCCATGACCTGCGTGCACTTGGCGTCAAATTCGACACTGCGCCTCTCGATGGCGGCCCGGGAACCGCGCGTTGCCTCATTAACGTGACACCAGACGCGCAGCGCTCAATGACGACCTATCTTGGTTCGGCTGGATTCGTATCACCGGCCGATATCGAGCAGGAACTGATCGAAAGCGCGGCGATCACTTTTTTTGAGGGATATCTTTTCGAGCAGCCGGTAGCGCGCGAGGCTTTTGTGAAAGCCTGCCGGATGGCGAAGCAGGCGGGGCGCCTCGCGGCGCTGACTTTGTCCGACGCGAGCTGCGTCGATCGCCAGCATGATGCGCTTGTCGAGTTCTCCGGCGCGCATGTCGACGTACTCCTCGCAAACCAGCGAGAGGCGGAGACGCTTTTCGAAACCGACGATATCGAGCAGATCGCGATAAGGGCGCGCGCGCTGTGCCCTTTGACCGCAGTTACCATGTCTGAAAAAGGCTCGATCCTGATCCCGCGAGACGGTGATGTCGTGCGCGTCGCGGCGGTGAGGCCGGACCGCCTCGTCGATACGACAGGCGCCGGGGACGCTTATGCGGCAGGACTTCTTTACGGGCTTTCCGTAAAATTGAGTCTCGCGAAGTGCGGCGCGCTTGGCGCGCTCGCGGCGGCGGAAGTTATCAGCCATTTCGGCGCAAGGCCGCAGGCCAACCTTGGAAAGCTCGCGTCAGACGCGGGCATTTTATGAGAATGGCGAAAGGCGATTTCCTGCCGCTCTTGATACTTGGGCTTTCGCCTGGGGCGGTGCCGCCGATTCTGAACGCAGCGATCTTGAAATCCTCGCGGGCCGAACGCAAAAGCGAACGCTCGCCGAACAGCGAGCGTTGATCCGCCCCTACGTGCACATTTTCAAGCCGACATCGGGGACCCCGCCCTACCCCGCCGTCATTCAGTTCCACGGCTGCACCGGCTATCGTGCCGGTTTCATGAAACGGTGGGCCGAGTTGGCGAATGAGGAAGGGTTTATCGTTCTTGCGGTCGACAGCAATCGGGCGCGCGGCATAAGTTACAAGAAATCCCTGTCATCTGTCTGCGGCGGCAAAGCGCTAATCGGGCAGCAGCGCGCCGGCGATGTCGCGGCGGCGCTTGAAATCGCGCGCGCCAGAAAGAATATTGACTCATCCAGAATAGTCGTTTCCGGCTGGTCGCACGGCGCGTGGTCGGTCATGGACTACATCGCGCTGTCGTCCGCGAACAAGAGCTCGGTTTCAATCAAGGGAGACGCATCGACGGTTCGCCCGGTCGGTGCGGCGCTGTTCTATCCGTATTGCGGCCCGGGAAGCTGGTCGCGCCATGAACACTGGTATGGATATGGGCGAACAATTGCGTTTATCGCGGGCAGGGACAGAATTGTTAGCGGACCTGAATGCAAGGCGCAGTTCGAAAGTATCTCCGCGGCGGGAAACAGCGTCGAAATCGCCTACTATCCCGAAGCCGATCATAGCTTCGATGATCCAGGTCCCGATGGGGTCAAGAAAGCATATACTGAATCGCGACCCGCCGTCGCCGATGCGGCGGCGCGGTACAGAGCGTTTTTGCGCGATATCAAATCTCCCCGTTAGAAGGAGCGCGCCAAAAGGGCGGCGCAGTCATAAACTCCCGCCATTTGTCTTCGGCCGCCGCCGATAACATCGTCGCTTCGGCGCATCGATAGCCGGCGATGAAGCCGACCGCGTTCGCCGCGTCCGCCCCGCCGCGAAGCTGCCCTGCGA
>JBEBFW010000005.1:0-40219 GCA_040081755.1 Parvularculaceae bacterium
GCCTTGTGTGCGGAAAGGGTTGCGCGGATGGCTCGCTTGCGGCGACGGCGTCCCCGAAGCCGCCGGTGTCGGCCGAACCGGCGCCGCGCCATCCCTCAGGCTACGGAGCGCCTCATCGGGCGTCGGCAGGTCGGCGGCGTAGGCCATGCGGATGATCGCCATTTCGCCGGCGGCTTCGGCGTCCGGCGCTTCTCGCGTCTCGGTCATGCCCCTCATCAGGAGCGCCCACGCCCGCGTCAGCGCGTTCATGGAAAGGCCCGCCGCCATTTCCCTCGCCCGCACTGCATCCGCCTCGCCGGCGGGTCCGTGGACGGCGGCTTCCGGTCCGGCGGCTTTCACGCGCGACAGGAGATGCGTCAGTTCCAGCATGTCGCGCAGAATGACGGCCGGGTCGGCGCCGGCGGCGTATTGCGCCGAGAAACGCTCAAGCGCCGCCTTGGCGTCGCCGGCGAAGACGCGATCGAGCAACTCCCAAACCTGACTGCGGTCGGCAAGGCCGATCATGGAGCGCACAAGCTCCGGGCTCGGACCGCTGGCTGCGGCGCCCTGCACGAGCGCCTGATCGAGGAGCGACAGCGCGTCACGCACCGAGCCCTCAGCCGCACGCGCAATCATCGAGAGGCTCTCGTCGTCGATCGCGACGTTCTCCTTGTCGGCGATCGCGCGCAAATGCGCGGTGAGCGCCTCCGGCCCGATGCGACGAAGGTCGAAGCGCTGGCAGCGCGACAACACAGTCACCGGCACCTTCCGGATCTCTGTCGTCGCGAAAATGAATTTCACATGCGGCGGCGGCTCTTCGAGCGTCTTCAAGAGAGCGTTGAAGGCCGCCGTCGACAGCATGTGCACTTCGTCGATGATGTAGACCTTGTAGCGCGCTTCCAGTGGCGCGTAGCGCACGCCTTCGATGAGTTCACGAATGTCGCCGACGCCGGTGCGCGAGGCGGCGTCCATTTCGAGGACGTCCGGGTGTCGGCTCTCGGCGATAGCGCGGCAGTGCCGGCCATCCGCGTCGATGTCGATCTTTGGCCCCGTGTCTTCTCCTTCTGCGCCTACATAGTTGAGGGCGCGCGCCAGAATGCGCGCCGTCGTCGTCTTCCCAACGCCGCGAACGCCGGTGAGGATATAGGCGTGCGCGATGCGGCCCGACTTGAAGGCGTTGCGCAGCGTCGCGACCATCGCTTCCTGGCCGATGAGGTCGTCGAAACGCTGCGGCCGGTATTTGCGCGCAAGAACCTGATATGGGGCGTTGTCGGAGAGGGGCATCGCCGCATTATCCCGCGCAATCGACGCGCCGCAAGCAAAAGGCGCGCTCACCGGTTTTTGGGGAAAAGTGGAAGGCTGAACGACCCGAACCGAAACTCGTTACGGCTGCTTCCTTCCGGACCTGACCGGGTTGGCGAGGGGTCCGTCCGCCAGCCTTCCGCCGGGCTATATCTGCGCTCGCGCCTTCAAATGCAAGCCTGCCTGCCCTAGCGTTCGCCCAATGTCCGACAGTCCTGATGAACTATGCCTCTTCGCGGCCGAGCCGCTCGACCGCGCATCGGAGCTGCGAGCTGACGCCGACTGGATTGCGCATCGCCTCGCCGACGAGAGGAGCTTCATCGTTCCGCTCTACAAGGGCGATCCCCTTATTGTCGGCGACAAGGCGGCTTTTCTTTCGGCCGCCGCACGCGCCGAATTTCCGCGCGAGGCGCAAACGATCTTTCTCGGGCTGAGGAATGACCGGGCATACTTTGCGCTCGACGCGTCCGCAGCGGGCGACGCGGAGACCGCGCCGTTCGCTGCAATCGGGCGCTACACGGCGTTGCGCGAAGCGGCCGCGAGCCTTTCCGCGGACGATCTCGCGGTCATTGGACAAGGCCGATGGCTTCTCGACTGGCATCGCCGGCACTCCTATTGCGCCAATTGCGGCGGCTCGACCGAAATGGGAGAAGGCGGCGCCAAGCGCGTCTGCGCGCTATGCGAAATCGAACATTTCCCGCGCACGGATCCTGTGGCGATCATTCTGGCCGTGCACGAAGATTCTTGTCTCCTCGGCCGCAACCCACGCTTTCCGCCGGGCTTCGTGTCCGCGCTCGCCGGCTTTGTGGAAGCCGCCGAGACGCCGGAGGCCTGCGCCATCCGCGAATTGCGCGAGGAAGCAGGGGTTGTCCTCAAAAACGCGCGCTATCAGTTCTCGCAGCCCTGGCCGTTCCCTTCCTCCCTGATGATGGGCTTTCTGGGCGACGCCGAAAGCCGGACCCTCAAACTCGACGAAAGGGAAATCGTTGAGGCGCATTGGGTCTCGCGCAGCGAGGTGCTCGCCATGCTCGGGGGAGCGGGCCGCAGCGATCTGCGTTTGCCGCCGCGCTTCACGATTGCGCGCCGGCTCATTGAGCGCTGGGCGCAGGGCTGAGCGTCGTCTGCGGCGGTTAATGGTCGATTCAGCAAGGCGGCGGCAAGATTTGTTAACGCCCTTGCGCCAATTTCAATCCATATACAGAGCAAATTGTCGCCGCCGGTCGTGAAGCACTCCTTGCAGCGCCTTCTCATGTGGTCCGCCTGCCTCCTTGGGGTCGCAGGCGCATTGCTGCTCATGGGGACGCCGTTCTATTCCGCTTTCCAGGCCGATACGGCTGCGCGCCAGCGCGAGGAGCTCGTCGTCGCCAACGGCGTCGCCGACTATTTCAAAGAGATCGCCCGCAAATCCCTGCCCCAGACGGTGTGGGACGAGGCCGTGCAGAATCTCGACGTGGAGTTCGACGCCGCTTGGGCCCACTGGAACATCGGCTCCTACTTCTGGCAAACCGAGGGCTTCGAAGCGGCGGTCATCCTCGATCGCGACAACGACACGCAATACGCGCTGCTGGGCGGGCGGAGCGCTTCCGTCGCCGATGTGCGCGATTTCATCGTCGGGGCGGCGCCGCTGATCGGGACGCTTCGCAACAGGGAGCGCGAGAGGCTTCCGCTGAAGGAGCTGGTCGTGCGCGGCGAAACAAGATCGGCGCCAATCAACGCCAGCACGACCGTTGCTGTTCATGGAGAAACCTACATCGTCGCGGCCAGTCTCGTTCAGCCGGACTTCGGCGCCTCTACGCCGCGCACCAGCCGTTCCGCCATCGTCGTGACCGCGAAAAAGATCGATGCGGCTGTCGTCAAGGCGTTGGCGGACCGCTTTCTGCTCGCAGACGCCGTTCTGGAAGACGATTTGGGCGCGCCAGCAAGCGGCCGCGCTCGCGCCGTCCTGCGGGGCGCGGATGGGCGCCCGGTCGCGACGCTGGCGTGGACGCCATCGCAGCCAGGCGCCCAATTGCTCGCCAAGGCCCTGCCGTCGATGCTGATGCTCATCGGGTCTCTCGGCGGGCTCGCCGCCATCATGTTCCGACGCGGAAATGTGGCCGCGCAGAACCTCATTTCAAGCGAGGCGCGCGCCTCGCACCTCGCTTTTCACGACGTGCTGACCGGCCTCCCAAACAGGGCGATGCTGTCAGAGGCGCTGGCGCGCAACATTGCCGAATTGCGGCGGGACGGGCGGCCGTTCGCCGTGCACTGCATCGATCTCGATCACTTCAAGGAAGTGAACGACGCCTTCGGCCACTTCGCAGGCGATGAGTTGATCCGTCTCGTCGCGAGGATCATTCAGGCGTCCTGCCGCGACACAGACCTGATCGCGCGCCTCGGCGGGGACGAGTTTGCGATCATTCAACCCGGCGCAACGGCCGAGTGCGCCGGCGCTCTCGCCCATCGCATCGTGACGGCGCTGACGCCGCCGATCGAGCTGCAGGTCGGCCGCGTCTTCATCGGCGGGTCGATCGGCGTCGCCATGGTTGGGAACGACGAGGACAATCCCCAGGAGTGTCTGCGCCGCGCCGATCTCGCGCTCTATCGCGCCAAGGCAAGCGGTCGCGGGCGCTACGTGTTCTTTGAAAAACAGATGGACGCCGCGGTGAAGACCCGCGCGGCGCTGCAGAACGATCTTCGCGAGGCGCTCGCGAGGGGCGAGCTTGAACTTTATTACCAGCCGCAAACTGACGCGCGCAACGAAGTGATCGGCCTTGAGGCCCTGGCGCGGTGGAATCACAAGGAGCGGGGACCAATCTCGCCGGCCGCCTTTGTGCCGATCGCGGAGGAGACGGGATTGATTGAAGCGCTCGGCATGTTCACCTTGCGGCGGGCGTTTGAGGACAGCCGAAAATTCGGCGGCGTGCGGATCGCGGTCAACGTCTCGGCCGCGCAACTGCGGGTGAAGGACTTCGCCTCGCAGCTCGAACGCCTCGTCGCGGAATGCGCCGTGTCGCCCAGGGATTTTGAACTTGAGATCACCGAAGGCTTGCTGCTCGGCGACGATCCGCAAACCCGCGAGACCTTGCGGCGCCTGCGCCAACTCGGCTTCAAGATTGCGCTCGACGATTTCGGGACCGGCTATTCGAGCCTCGGCTACCTGCAGCGCTATCCGATCGACAAGATCAAGATCGACCGCTCGTTTGTCGCGCGGCTCGGCGCCGAACCGCAGGCCGACGCCGTCGTGTCGGCGATCGTCCGCCTCGCCCGCGCGCTCGGTCTCTCCGTCATCGCCGAAGGCGTCGAGACGGAAGCCCAGCGGCTCTGCCTCACCGTTTCGGGTTGTCCGGACGTGCAGGGTTTTCTGACGGGGAGGCCGATGACGGCGAGCGACGCCGCCGCGTTCCTCGCGCGCGGACAGGATGCCCGCCCGTTGGTCCGCGCAGCCTCCTGACGAGGCCTACGCGCTGCGCGCGCGAGCCGACTTGTAGACGCCGAGGATCTTCAGGGAGGTCGAGAAAAACGACAGCTCTTCGAGGGCGCGCCGCACATGATCGGCCTGGGGATGGCCTTCAATGTCGGCATAGAACATCGTCTGTGCAAACGAGCCGTCCGCCATGTAGCTCTCGAGCTTCGTCATGTTGACGCCGTTTGTCGCGAAGCCGCCAAGCGCCTTGTAGAGTGCGGCTGGAATGTTGCGCACCTGGAAGACGAAGCTGGTGACCGTGGGGATGTCGTCAGAAAGCGGATCGTTGGGCTCGCGCGCCATGACGAGGAAGCGCGTCGTGTTGTGGCCGGCGTCCTCGACGTCCGCTCTCAGCACCTTGAGGCCGTAAAGCTCGGCGGCGCGCGCTGAGGCGATCACCGCCTCGTCCTTGCGGCCATTCTCGGCGAGCCGGCGCGCGGCGCCGGCGGTGTCGCCGCCTATTTCCGGCGCAAGGTTCAGCTCACGGATGATCTGACGGCACTGGCCAAGCGCCATGGCGTGGCTGCGGACCGAGCGGATGTCCGAAATCTCGGCGTCCGGCCGGCCGAGGAGCTGGTGGCGCACCGGGAGGAAATGTTCCGCGACGATATGGAGCCCCGCCTGAGGCAGCAGGTGATGAATATCAGCCACGCGCCCGGCGAGCGAATTCTCGATCGGCAGCATGGCGCGCTCGGCGCGCTCGTCCCTGACCGCATCGAGTGCGGCCTCGAAAGTCGGGCAGGGCAACGGATCGAAATCAGGCGCGAAGACCCGACAAGCCTCGTCCGAAAAGGCTCCAAACTCGCCCTGAAAGGCGATCTTCCGCCCACTGCCCGCCATTGGTCCCGCCTGCTTTTCCCGAAGCAGCGGTGTCGTCCGCCGTCGAGGCGAATTCAAGGCTCAGCGCCGCGCAAACCCGGCCGCGATCAAAGGCCGCAAGCCTGTGGCGCGCATTGCCGGTCCGCCGGAACCCCGATAGAAGCCCGCCGGTCATCTCCCGTTCTTCAGGCAGGCCACATGCAAGACCCGCTTTTCGGCAACAAGATCGCCAGCGCGCTGCTCGCCGCGGCGTTGCTGTTTTTTGGCCTCCCGCAGCTCGCCAACGCGGTGTTCGGCGGCGGCCATCACAGCGCCGGTCACGAACTGCATTTCGCTTACGCGCCGGAGTTCAAGCTTGACGGCGGGGCCGGGGCGGCGCCTGCGGCTGTCGCCGATCTCGGGACGCTGCTCGCGGGAGCGAGCGCCGACGCCGGCAAACGCCGGATCGCTCTCTGCGCCTCGTGCCACACCTTCGAGAAGGCCGGCGCCAATCTGCAGGGCCCCAATCTTTGGGCTGTCGTCGGCCGGCCGGTCGCGAGCCATGAAGGGTTCACCTATACGAGCGCGATGAAAGCCCATGGCGGCGCGTGGACCTACGAGCGCCTCTACGACTACATTCACACGCCGCAAAAAACGGTGCCGGGCACGGCGATGTCGTTCGCCGGGATCGCCAAAGCAGAGCAACGCGCTGAAGTCCTCGCTTATCTCCGTACGCTCTCCGATCAGCCCGTGGATTTCCCCGCGCCGGCGGCGCCAGCGGAGCCTGCCGGCGACCACGCCGCCGATCCGGCGGCGCCAGCGATGGAAAAAGAGCCCGGCTGACAGGGCGGTCGAACCGCGGCTGGCGAGCCGCCTCACTCATTCTACGGCTAAATCCCGGCGCAAGGCCGCTGGTAGGCCAAGCTATCCCTTCGGTCCCGCCGCGTTCACAGCGGCGGATACGAACGGGGCGAACTTCACGAAATTGTCCCGGAACATGGCCGCGAGCTTGTGCGCCTGCGCGTCGTAGTCGGCCGGGTTCTTCCACGTCGCGCGCGGATCGAGGATCGCCGCATCGACGCCCGGAACCGAAACGGGGATTTCGAAGCCGAAGACCGGATCCTTGCGCATCGGGGCGTTCTTCAGCGAACCGTCGAGCGCCGCTGAGAGGAGCGCGCGGGTCGCCTTGATCGGCATGCGGCTTCCGGTTCCGGAGGGCCCGCCGGTCCAGCCAGTCGAAACGAGCCAGCACGACGTCTTGTGACGGTCGATGAGTTCGCCGAGCAGCTTTCCGTAAACGGAGGGATGACGCGGCATGAAGGGCGCGCCGAAACAGGTAGAGAAGGTCGGCTGCGGCTCCTTGCCGAGGCCTTTCTCGGTGCCGGCGACCTTGGCCGTGAAGCCGGACAGGAAATGATACATCGCCTGCTCAGGCGAAAGCCGCGCAATCGGAGGCAGCACGCCGAAGGCGTCGGCCGTCAGCATAATGACGTTTTTGGGATGCGTGGTGCGCCCGGTCGCCGACGCGTTCGGAATATAGTCGATCGGATAAGCGCCGCGGCTGTTTTCGGCAAGGCTCGCATCGTCGAGATCGAGGGCGCGCGTCACCGGATCCATGACGACATTTTCGAGCACCGTCGCGAAACGCCGGGTCGTGGCGTAGATCTCGGGCTCCGCGACGGGCGAGAGCCGGATCATCTTGGCGTAGCAGCCGCCCTCAAAATTGAAGAGGCCGTTCGGCCCCCAACCGTGCTCGTCGTCCCCGATCAGCGTGCGGGCAGGATCGGCGGACAAAGTCGTCTTGCCGGTGCCGGAGAGGCCGAAGAACACGGCTGGATCGTCATTCTTTCCGACATTTACGGAGCAATGCATGGGCATCACGCCGCGTTCCGGCAGAATGTAGTTCATAATGGTGAACACGGACTTCTTCATTTCGCCGGCGTAGGACGTGCCCGCGATCAGGATCAGGCGCTTCACGAAATCAACGGCGATGACCGTCTTCGACTGGCAGCCATGTCGTGCGGGATCGGCCTCGAAACTCGGCAGATCGACAATGGTGAAGTCCGGCTCCTGGCCGCGCTCGGCCCTGGGCGGGCGCACGAGCAGGTGCTGGATGAACAGCGAGTGCCAGGCGAGTTCCGTCAGGACACGGACCGTGATGCGGTTGACGGGATCGGCGCCGCCGTAGAGGTCCTGCGCATAAAGATCGAGGGAGCCGGCGTGTTCGAGCATGTCGATGCGCAGGCGCTCGAAGGCATCCGGCGTCATCCCCTTGTTGTTGTCCCACCAGACGGCGGTCTCGGTCTCCGGGCGGCGAACAGTGAACTTGTCGTTGGCCGAGCGTCCCGTATGCTCGCCGGTCTTCACGACAAGCGGACCTTCGGCGGCCGCCATGCCCTCGCCGCGGCGGATGGCGTGTTCGTAGAGCGCGGCCGGCGTCAGATTCCTGAGGTGGGCGGGCGCACGCTCTTCGAAACGCGACGGGGCGGCTGGGATAGCTTTTGCCGAGACACTCATCACAGCTCCTCCGGACACGAGGCGCCCTCGCCGGGTGCGCCGGGCCTCAATCCGCGAGGCTCTTAGGGCAAAAACCGGCAGGCGGCGAGGCGGCCCGGCAGGCGGCCGTTGTTACCTCATGCCGCAGGCCATGATTGCCCGCCGGGCGACAAAGCGGCGTTGTCGGCCGGGCGGGCTTGATCGCCGGGCGAACGCCGTGCGACAGACCCTGCTCTTCTTCCAAGGGAGACAGACATGAAATCCGCGCCGCTCGCCGTTTTAGCTCTCGCCGTTTTCGCACTGGCCGCGTGCAGCAAGAAAGTCGGTGAAAAGGCCGTTGAGGCGCTGCCTGTTCCGGAAGCGATGAGCGCGCCGGCCGCAGCGCCGCCGATCACGAGCGAGGGCCTCAAGGCGCACATCAAGATGCTTTCGTCCGACGAGTTCGCGGGCCGCGCGCCGGCGAGCCCCGGCGGCGAGAAGGCTCGTCGCTACATCGCCTCCGAGTTCGAGCGCCTCGGCCTTGAGCCGATCGGCGCATCCTATTTCCAGGAAGTCCCGCTCGTCGAATCGAATGTCGTTCCCGATCAATCGTTCTTCAAACTTCAGGGTGCGGACGGTCTCTCCGATCTCAAATACAAGACCGACATCGTCTACTGGACGAAGCAAGTCGCCGAAGGCGTAGCGTTCGAGAAATCGGACGTCGTTTTCGTCGGCTACGGCATCGTCGCCCCCGAATATCAGTGGAACGATTATGCCGGCGTCGATGTGAAGGGAAAAACCGTCGTCATCCTCATCAACGACCCAGGCTACGCGACCGGGAATCCCGAACTCTTCACTGGCAAGGCCATGACCTATTACGGCCGCTGGACCTACAAGTATGAGGAAGCCGCGCGGCAGGGCGCCGCCGCCGCGCTCATCGTGCACGACACGGGGCCTGCCGCCTATGGGTGGAATGTGGTCGAGAGCTCCTGGTCCGGCCCGCAGATCGATTTGAAGCGCGCCGACGACGGCGCATCGCGTGTGAAGGTCGAGGCGTGGATATCGAACGATGCGGCGAAGAAGCTGCTGACGCGCGCGAACCTGAATTACGACGCGCTTCTCGAAGCCGCCAAGACCCGCGGCTTCACGGCGGTTCCGCTGACCGGCGTCACGGCCTCAGCAAAAGTGACGAATGCCATCCGCCGCAGCGCGGACGCCAATGTGGTCGGCGTTCTGCCCGGCGCCGAAGCGCCGCATGAATATGTTCTCTATACGGCGCACTGGGATCATCTCGGCGATGATCCGGCGGCCGGCGGCGAGGACCACATCTTCAACGGCGCGGTCGATAATGCGACGGGCGTCGCGGCCATTCTCGAAATCGCCGAGAAATTCGCAGCCGGCCCGAGGCCGCGGCGGTCGATCATGTTCGCCGCGGTGACGGGCGAAGAATCGGGACTTCTCGGGTCCGCCTACATGGCGGAATCGCCTCCCGTGCCGCTCAAGGACATCGTCGCCGGCGTCAATATCGACGGCATGCTGCCGACGCCGAAGGCCAGGGATGTGATCGTCGTCGGCGCCGGCAAATCCGAACTTGAGGATATCTTGAAGAAGAAGACCGATGCGCGCGGGCTCTACATCCGCCCCGACACCGAGCCGGAGAAGGGCTATTTCTACCGCTCGGACCATATCTCCTTCGCCAAAAAAGGCGTGCCGATGCTTTACGCAGATTCCGGCTACGACCTCGTCGATGGAGGCGAGACTGCCGGCCGCGCGCTCCTCGACGCCTACACCGCCGAGCGCTACCATCAGCCTTCGGACGAGTATGACGAGAGCTGGGATCTCTCCGCCATGGCCGACACCGTCGACATGCTCCAGGAAGTCGGCGCCGAGATCGCAACTTCTGACAAATGGCCGACGTGGCGCGACGGCGACGAGTTCCGCGCGATCAGGGACGCTTCACGAGCGGAGTAAGGCTTTCGCCTCGCGGATGGGCCCGGCCCGAGGGTCGCTCCGGGGAAAGTCGCGCCAGTTGCGCGCGGCGCCCTAAGCCTTGTTTAACCCTCGGCGCCCGAAGATCGCGTCATGGAGACGATGTTCGACCTCCTCGCGGTCGCCCTCTTTATGGCGACGGCGGGCATGTTCTTTCTGCGGTTCCGGCACGAGGATCCGCCGCTCGGCCCCTATGTGCTGATCTCTCTCTCGTCGGCGGTCGGGAACTGGCTCGGCAACGCCGGCCACGCGGCGTTCGCGGTCGGGCTGCTCATCGCGGGAGCGTTTCTGCTGCTCCACATCGCAAGCCTGCCTTATCCGGAGGAAACCTGAGGAGAGCGAGCCGGCCGCGCCGTCTTGAGCCTCCAGGCGACCGCGACAAACCCGACAATCATCAGCGCCCAGACTGACGGCTCCGGAGTCGGCGCCGTCACGTCCGTCACCTCGCCGTTCATATCGATATAGTCGACGGTCGTTCCGGCGGCTCCTTTTCGCGCCCTGTCGGTCGTGATCGAAATGTAATTGCAGCCCTGGAAGATGGCGCAACCCAGCTGAAAAAGATTGCTGATCGTCAGCGAGCTGCCGGCGTTGACGCTGTGCGCCCTCACGATGATGGGTGAGCCGTTATTGTAGACGCCGAAGCTGACGATGGCGCGCGCATCGCCCTGCGACGGGGCCAGTGTGAAGACGGTGATCTTGTCAGAGCCCTTTATGCCCCCGAAACGCTGATCGAACACAAGGGCCAGCGTCTGGTCGAGGCCGACGACATAGCCGGCCTTGTCGCCCTTGGTCGAAAGCGCGGCGAGCGGGCCGGGCGCGATCGAGGCGGGCGCAACATAGGTCGCCGTGCGCGCCTCGGCCCGACCAGCGGCGCCGATCAATGCGCAAAGGCCGGTCATCAATGCGGCGATGGCGCCTGCGCGCATTTTTATGAATCCCATTCAGCCGATCGAAAGCTTCAAATGCTCGAATGTCAGCAGGCCGATTGTCGGCGGGTAGAATTAACCCGGGTTTAAAAGTCGTGGTGAAATCCACAGTTCTCGGCGCCGCTATGTCGGCGCTTTTCCGCTTGCGCGCGCCGGGCGGGCGGGCGCGATGAGGATCGCGGTGTTTGGCCTCGGTTATGTCGGCACAGTCTCGGCGGCGTGCCTGGCCCGCGACGGGCACGAGATTATCGGAGTCGATCCGCAAAGAGCGAAGGTCGATCTCATCAACAAGGGGCATTCCCCAATTGTCGAAAGGCATGTCGACGACTTGATTCTCGAAGCGGTCACGCAAGGGCGCCTCAAGGCGACGACCAGCGCCGCCGAGGCGATCGGCGGGAGCGATCTGGCGCTTATCTGCGTCGGCACGCCGAGCCGCAGGAACGGCAGTCTCGACACCGAAGCCGTGGTCAACGTCGCCCGCGAAATCGGCGAGCATCTGCGCGGATCGGACAAGCCGTATACGGTCGTTCTGCGCTCGACCGTCCTTCCCGGCACGATGCGGGGCGAGGTGATCCCGGCGCTCGAAGGCGCGTCCGGCCGCAAGGCCGGCGAGGGGCTCAACGTCGCGAACAATCCGGAATTCCTGCGCGAATCGACAGCGGTCCATGACTATGACCATCCGCCGAAGATCGTCATCGGGGCGCTGGACGAGGAGACGGCGAGAATTGTCTCGAAGCTCTATGAGGGCATCGACGCCCCGCGCTTCGTCGCCGGCATCGACGTCGCCGAACTTGTCAAATACGCAGACAACGCCTGGCATGCGGTGAAGGTCGCCTTCGCCAATGAAATCGGCTCCGTGTCGAAGGCGGTCGGCGTCGATAGCCACGATGTGATGGACATCTTCTGCGCCGACGAGAAGCTCAACATCTCGCCAGCCTATCTGAAGCCGGGCTTTGCTTTCGGCGGCTCGTGCCTTCCCAAGGATCTGCGAGCGCTCATCCACCGCGCCAAGACGCTGGACGTCGATACGCCGCTGCTGACCGGGGTCGTGATCTCAAACAAGCGCCAGATCGATCGCGCCTTTGAAATGATCGTCGATGGCGGCAAGCGCGACATCGCCTTCCTCGGCATCTCATTCAAGGCCGACACGGACGATCTGCGCGAGAGCCCTCAGGTCGCGCTGGTCGAGCAGTTGATCGGCAAGGGCTACAACGTCCGCATCTACGACAGAAGCGTGCGCCTGGCGCAGCTCACTGGCTCCAATCGCGATTACATCAACGGCGTCATTCCCCACATTGCGGAAATCCTCTCCGACGATCTCGAAGAAACGGTCGCCTTCGGCCAGACGGTCGTCATCGGCAACCGGGCCAACGAATTCCGCAGCGCCCCGCTCCTGATGAGGCCGCCGCAGCGGCTCGTCGATCTCGTGCGAACCCCTTTGCCGAAAGACTTTCAGTGTGCGTATGAAGGCGTCAACTGGTAAGCGTCGCCGCGTCCTCATCATCGTCGAGAACCTGCCGGTTCCCTTCGACAGGCGCGTCTGGTCTGAGGCGACGACGCTCGCCCAGAACGGCTTTGACGTTTCGGTCGTCTCGCCGGCGTTGAAGGATTACGAAACGCCATACGAAGTCGTTGACGGCGTTCACATCTACCGTCACCCGCTGCTCCAGTCCGACGACACCGCCTTCGGCTATCTCAAGGAGTATGCGAGCGCGCTCTACTGGCAGTTCCGGCTCGCCCTGCGGGTCCGGCGTGAGCGCGGCTTCGACGTCATCCACGCCTGCAATCCGCCCGATCTCATGTTCACTGTCGCGGCGTTCTTCAAGCTCTTTTTCCGAACGAAGTTCGTCTTCGATCATCACGATCTCTCGCCAGAGCTCTACGAATCGAAATTCGAGCGGCGCGACATCTTCTGGGCGGCGCTCAAGCTCTTCGAGCGGCTCACTTTTGCGACAGCGGATGTTTCGATCGCCACCAACGACTCCTATCGCCAGGTGGCGATCGAGCGCGGGCGCATGCGCGAGGAAAACGTCTTCGTCGTGCGCTCGGGTCCCAACCTCAAGAAGCTGCAGATTCAGGCGCCCAAAGAGGAGCTGAAGAAAGGCGCCGATCACCTCATCGGCTATGTCGGCGTCATCGGCAGACAGGAAGGGCTCGATCTCCTGATCGAAGCCGCAAGGTCCGTCATCGCCGAACGCGGGCGCGGCACGACGCACTTCGCGATCGTGGGCGCCGGACCGAAGCTGGATGCGATGAAAGCGCTCGCTGAGGAACGCGGGGTCGCCGATCATTTCACGTTCTATGGGCGCGCCAGCGACGACGTCCTTCTCGACGTCCTCAATACAGCCGACATCTGCGTCAATCCGGACCGCGCGACCGAGATGAACGACAAATCGACCATGAACAAGATCATGGAGTACATGGCGCTCGGCAAGCCGATCGTGCAATTCGACCTCTATGAGGGCCGCCAATCGGCCGGCGGCGCATCGCTCTATGCGAGGCGCGACGACCCCGAAGATTTCGCAAAGAAAATCTGCCAACTGATCGTTCAGAAAGGCAAACGCGAGCGCATGGGCGCGCTCGGACGGGAGCGCGTGGCGACGCGCCTCTCCTGGGAGCATTCAGTTCCTCATCTCCTCCACGCCTATGAACGGGTCTTCGAGAAACGGACATCGCGGTCCATCGACGCCGCCAAGGCAGTTGTGGCGGCGGCGGCCTCGACCAGAGTCGAGGCGTCGCAATGACGGCGCCCGATGTCAGCGTCATCATTCCTCATTTCAATCAGCCGGCGGCGCTGGCGATCTGCCTGCACAGCCTCACGCGTCAGACGTTCGCGCGAGGCGCTTTGGAAGTCATCGTCGCCGACAACGGCTCTGACGATCAGGCCGCCTTGTCAAAAGCGTTGGAAGCCTTCCCGAAGGCGCGGCTGGTGCGCGAGCCCATGCGCGGTGCGGCCCATGCCCGCAACGCTGCAATAGCCGGGGCGCGTGGCCGGCTCTTCGCTTTTATCGACGCCGATTGCGTCGCCGACGAGCGCTGGCTCGCCGAAGGCGTCAGGAGCCTTGAGGGCGCCGACTTGTCCGGAGGCGACGTCATGGTGACGGTCGCTGACGAGGCGCGGCCATCGCCTGTCGAAGCCTTCGAGAAGGTCTTCGCGTTTCGCCAGCGCGATTACGTGGCGCGGAAGAAGTTCTCGGTCACCGCCAACCTGTTCGTGACACGGGAAGCCCTGGAGAAGACGGGTCCCTTCACGCATGGCCTGTCGGAGGACCTCGATTTCTGTCGGCGGGCCGTCGCGCTAGGGTTTCGTTTAGCTTTTAACGCTAGGTCAATCATCGGCCATCCCGCGCGCCGGGATTGGAGCGAACTGGTCCGAAAATGGGACCGGCTCGTTCAGGAGCGCTGGAACGGCTTTGGAGGGCGAAGCCCCGTCGGCCGCCTCAAATGGGCGGCGCTGGCGATCGCAACGGCGTTCTCGGCCGCGCCGCATATGTTCAGGGTTCTGACGACCCGGCGCCTCAAGCGCTTTGTCGACAGGGCCGCGGCGGCCGGAGTTCTGATGCGCATCCGCTGGTGGCGCGCGCGCCGCATGTTTGCGGTACTGCGCGCCGGCTGAGCGTTCGTCCTCCATGTTGCAACCGGAGGACGTCGAATGCGTCTCTTTCACGTCTCTGCCGCGGGCGCTGCGCTCGCGTTCCTGTTCATCGGCGAATCGGCCGAGGCGGTGTCGCGTCCTGCGCCCAAATCGGCCGCATCCGGCGAGACGCAGGTCGTCGCCAAGGCCTCCGGGCGCGAGATCACCTTGAGCGAGCTCCGCGCGGAAATGGGACGGCTCGGGCTTTCGATGAGCGATCCCGACGCCGAGCGCGTCGCGCTCGACAGTCTGGTGAGCCGGACCCTGCTCGTCGGCGCCGCGCGCACGCAGAACCTGCACCGCAAGCCCGACGCCATGCTGCGCATGGCTGCAGCGGAAGAGCAGGCGCTCGCCGATCTCTACCTCGGCCTTGCGGCTCAGCCGCCGGAGCCGACGCCGGAGGAAATCGAGGACTTCATCGGCGCAAATCCCAGCCTCTTTTCCGACCGCCGCGTCTACGACTTCGCTGTCCTCACATTGCCGACCGCCAGATTCGACGACAAGGCGATGGCCCCGCTCTTCGACGACGCCCGCGATTTCGGCGCGTTGGTCGTGGCGCTCGAACGGGCGCAGACGACGTTCTCGGTCTCAGCGGCCGTGCAGCCATCGACCGCGTTTCCACAAGCCATTCGCGAGCAGCTCGCGCGCTACACGGTCTCGGACAATATCGTCGTCAAGGGCGAAGCCCAGACGCAGATCATGAAGATCATGCGGGCGCGGAAGGAAGTTCTGCCAACCTCCGAATGGCGCCTCCTGGCGCGTCGGTCGCTTCTCGAGGAGACCGCCGCCGCGCGGGCCGAGGCGCTCGTCTCGCGGCTCAAGGCGAAAGCGCAAATCGCCTACTACCGACCGAGCGCGGCGCCCGCCAGAGCTCCGGCGCCGAGCAAGTAGGGGGTGAGCGGCATGGGGTTCAACGCTCTGTTGCGATGTCTTGCCGCGAGGAAGCTCATCCTCGGCTGGGCGGCGCTTGTCGGGCTGGCGGTCGGGCTCGCCGCGGGCGCGCTGCTGCCGAGGACCTATGAATCGTCAGCAAAAGTGCTGGTCGATTCCATTCAGAAGGACATGGTGACGGGTCTTTACGAACCGCGCTTGCGCGTCTCGGAGTATCTTGGCCAGCAGGCCGCGATCGCCGGCAGCCGCGCCGTGGCGCTCGAGGCCTTCGACGCGCTCGTCGATGAGGGCTTCATAGCGCCTTCCGATTTCGATGAGCGCTGGCGGCGTGAAACGGGCGGCGAGATTGTCGCGGGCAATGACTCGCGGTTGTGGGCCGCGGACGAACTCGTCGAGAATCTCTTCGTCAGCGCCGATTCCGTTGAGGGCACGCTGTCGATCGCCTATCGCGGCGACGATCCCGGCCAGGCCTCGCGCGTCGCCAACAGTTTCGCCGCCGCCTACATGAAAACCGTGCTGGATCAGCGCCAGCGCCGGGCGGCGCGCTCGGCGGCGTCCTTCACGGAAGAACGCCAAACGCTCGAACGCGACCTCGAGGGCGCGCAGCGCGACTTGAGCGAGTTTCGCGAGGGCGCAGGCATCGTCGCCATGGGCGACAACCGTCTGGAAACGGCCGAACTCGAGCTGACTTCGCTCGCAACAAGCGTCGCCAACGCCCGCGCCGATCTTTCACAGGCGCAGGCCCTGTGGTCGCTGTCGCAACAGTCCGCCGCAGAAGGCCTCAAGACGCTTGCGCTGGGCGAAGACCTGCACGGAGCGCGTCAGGCGCAGCAGCGTCTTGGCGAGGTCGCCGCCGCGTTGCAGGCGCTGGGAGGGCGCTTCGACGAGTCCTACCCGGACTATGTCGATCTGAAACGCCAGAAAGAGACGCTGGAAGCGAGCATAAGGCTCGCTGTTCAGGATCGCGTCGAATACGCCGAACGGCGCCTGCGCGCTCTTGAAAGAGACGCCGGCAGAAAAAAAACCGAAGTCGTCAGCCTGCAGAAGGTCAAGGAAACCTACGACCGCCTCGAGAACAAAGTGAGCGCGAGCCGGGACACTTACGCGCTTGTCGCCAATCGCACGATGCAGGAAGCGATGCAGTCTCGCGTCGATGATCTAGATGTCGTGCTGCTCTCGCGCGCCGTGCCGCCGACCGAGGCGCTGACGCCGCCATTCGTCGTCATCGCCTTGCTGGGGCTGATGATCGGCGCCGTTCTCGGCGCAGGCGTCGCTGTCGCCGTCGAATTCGCCGAGGGTCGCATTCGCGACGCCGCGACGGTGCGCCGGCTCCTGCGCGCGCCGGTTCTGGCGGAGATTCCAGCGCCCCCACGAGCCGTGAGGCGTCGGCGCCGCAAGCCGGCGGCCCGCCAGGCGATGAGGGCGGCCGCATGAGCGCGATCCGTCTCCAGAACGAACTGAAAGACGTATTCGACGCGCCGGCGCTGGCCGTCGTCGGCGCCGATTCGCCGTCAAATCTCCCAACCATTCAGGAGGCGGCCTCAGCGCCGCGCGAAATCGACGAAATACTGGCAAACCTCGGCCGCCTCAGCGCTGAGGCCTCGGCGAAGATCAAGGAGCACGCGCAGCGCTCCGGCGACTCCTTCGCCATTTCCGCGCGCAAGCTGAAGCTCGTCAGCGCCGCAGATCTCTGCGCGGCGACAGCCATCCGCGACGGAGTCTTGCGGGCCGAGCCGGCGGCCTTTGCGCTCCATGCCGATCTTGTGACCTTGCGCCGGCCCCAATCGGCCGCGGCCGAGCAATATGGGGCGCTGCGCACACGGCTCATGACCACGCAGGCCCCGGACAAGCTGAAGCTCTTTTCCGTCATTCCGTCCGGGCCGGGCGTTCGGGCGAACGCCGCGGCGGCCAATCTCGCCGTCGCCTTCGCCCAGATCGGCAAGCATGTGCTCCTTGTCGATGCCAATGTGCGCCGTCCCTCGGCGGCGACCTTATTTGGCGTTCCCGACGGCGGACTTGTCGAACATCTGTCCGGCGCCCGGGATTTCGACGCCGCCGTGCAACAAACGCCCATCGAACGACTGAAGCTGCTTGCCGCGCATGGCCCTGCCGAACGTCCGCAGGAACTGCTCGCCGGGGCCCCGTTTCGAGCAGCTCTCGAGCGGGCCAGAGCCGAATTCGATGTCGTCGTCGTGCTCACTGCGCCGTTCGGGCCGGCCGCCGACGGTCAGTTCGTTTGGGCCGAAACAAGGTCCGGGCTCATCGTGGTCCGGCGCGACGACACGCGGGCGGAAGACCTCAAGCAATTGCAGGTCGTCCTGCGCCAGATCGGAACGGAAATCCTCGGCGCCGTTGTAACGGCCTGAGGGTTTGCGATGCCCCGCGGATTTCAGCTCAATATCAGCGCACCGCCGACAAGCTGGAGCCCGGCGCTGGTGATCGGCGCGCTCCTTGCGGCGTGGGGCGCGCTTTATCTGCCCGTCTATGTCGAGTTTGCTGAAGGCGCCTGGCGTCGCGACGAGAATGCGCACCAGCCTTTCATCATGGCGATCGCCGTCGGCGTCGCCTGGTCTGCCCTGATGCGAGGAGATTTCCGGTTCGTCGCAGGCCGAACCGGTTTCGTTTGCGGCGCGCTCGTTCTCTGCACGGGGCTCGCCGCCTATGCGCTCGGACGAACAGCCGAGGCGACCCTCCTGCTCTCCGCCAGCCAAGGGCTTGTTGCGACAGGTTTGACGCTCGCGCTCTTCGGCTTCAAAGGGCTGGTGCGTCTCTGGTTTCCGCTCGCGCTCAGTTTCTACCTCATCATTTGGCCGGCCTGGGCGCTCGAAGCCCTTACCTCGCCGCTGAAGAGACTGATTTCGGAGTGGGTGAGCGCGGGGCTCTTCGCTGCGGGGCTGCCCGTCTCGCATGCTGGCGCAGTCATTTCGGCCGGCCCTTATCAGCTGCTTGTCGCAGACGCTTGCGCCGGCCTCAATTCGCTCATTGCGCTGACGGCTGTCGGGGCCGTCTATCTCTATGCAGTCAAGCGTCGCTCGTGGCGCGTCAACAGCGCCGTCATCTTGTCGCTGGCGCCGATCGCCATTGCTGCGAACGCGGCGCGCGTCGCCATCCTCGTTCTGATCACGCACTATCTCGGATACGACGCGGGGCAGAGTTTTCTGCACGAAACGGCCGGGCTCGTCATGTTCGCCGCGGCGCTGGGCGGCGTCTTCTTCGCCGACTGGCTGGCGGCGCTCTTCTGGGAGAAGCGGCGATGATGCGGGTCGCAGAGGCAAAGCTCGCGACGACCGGGCGCACGCTCTTCCTCGCCGCCCTGATGCTGGCGGTCGCCGCTGCAACCGGCGCCCTGAAGCCGGCGCCGCAGACGCCGCGCGCGGCGCCCGATCTCGAGGCGATGCTTCCCCAAAGCTTCGGCGAGTGGCGCGAGGCGCCCATTCCTGACGCGGTCCTGCCAAGGGAGCTCGATTTGAAGCCCGGCGAGGCGATCGCCTATCGCGCCTACAAGGACGCCGCCGGCCGCGTCGTCACGCTGGTCGCCGCTTACGGCCCTCCGCTCGGCGACTCCGTCCGCCTGCATCGGCCGGAGAGCTGCTATGTGGCGCAAGGCTTCGAGATCAGGTCCCGATCCGTTGTTCCGGTGATCCTTCGCGGCGCCGATGCGCGCATCGTGCGCCTCGTCGCCTCAAGCCCAACGCGCGATGAGGCTGTGAGCTATTGGCTCCGTTCGGGACCGGAATTTGTCGCCAGCCCGGCCGCCGCGCAGTTTCAGGCCTTCAATGGACGACTGCACCTCGACGGCGCGCTGGTGCGCGCCTCCTCGTCCGGCCGCGATGATGTTCTCTTCGACCTGCATCAATCCTTTCTCGCCGACTTCGCCGCCGCCTTGAACCCCGAGGCGCGCAAGGTGCTGCTCGGGCAGCCTGACGAGACCGAATCGTGACGCGCGTCGGCGCCGTCATCGTCAACTACAATTGCGCACCCTGGGCGCTGGATGCCGCTCTCAGCATTCTGGGCGACGCTGGCGATGGGGCCGAGGTCGTCATCGTCGATAACGCCTCGCCGGATCGCTCGGCCGACTATTTCCGGACCGCTGCAGACCTGCCGCATGCCCAGACAGCAACGGCGCCTCGCGATGTGCGCTTCGGCGAGACGGCGCACATTGCTATCGATCCTGCTGTCGTAGAGCCCGGGGTCAATGTTCTGCTCTCGCCGTCAAACGGGGGTTTCGCCGCCGGCTGCAACATCGGTCTCAAGGCGCTCAACCGGCAATATCTCGACCTCATCCTGCTGCTCAATCCGGACGCCATGCTGGGGCAAGGCGCGACTGACGCATTTGCCCGACGTCTGGCCGATCCCGGGATCGGCCTCTGCGGAGCGAGCGTCGTCTCCTTCGACGCGCCGCATCGCGCCCAGGCGCTTGGCGGCGCCCGCCTCGACCCATTGACGCTGCTGGGCGGCAATCTCGGCGCCGGCCTCTCGCTCGAAGAAGCGCCGTCTACGGAGGAGATCGAGAATGCGCTCGACTATCCGCTGGGCGCGGCCATCGCCGTCGAGCGTTTTTATGTCGAGCGCGCCGGTTTTCTCGACGAGCGCTACTTTCTCTATTACGAGGAAGCCGACTGGGCCTTCGCTGGACGCTCGTTCGCTCGCGTCGGCTGGGCTCGCGACGCCGTCGTCTATCATCGCTACGGCGCCTCGTCGAAGAGCGTCCCGTCCGCGACGGCCGAGCCGTCCAACCGCTCGCCGCTGTCGGATTATCACATGGCGCGGTCGCGGCTGCTTTTCGCACTCAAATGGCGTCCTCTGCTCGCGCCCTCGCTGGTCGGGCTTGGGGGCGTTCAGGCGGCGCACCGCCTCATGCGTGGAAAACCGCAGCAGGCGCGGGCGGTGGCGCTGGGCTCCCTGCCGGGCGCCGCACGCGCCTTTCCGGTCTGATGTTGCTTTGTATAAGGACGAACGCAGGCGCGATTTGCGCGGCGCGCGGAACGTGTTAGAGCGGCGTCGCCAGCCACTGACGCACGCCACTTGTTCGACGTTCAACGAGAAATGCAGCAATCGCCGCCGCCGTCCTCGCCGCGCGAGGACGGCGCCTCGCTCGGCGAACTCTTCGCCGTCGATGCGATGAGGGAGCGCCTTCAGGGCATCGCCGACTGGTTCGGCGCCCAGATGCTGACCATCGACGTCGCCCTTCAGGGCGTCGTGCTCCTCGCGGCCCTTGCTCCCGCGGCGCTGTTCGGTCCGCAATTGAAAAAGCTCATCACCAGAGAGATCGCCGCGCGCGTGCCTGAGGGCGGCTTGCGCCGAGCGGCGGGCGCGCTCGCGGTTCTGGCGACGCCGATCGCGCTGTTCGTCATTCTCCAGCTCGCGGCCGCTGCGTTTCGCATTCTCGGCCGGCCTGGCGCCCTCATCGACGCCGGTCTCAGCCTGCTCACGGCCTGGATCGTCATAAGGCTCGTTACGCTGGTCATCCGCTCGCCGTTGTGGTCGCGGGTCGCGTTCTATGTCGCCTGGCCCATCGCTGCGCTCGACGCCTTCGGCGTTCTTGACGAAGCGTTGCGTCAGCTGGAGGCCTTCGCCGTCCCCATCGGCATGGACGCCAAGGGCATTCCGATCAATTACTCCGCATTCGACTTTTTGCGCACCGTTATCGTTTTCGGCGCTCTCTTCTGGATTGCAAGCCTCGTCAACCGGCTCATGAAGAGCCGCCTCGCGGCGGTCGATGAACTGACCGCCTCGTTCAAGGCGCTGCTCTTCAAGATACTCGACGTCCTGACGCCGATCGTCGCTCTCCTGATCGCGCTGCAGGTTGTCGGTTTCCCCTTCGCCACGCTCGCCGTGTTCGGCGGCGCCGTCGGCCTCGGCATCGGTCTTGGCCTTCAGCGCACCGTCTCCAATTTCTTCGCCGGCTTCACGCTCATCGCCGACAAGTCGATCAAGCCGGGGGATGTGATCGAGATCGGCGGCACCTTCGGGTGGGTCACGGAAATGACTGCGCGCTACGTGAGCGTGCGAACGCGCGACGGAACCGAGCATCTGGTGCCCAACGACAAGTTTCTCGAGAACGGCGTCGTCAACTGGTCGCACACGGACCGCTCCGTCCGGATTCATGCGAAGTTCTCCGTCGCCTATGCGACGCAGGACTTGCGCGCCGTCAAGAAGCTCGCCGAAGAGGTCGCGCTGGCGACCGAGCGCGTCCTCAAGACCCCGCCGCCAGTGTGCAATCTCATCGAGTTCGGCGACAGCGCCATAGACTTCGACCTGCGGTTCTGGATCAACGATCCGGCGACCGGCCTCTCCAACGTGAAAAGCGCCGTCATGTTGAACCTCTGGGACGCGTTCCGCGAACACGGGGTCGAAATCCCCTATCCGCATCTCGACATAAGGCTTTTGAGGGCTTCGGCGGCGTCCGGGCTCAAGGAGGCGTGACCGAATTAGTCCGGTTGGCCGCGTCGCCGCGCTTCAAAAGCCGGCTGTTTCCTATATGATCGCGCCCGGGTGCGCGCTCCCGCTTCTCACACAAGGAGCGCTCCGGGGACATTTCGGGAGGCTATCATGATCCGCAATTTTCTGATCGCAGCCGTCGCGGCCGCAGGGCTCGCCGCTTGCGCCACATCGACGCCCTATCAGCCGGCGGAGAAGGGCGGCTACGGCTTTTCGGAGCAGCGCGTCGAGGACGCCAAGTACCGCATCACCTTCCGCGGCAACTCCTCGACGTCGCGCGAGACGGTCGAGAACGGGCTCGTTTTCAGAGCCGCGGAACTCACGCTCCAGAACGGCTATGACTATTTCATCGTGCTCGACAGCGACACCGAAGAGAGCAAGCGCTACTCGACCACGGCCGATCCGTTCCTCGGCGCCTACTATTACGGCTATCCCCGTCGCTATTACGCGTTCCCCTATTACGCCTACGGCTTCGGCTGGGGCAATCCGTACGACAGCTACACGCGGGAAATCACCCGCTACTCGGCCGTCGCCTTCGTATCGATGGGCAAAGGCTCAAAGCCGGCCGATAATCCGCAGGCGTTCGATGCGCGCGAGGTGGTGGCGAATTTGCGCGAGTCGGTGCTGGGGCCGCCGCCCGCCGGGTCCTGAGGTCAAGCCTTCCGCTTACGCATTATGCGTCAGCTTTGCACGGCCCGCAGCCGCGGCGCCGGAGATTTCAGTCCGCCCGGTTCGTAGACCGCGACGAAGCCGCGCAAGGTGTGGCGCATGACGACGCCGCGCGTGCGACCGATCCAGATTTCGCAGCCGACGGCCGGGCGGCGCGGCGAATCGACCGAGACGCCATCGACCGAGCGGTCGAGGATCTTCACGAACAGCGAGGTGCCGTCCGGCAGCCGGCAAGCCATGCGCTGCTCGCCAACGAAGTGGCGCGGCGTCGAACGCCGGTCCTTCAGCCCTTCTGCGTGACCCGCGTTCGCCCGCAGCATCAGCTGCTCGACGAGAATCGTCCGCCGCTTCTTCGAAAGCATGAAGGACAGGGCGAACCCGTCGGGCATGACCCGCGCAACGCGGCCTTCGATGACGTCGAGCCCGGTGATCGACACGACGCAGGCGTCGCCGACCGTCGCCTTGGTCTCGGCCTTGATCGCAAGGTCGCCCGGCGAGATGTTGACGAGGCGGCCCTCATACTCGTCGATCGTGTTGACGACGATGCGGGCCGGCAAATCGAGCGGGATGCGGCGATAGCGCCGAAGTTCGTTCTTGTACACGGCGGCGAGGACCCTTGCGACAGCACTCGGGAACAACCCTAGGACGCGCTCGTTCAAACCTTCGCTAAGGAGGCGCGGACAATTTTAGCCGTCGCTTCGTCGCCGATCCCGCACGCCTCGTCCCCTTAAAGCCGCCGTGCTTGCAGGCGCCGCCGAAGCCGCTATCTTCCTCGCCGAGTTCTTCACGCGCCCGCTAAAATGCCCGGCGCTCCGGAAAGGAATTGCGAACATGCTGAAGACCATCGCCGCCGCCTCGGCCGCTCTCGCCGGTCTCGCCGCCTCGGCGGACGCGGCGGGCCCGAAGGGGATGCAGGACGAATTCCTTTGGCTTGAGGATGTGGAGGGCAAGAAGCAGCTCGACTGGGTGCGTGCGGAGAACGCTCGCTCGCTTGGCGAACTCGAAGCCGATCCGCGCTATGGCGGTCTCTTTGAGGATGCGCTGTCGATCCTCACATCGACGGCGCGCATCCCCTATGGCGAAATCCACAACGGCCAAGTCTACAATTTCTGGCAGGACGAAACACAGGTCCGCGGCGTCTGGCGGCGCGCTTCGCTCGACAGCTACAAGACCGGCGCGCCCGCCTGGGAGAGTCTGATCGACTTCGACAAGCTTGCGGCTGACGAGGGCGAGAACTGGATTCACGGCGACATCGCCTGCCTCTCGCCCGAATACCGCCATTGCATGGTCGAGATGTCCTATGGCGGGAAGGACGCGGCCGTCTGGCGGGAGTTCGACGCGACGGAGAAAAAGTTTGTAGACGGTGGATTCTACCTGCCGGAAGCGAAGTCCGGCCTCGCCTGGATCGACGAAAACACCTTGCTCGTCGGCACGGATCGCGGCGCCGGCACGCTGACGGACTCCGGTTATGCGCGAACGCTGGTGAGGCTCGGCCGGCGCGCCGAATTGAAGACGGCGCCTGTGTTCGCCGAGGGCGAGACCAAAGACGTCGCCCTCAATCCGCGCGTCGAGCATGACGGCGGCAAGGCGCACATCTTCGCCCAGCGCGGCGTCTCGTTTTTCGAAACCGAGTATTGGTACTCGCCAAACGTGGACGCCTCGCCGGTCAAGCTCGCTCTTCCACTCAATGCCGATCTTCAGGGCGTTTTCGCGGGTCGGGCCGTCTTCTCGCTGCGTGAGCCGTGGTCGTTCAAGGGCGCTGAATATCCGCAAGGCTCGGTGGTCGCCTATGACCTGTCGAGCGGCGCGTCCGAACTGGTGTTCGCGGCCAATGACCGGCAGTCCGTCGAGGATATCGAGATCGGCAAATCCGGAATTGTGATCCAGTATCTCGACGATGTTTCAGGCAAGGCGGCGCGCCTGACGCTCTCCAAAAACGGCTGGAAGTCGAAGGAAATCAAGATGCCGGCCAACGGCGTCGTCGCCCTCGTCTCCGTCGGCGGCGGCACGGACGACGCCCTCCTCTCTTTCGAGAGCCTCACCGTTCCCGACACGCTCTATTTCGTCAGCGCCAAGAACAAGGTCGAGAGGATTGCGCAAGCGCCCGCCTATTACGACGCGTCTGACGTCGTCGTCGAGCAGCGCTTTGCGACGTCGAAGGATGGAACGAGGGTTCCCTATTTCATCATGGCGAAGAAAGACGTGCTCGCGGCCGGAAATGCGCCGACCGTGCAATACGGCTATGGCGGATTTCTCGCGGCGACGCTGCCCGTCTATTACGAGGATCCGGCCCGCCCGCAGCACGGCGCGCTCGGCGGCAAGCTTTGGGTCTCGCGCGGCGGCGTCCTGGTGCTCTCGAATATTCGCGGCGGCTCTGAATACGGCCCAAAATGGCATCAGGCGGGGCTGAAGGAAAACCGTCAGGTCGTCTTCGACGATTTCATCGCCATCTCCGAACACTTGATCGAGACCGGCGTCACTACCGCCGAAAAGCTCGGCGCCATCGGGCGCTCAAACGGCGGACTTCTCATGGGCGCTATGCTGACGCAGCGCCCCGAACTCTACCACGCCATGGTTGTCGGCGTGCCGCTCTTCGACATGCAGCGCTACAACAAGCTGCTCGCGGGCGCCTCGTGGATGGGCGAATACGGCGATCCGGACAAGCCGGAGGAGTGGGCCTATATTTCTCAGTACTCGCCCTATCAAAAGCTCGCCGCCGGCGAGGCCTATCCCAAAGTCCTTTTCTACACCTCGACGAAGGACGACCGCGTCCACCCCGGCCACGCGCGCAAAGCCGCGGCGAGGCTGAAGCAGCTCGGCTATCCCTACTACTATTACGAAAATATCGAGGGCGGCCACGGCGGCACCGCGAACCAGGAGCAGCTCTCGAGGCGCATCGCCCTCGAATACGGCTATTTCGCGCACATGCTGATGGGCGAGGGCGCAACCTCGGCAGGGTCGGAATAGGGGCGGGCCGTAATGACCGCCAACGGACGATTTCAGCGCGGCATGAGGGCCGCCGGAGCATTGGCGCCCGGGGGCGTCATGGGCGCTTGCCAGCCGAACGGCGAGCGCCTATAGACCCCGCATTCTTCGGGAAACCATGCGTTCCCGCGTCTTCCGGCACGACCCCCGACCCTGCTTATGGGACACGGGACGAGGCCGGGGATGTTCCGCCGCCGGGGTAACGCCCTCGCGGCGGCGAGGGACGTTTTGAATTGGCGAGCCGGATGTTCGAGAGCCTCAGCGATAGACTTGGTTCAACCTTCGAGAAGCTCCGCGGCCGCGCACGCGGAGCGCGCATTCGTTCGATTCTGCCGCGCAGCGGCTCGGCAAAAAGGTGCGCAGCATGTTTGAGTCTCTGAGCGACAGACTGGGCGCGATCTTCGAGCGCCTGCGCGGCAGGGGCGCGCTCGAGGAGAAGGACGTCGATGCGGCCTTGCGCGAGGTGCGTGTGGCGCTGCTCGAGGCCGATGTGGCGCTGCCGGTCGCGAGCGACTTCATCTCGAAGGTTCGAGAGCGGGCCGTGGGTTCGGAAGTGCTGCGCTCGGTGACGCCGGGCCAGCAGGTCGTGAAAATCGTCCACGATGTACTGGTCGAAACGCTCGGCGGCGGACCAGAAGGCGATCGCGGCGACGGCGCGTTGAACCTCGCCATGGCCCCGCCGGCGCCGATCCTCATGGTCGGCTTGCAGGGGTCGGGCAAAACCACGACGACGGCGAAGATCGCCAAACGCCTTGAAGAGCGCGAGAAAAAGCGCGTGCTCATGGCCTCGCTCGACACGCGCCGCCCGGCCGCACAGGAGCAACTGAAGATCCTCGGCGAGCAAACGGGCGTGAGGACCCTCCCCATTATTGCGGGCCAGCCCCCGCTCGACATCGCGCGGCGGGCGCTTGAGGCGGCGCGCCTCGGCGGCTTCGACATCGTCATGCTCGACACGGCGGGCCGCACGTCGATTGACGAGCAGTTGATGGCGGAAGTCGCCGAGCTGCATGCGCTTGCGCGGCCGATCGAGACGCTGCTCGTCGTCGACGCCCTCACCGGCCAGGATGCGGTCGAGACGGCTTCGAGGTTCAAGGCGCGCGTGGCCGTCACCGGCGTCGTCATGACCCGGATCGACGGCGACGCCCGCGGCGGCGCGGCGCTTTCCATGCGCGCAGTCACGGGCGCGCCGATCAAGTTCGTCGGGATCGGCGAAAAGCTCGACGCGCTCGATGTTTTCGACGCGGCGCGCATGGCGGGCCGCATCCTCGGCATGGGCGACATCGTCTCCCTCGTCGAGAAAGCCGCTCAGGAGATGGACCTCGCCAAGGCCGAAAAGGCCGCGAGGAAGATGGCCAAGGGCGAGTTCGACCTCGACGATCTCGCCGACCAGTTCCGCCAGATGAGGAAGATGGGCGGCATGGGCGCCATTCTCGGTCTTCTTCCGGGCATGGGGAAAGTGAAGAAGATGGTCGATGAGGCCGGCGGCTTCAACGACAGGGAGATCAATCGTCAGGTCGCGATCATCAGCTCAATGACGAAAGAGGAGCGCCGGAAGCCGGCCCTCATGAACGCCAGGCGGAAAATCCGCGTGGCGGGCGGCTCCGGAACCTCCGTTCAGGACGTGAACAAGCTCCTGAAAGCCCATCGCCAGATGGCCGACATGATGAAGAAAATGGGCAAAGGCGGAATGCAGGGCCTTGCCCAGCAAATGGGTCTCGGCGGCGTCGTCCAGGGGATGGGCGCGGGCAAGGGCAAAGCCGATCTCGCGGCGCCAGGAGCGCCGCAAAAGGCGGGCGCGGACGAGGTTGATTTCGAGGCGATCGAGCAGGCGCTGGCGGGGCGGGGCGCCCTTCCGCCAGGGCTCGCAGGGCTCGGGAGCCCCGGTTTTGGGCGCAAGAAATAGGGGAAGTGGTCATGAACATGCTGCGACTTGGGACTTGCCTCATCGCCTTTGCCGCCGCTTCGTCGGCGCCGGCGCTCGCCTCGAAAAAGGCCAAGCAAGCCGATGCGGAGGCGGCGAATGCGGCCGTTGAGGCGATTGCGCCGACGCCGGTGCTATCCGGTTCCGCGGCGAACCTCCCTATGCTGAAGAACAGCGCCGAGGCGAGCGAGGGTTCGCCGGCGGCGCCGAAAGCGGCCGAGGAAAAATCCAGTGGCCCTCTGCCGGAAGCGGCGCCCGCGCCTTCCCGCAATGCAATGAAGGCGTCCGCCAGACCCGCCGCGACGGGCGGCGACTGCGCGTCTTATGAAGAACGCGTCGTTCCATTCACCTCGTGGGATGCAGCCGACAGGGTGGCCGTGCGCGTCGTCGGGAAGACCTGCGCCGACGCTTCGGTGCTTTTATCGATCGCCGACAAGGACGGGCGCGCGATCTTCGCGCACGCCGCCATCCTCAATCAGCTGAACCCGAGAGAGACGACGCCCGCCGGCATGCGCAAGACCGTCGAAGGCGTCTGGAGGATCGTCGGCCCACGGAGAACCAGCGACGTCGCCGAGTGGGCTCCGCCCAAAGAATCGTATGTCGCCGGCGATGAAATGCCCCTTTGGGGCGCAGACCAGCATGAGGCGGCCCGGCATTCCGACATGCCGCTAATTTGCTATCCGCAGGACGGGATGAGCGGGCAGTGCGTCTATTACGATCAGGCGCGAGCAAGCGTGCGCGAGTTGGTCCGACTGCTTGGACCGACGACTTTTTCCGCCAAGGCGGCTCCCGCTGCTCCGGCGAAAGCCTCAACCAGGAAACCCAAAACTGAAGAATCCAAAGGAAAGGAAGACTGACCCATGTCTTTGAAAATCAGGCTGGCCCGCGGCGGGGCGAAGAAGAAGCCGTTCTATTTCATCGTGGCGGCCGACGGGCGCGCGGCGCGCGACGGCAAGTTCATTGAAAAGCTCGGCACCTTCGATCCGCTGACGAAGAAGGACGACCCCAAGCGCGTTCAGTACAATGAGGAACGCGTGAAGTACTGGCTCGGCGTCGGCGCGCAGCCGACCGACCGCATGGCGCGCATCCTGTCGGCGAACGGCCTCGCCAAATGGGAGCGCGGCAATAATCCGAAGAAGGCGGAGCCCAAAGCGAAAGCCAAAGAGCGCGCGACGGCCAAAGCCGACAAGGCCGCCAAGGCGGCCGAAGGCGGCGAAGCCGCGGCGTAGGCGCGGGTGTCGGCGCGCCGACGCGTTTCGCAGTTGTCGATTTGACGTTACCCTTTGGCGGATGCGCCCCTCCAGGGGAGCGCGCTTGAGCAGGGAGAGTCATGTGAAGAATGTCTTTGTCGGGATGATCGTCTTCGCCGCCGCGACAGCGTCGGCGATCGCGGCGCCGCAAGTCAGGGGCGTCCCGAAGGTCACAAAAATCCCGCCGGTTCTGGTCCTCAGGCCGGATTTCGCGGTTCAGTCGATCGCGCCGGTCACCGACTTCCAGAATAATCTCAAGGCCGTGACCGTCACGATCGTCAATTTGTGCACAGCCGTCAAATCGAGTGCGCCTTACGTGACGGTCACGGTCACAGATCCGGCGAACGGCGCCGGCGGCGCCGTTGTCGGGTACAACGCCGCGCCTTTTCTCACGGGCGAAAAGTCGGCCACGCAATTGGTCGATCTCGGCAAGACCTTGAAACCTGGACTGACCATTCGCGTCACGGTCAACGAGGATAAAGCCGTCCCCGAAGCCTGGAGCGGCAACAACAGCCGTCAAATCAACCCGAACGTCGCGCCGTTCCCGCCGGGCAAGGACTATTGCCAGCCCGCGAATTACGAGTAGCCGCTGCGGAACACCTGTTGAGAACTCCGGTCGTCGGGTATGATGCGGAAAAACCGGAGGGGATCGATATGGGCAGGTTCGGCGCACTCATTTGCGTGATCGCCTTGCTGGGGGCCGCCGCCTGTTCGCGGCAGCAGTCCTATGACAAGGGCGCGTCTGACGAGATCATGGTGACCGCCTCGCGTGTCGGCGGCGCGGCCGCCGCGCCGGAATCGATGCCCGCGCCGCCGCCGCCGGGCGGCGGTCAGTCGCCGGCGCAAGCCGGGATCATGCTCGCCTATTCCTATTCCATGGGCATCGAGGCCCCGAAGGGCGCCATCGCGCCGATGGTCGGCGCACATGAGAAAAGATGCGTCGAGGCGGGGACGGCCGTCTGCCAGGTGCTCGGCTCGTCGGTCAACACCTATGGCGAGGATCAGGAGAACGTTTCCGGCTACCTCAACATCCGGGCCGAGCCGAAATGGCTGGCCGCATTCCGCGCCGACATCGCGTCGGACGCGCAAGGGGCCGGCGGCGTGCTCACCGCAAACACGGTGAGCACGGAGGATCTGACCCAGTACATCGTCGATACGGAGGCGCGGCTGGCGGCGAAACGGACGCTGCGCGAGCGCATCAAGCAGCTTCTGGAGACCCGCGAGGGATCCCTCAACGACGTTCTCGCGGCCGAGCGCGCGCTCGCCGACGTCCAGGGCGAGATCGATTCGATGACGGCGCAACTCGAGGCCGCCAAGGCCCGCGTCGCCATGTCGGCGCTCTCGGTCTCCTATCAGTCCGATCCAGAGACCTCGACGTCGATGTTCAAGCCGCTGACCGACGCCTTTGGCGATTTCGGGCGCAATTCCATGGCCGCGCTCGCCGGGGCGGTGACGATCGTCGCCACGACGTGGCCGTTCTTCATCCTCGGTCTCATCGTCCTCTGGATACTCCTCGCCTGGCTTCGCGGCATGCGGCGCAAGCGGAACGCCAAGGCATGATTTGCGACGATTGAGCGCCCGGCGGGAACCAGATCGGTCCGCGGCCCGTTAGAGGTTGGTCGGCGGCGTGGGCCGTTGCAACCTTGGGTAAGAACATGAAGAACGTTTTGGCGTTGCTGGGACTGACGGCGATGAGCGTTTCCACGGGCGGCTGCGCCGTCCTGGCCGGCGTCGGTCTCGGTGTCATGGCTCACGACGAAGCCACCGAAGACGACGGCGAATTCGATCCTCTCGAAAAAGTTGAAGACAAGGTCGATGACGACGACAAGAAGTGACCTGGGCCGGCGCCCGTTGCCCCCTTGGCCCCCCTCGGCTGCTCTCGGCTGGGAGGGGGCGCCTCATCGCTAAAATTTTAGGCGAATTGTCCAACCCTGCTTCAGGTCTGGCGTGATAGCCTGGCGCGGGCATCGGCGGAGCGCAAATTGAATTTGAAATCGGTCACCCGGATCGCGTGCATCGCGGCGATGGGGCTTTCGACAAGCGGTTGCGTCGTCGCCGCAGCAGCAGGCGCCGGCGTGCTTGTCCATGACGAATTGACCGAAGACGACGGCGAATTCGATCCTCTCGAGAAGGTCGAAGACGCGCTCGACGACGACGACAACAAGTAGGCGCCGCGCGCCTATGGCGCCGCGGGCGTGAGCCTCAAAAGCTTGCCGACCGGGTCGCCGCCGCGGTCTTCCGTCGTCACATAGATCGCTCCGTCGGGACCGACGCGCACGTCGCGGATGCGTTCGCCGACAAGGTAGCGCTCCTCGCCGATCTCGTTTGCGCCTTCCATGTCGATGCGGTGGAGCGAGCGCTCGGCGAGGCCCCCGGCAAGGAGATCGCCGGCCCAGTCGGCGAAGAGATCGCCGCTGACGACAGCGAGCCCTGAAACCCCGATCGAGGGCGTCCAGTGCTTGAACGGCTGGTTCGTCCCTTGATACTCGGTAAACGGAGAAACGCGCGCGCCATTGTAGTCTATGCCATAGGTCGTGAGCGGCCAGCCGTAATTGGCGCCCCTTTCGATGATGTTGATCTCGTCGCCTCCGCGCGGCCCGTGCTCGTTCTCCCAGAGAACGCCGCGGCCTGCGTCATAGGCGAGCCCTTGCGGATTGCGGTGTCCCTTGGACCACAGCTCGGGCAGCGAGCCGTCGCCGAATTTCGGATTGTCTTCGGGGATCGATCCGTCCTCGTTGAGGCGAATGACCGCGCCGAAGCTCGTCGACATGACTTGCGCGCGCTCCTTGTATTTCGAGCCCTCGCCCACCGTCGCATAGAGCTTGCCGTCCGGCCCGAAGATGATCTTCCCGCCATAATGCAGGAGTGTGTCCTTCAGCGGCTTGGCGTCATAGAGAACGACGAGGTCCGTTAGCGCGGCGCCGTCGAAGGTCGCGCGGGCGACGCGAAGGCCGTTCGACGCGCCCGTACCGTGCGCGTAGGAAAGAAATACGGCGCGGTTTTCGGCAAAGTTCGGGTGCGGAAGAATATCGAAGAGCCCGGCCTGCCCCCCGACGAGGACCTCCGGGACGCCGCTGACGGGCGCATCGACAAGAGCGCCGTCGCGAACGATCCGCAGGCGCCCGGGCCTCTCGGTAACGAGGATCGTTCCATCAGGGAGGAAGGCGACGCACCAGGGATTGACGAGGCCCTCCGCGAGGGTCTCGACCGTGAGCGCCGTCGCGCCTTCAGGCGCTGGATCGGCGCGCCTCGTTTGCAGTCCGGGATCGCCGCCGCCCTTGGCGCCGCCGGCTGGCGCCGCCGTCGTCGCCCCGGAACAGGCCGCCAGCGCCGCAAAAGAAGCGCTCACCAAAAACCGGTCGATACTGGACATTTCAAGACCTCCGTGGCGCAGCCTGGCAAAAGGCGTAACGGCGCAGAGGGCTCGACGTCAACGGCGCGCCTGTGGGAGACTATCCGTCGGCCGGCAGGCGGGGCAGCCAGAGGCCAAGGGGCGCGTCATGAAGCTTGTGCAGGCGATTTTCGCGTTTCTCGCCGCTGCGGCGACAACCTATGTCGCTTCCGTATTTTTCTATACCCACCAGGTCATCTCGCTCGAGACCGGCGTCGGCGCCGTTTACACGACAGAGCAAGGGCTGCAGACGCTGCTCCTCAATCTGCAGGGGTTCGGCCAGCTCGGCGCGGTTTTCTCGATCGCGCTCATCATCGGCTTCATCGTCGCCTTTGCGCTGAAGCGGCTTATCAAACCGCTGGCCATGATCGCCTATCCGCTGGCGGGCGCCGCGGCTGTGGTGGCGGCGATTTATCTGGTCGAAACGACAATGGCCAAAGGGGGCGCCGGCGCGATCTGGGGCGCCCGCGATCCCATAGGGCTCGCGCTGCAGGGTCTTGCCGGGGCCTTCGGCGGGACGGTGTTCGCGCTGCTGCGGCCCCGCTGAGGCTTTCGCATTCCGGGCCGCCGGGCTAAGCCCGCACCGCCATGACCCGCGCGGCCCCCAAAACCTCCAGGATCGGCATTGTGAGCCTCGGTTGTCCGAAGGCGCTGGTCGATTCCGAGCGCATCATTACGCGCCTCAAGGCCGAGGGCTATGAGATCGCGCCGGATTACCGGGGCGCTGACGCCGTTCTCGTCAACACTTGCGGCTTTCTCGATTCGGCCCGCGCTGAATCCCTCGATGCGATCGGCGAGGCGATCGCCGCCAATGGCCGGGTCATCGTCACCGGCTGCCTCGGCGCCGAGGCAGATGTCATCCGGCAGGCCCATCCGAAGGTTCTGGCCGTCACCGGGCCGCATCAATACGAAGCGGTCATGGAAGCCGTGCACGAGGCCGCCCCGCCCGCGCACGATCCTTTGTTCGATCTCGTGCCGCCGCAGGGCGTCAAGCTGACGCCGCGCCACTACGCCTATTTGAAGATCTCCGAAGGCTGCAACAACAGCTGCAGCTTCTGCATCATTCCATCGATGCGCGGCCGGCTCGCCAGCCGGCGCATCGATGCGGTGCTGAAAGAGGCCGAGAAGCTGGTCGCAGCCGGCGTCAGGGAGCTGCTCGTCATCTCGCAGGATACGTCAGCCTACGGCGCAGATTTGAAATACGCCCCCTATCCGTGGCGCGGCGATAATTATGAGACGCGGTTTCTCGACCTGTGCCGGGGCCTCGGGCGGCTCGGCGCATGGACGCGACTTCATTACGTCTATCCCTATCCGCATGTGGACGCGGTCGTTCCCCTGATGGCGGAAAGCGGCGTCCTTCCCTATCTCGACATTCCGTTCCAGCATGCGAGCCCTAAAGTCCTCAAAGCCATGCGCCGGCCGGCGCATCAGGAAAAGACGCTGGATCAAATCCGCCGCTGGCGGACGATCCGCCCGGACATCGTCCTGCGCTCGACGTTCATCGTCGGGTTTCCCGGCGAAACGGAGGAAGATTTCGAGTTTCTGCTCGCCTGGATGAAGGAAGCGCGGCTCAATCGCGTCGGCTGCTTCAAGTTCGAGCCCGTGAAGGGCGCCGCCGCAAACGATCTTCCCGGCGCCGTTCCTGACGAGGTCAAGGAGGAGCGCTTCGCACGCTTCATGGGCGCGCAGCAGGCGATTTCGGCTGACCTCCTTGCCGGCTGGATCGGCCGCGAGATCGACGTTCTGGTCGACGAAGTCGATGGGGACGGCGCGGTCGGCCGCTCTTATGCGGATGCGCCCGAAATCGACGGAGCGGTCATTCTGGAAGGCGAGACGGGATTGAAGCCGGGCGACATGGTCCGCACGAAGATCACCGGATCGGACGAATACGATCTCTGGGGCGAACGCCTGAACGGATGAAAGCAGGAGACTTCATGAAAAAGCTCATTCTTGCGGCGGCAACGGCTGCCGCGCTGAACGCCAGCGCATTGGCGGCGGACAGCCTTGACGCAGTGATCAAGGACCACTGGGCGTGGACGCTTGAACAGGATCCGGTCGATGCGACGCGCCAGGGCGTAAGAACCTATGACGACCGACTCCCCGACCAGAGCCTCGCCGCCTATGACGCGGCGATCGAGAAGGAGAAGGGCTTCATCGCGCGCCTCGACGCGCTCGGCTCTAGCGGCCTCTCTGACGAAGACAAGCTCAATCGCGATCTCCTTCGTCTCGACCTCGCACGCGACATCGAGGGCTCCGCCTTCGGCGGCAAATACATGGCGGTCACCAATCGCGGCGGACCGCACACTTTCCTGACGGGGCTCCCGGACGATCTGCCGTTCTTCACCAGGGCCGACTACGAAAGCTACGTGGCGCGCCTCAATGCGGCGCCGGATTATGTCGCGGGAACGATCGAACGGCTGCGCGGCGGCATCAAGAACGGGTGGACGCAGCCCTGCGCGCCCATGGAAGGCTATGAGAAGTCGATCGCCTTCCACGTCATCGATGACCCGAAGAAAAGCGCGCTCTACCGACCATTTGAAAAGCGGCCCGCCTCTGTAAGCGCCGGCGACTGGAAGAGACTGAGCGCCGCTGGCGCCAAGGCTATAAAGGAGAAGGCGATTCCCGCCATTGCCGGCTTCGCCAGCTTCTACGAAGCTGAATACAAGCCGGCGTGCCGCAAGGAAATCGGCGCATCGAGTCTGCCTGACGGCGCGGCCTATTACGCCTTCCGCGCGCGCCTGTTCACGACGACCGACAAGACGCCGGAAGAAATCCACGCGCTCGGGCTCTCGGAGGTCGCGCGCATCCGCAAGGAAATGGACGCGGTCATCAAGTCGGCGAAATTCGATGGCGACTTCAAGGCGTTCCAGAAATTCCTGCGCGGCGATCCGAGGTTTTATGCAAAGACGCCGCAAGAGCTGATGGAGAAGAACTCTATCGTCGCCAAGCGGATTGACGGCGAACTCCCGAAGCTCTTCACGCGACTGCCGCGCATGCCCTACACGCTGAAGGAGGTTCCAGCGGACGTCGCAGAAGGGACGACCACCGCCTATTACGAGGCGCCCTCGCCCGACGGGAGCAGCGCGGGCGTCTACCGAGTGAACACATCGAAGCTCGAAACGCGCCCGTTCTATGAAATCGAGGCGCTGACGCTGCATGAAGCGGTGCCCGGACATCACTTCCAGATCGCGCTTTCACAGGAGCTAGACCTCCCGGAGTTTCGCAAGTTCGGGTTCTTCACCGCCTTTGTCGAAGGTTGGGGCCTTTACGCCGAAAGCCTAGGTCTCGATGTCGGGTTCTATGAAGATCCTTACGCGAATTTCGGCAGGCTCTCCTACGAGATGTGGCGCGCCTGCCGGCTCGTCGTCGATACGGGCATGCATGCCAAGGGCTGGACGAGGGCGCAGGCGATCGAATTCATGACGGCGAACACGGCGCTCTCCGAGCACAACATCAAGGCCGAGGTCGATCGCTATATCTCCTGGCCGGGCCAGGCGCTCGCCTACAAGATCGGCCAATTGAAATTCAAGGAGCTGAGGGCGCGCGCTTCGAAAGCGCTCGGCGCCAAATTCGACCTGCGCCGGTTCCACGACGCTCTCCTCGAGAATGGCGCGCTCCCGATGTCCATTCTCGACGCAAAGATCGACGCCTGGATCGCGGCGGAAAAGTCGCGGGGAAACTGACGCCGGCGCATGGACGAGGATCTCGCAGGGCTTATTCAAAAGACTGCCGCGCGCGTGCGCGCGCGCGACTTCGCCTGGGCCATTGGCATCGGCGCCGGCGTCGCCGCGATCATGGCGATCCGGCTGGCGGCGCCCGATGCGGCAGCGTTCCCTGACTGGCTGCCGCTCTGGGCGCTGCCGATCGCCGCGTTCCTCGCATTTCTCGGCGCCCTCTATGTGCGCTTCCGCTTTTCCTCGGGCCGCGACTGGGCGAACCCGGTGCAAAGGGTCGTCGAGGCTGAGCTCGCCGCGCGGGAATCTGAAATCGAGAGCCTGTTGCTGGCGCGCGGCGTGGCGCAGGCCCTGCCCGAGCCGCTCTTCATTCTTGACGACTCTGGCGTCGTGAAGATCGGCAACCCCGCAGCGGAGGAGTTCCTCGGCGCGACGGACCTCGAAGGGCGCCACTTCGCCGCCGTGCTGAGGGCTCCCGCCGTGCTTGAGGCGGTCGAGAACGTCGAGAGGACGAAGCGCTCGCAGACGGTCGACTTCTCATCGACGGGCGCGGTCGAGCGCTCCTGTCGCGCCTTCGTTGCGCCCCTGAAGGAAGACAAGGGGGCCGACGCGCGCACGCTGGTTTTCGTGCGGGACCTGACGACGGAGCGGCGCCTCGAGCAGATGCGCGCGGACTTCATCGCCAGCGCCAGTCATGAACTCCGCACGCCGCTCGCCTCGCTGATCGGCTTCATCGAGACGTTGCGCGGGCCGGCCAAGGGCGATGACGAGGCGCGCGAGAAATTCCTGACGATCATGCAAAATCAGGCGGAGCGCATGCAGCGCCTCGTCGCGGACCTCATGTCTCTGTCGCGCATCGAGCTCAACGAGCATGTGCCGCCGACAAAGTCCGTCGATGTGCGCGACATCGCGAGGGACGTCATGGATGGCCTCGGTCCGATCCTTGAACGCACCGGGGCGATCGTCGATTTCGAATGCGACGATGCGGCGGCGCCCTTCGACATCCAGGGCGAGCGCGACGAGATATTCCAGGCGCTCCAGAACCTCATCGACAACGCGATCAAATACGGCGGCGATCCGGCCCTCGTGAAGATACGTCTCGGACGCGGCGCCGCGCCGTCCTTGTCCGCAGACGGAGAAATAGCCCATCGCGTCGGAGACTCGGCGGCGCAGGCGGCGGCGCGGCGTGGGACCGATCCCGACGGCCTCGTCTATGTGCAGGTGCGCGACTTCGGTCCCGGCGTCGATCGCGCCGACCTGCCGCGGCTGACCGAGCGCTTCTACCGGGTGAACGTCGAGAGGAGCCGCAAGACCGGCGGCACGGGCCTTGGCCTCGCCATCGTCAAGCACATTGTGAACCGGCACAAAGGCGGCCTGCAGATCGAAAGCCGGCTCGCCGGAGGGACGTCCTTCACCTGTTATTTCCGCGCCCTGCGGCCGCGCGCGAATGCGCCCGCCGGCGCCTAACAAGAGCGCTGGCGCGGGCGCAAAAAATGCGTCAGGCTCCCCGAAATACAAGAATCTGACACAAACTCCCGGCATGGGTGACCCGGCCGGGCGTTCCGTCCGCACTGGAAGCAGCCGATATGGCGACACCGACACCGATCCGCCCGCGCGAGCGCCTGCAGGGCCTTGAAATCGATCTCGCGCAGATGGCCGGGCTGGTGGAGAGCCAGCTCGCCGAGGGCGTGAGCGCCTTCGAGCGGCGCGACGTCGCCGGCGCCGAGCGCGTGATCCGTTCGGACGAACGCATTGATGCGACGCACCAGTCGATCGACGCCAAGGTCATGTCGCTGCTCCTTGGCGGGCCCTACGACGCCGCGACGCTTCGCGAGATCATGACCTATATGAAGGTCGCCGGCGAGCTCGAACGCGTCGGCGACATGAGCAAGAACGTCGCCAAGCGGACCCTTGTCGTGGCGCGGGAGAATCCGCCGAAACCCTATGCCGGCGTCGCGCGCATGGGCCGCGCCAGCCTCAGGCAGATCAGCGACGTTCTGAACGCCTTCGCCGCGCGCAATCTGACGGCCGCCAAGGCGGTGTGGGGCGGCGACGACGATCTCGACGAGCTCTACAACTCCGTCTACAGAGAAATACTCGAATCGATGATGCACGACGCGACAGCGGTGAACGCCGGCACGCATCTCGTGTTCATCGCCAAGAACTTCGAGCGCGTCGGCGACCACGCGACGAACATCGCCGAGGCCCTTCATTTCCTCCTCACCGGCTCGGCACTCATCATCGAGCGGCCGAAGGGCGATCAGACGTCCCTGACGACCGTCAGAAATCCTGCGAGCGTCTGAAGGAGCGCCCATGCCGATGACGCGCGTTCTGGTGGTCGAAGACGAGGAAGCCCTCGCCACGCTTCTCGACTACAATCTGAAGCGCGAGGGCTTCGAAGTTGAGATAGCCGGCGACGGCGAGGAGGCGCTCTTGCGCATCGAGGAGTGCGCGCCGGACATCGTCATCCTCGACTGGATGCTCCCGAAGATCTCCGGGATCGAAGTCTGCCGGCGGCTGCGCGCCGAGTCGGGGACGCGAAACCTCCCTGTCGTGATGCTCACCGCGCGCTCCGAAGAGGCCGACCGCATTCGCGGCCTCGACACCGGCGCCGACGACTACATGACGAAGCCGTTCTCGACCAACGAGCTGACGGCGCGCATGCGCGCCGTGCTCCGCCGCATCCGCCCGGCGCTCGCGGGCGAGGAAGTGCGCGTCGGCGACATCAGGATCGACCGCACCGGGCATCGCGTCTTTCGCAACGATCGCGAGGTGCATCTCGGTCCGACCGAGTTCCGCCTGCTCGATCACCTGATCCAGCACCCGGGGCGCGTGTTCTCGCGCGAGCAGCTCCTCAACGCGGTCTGGGGCGCGGATTCAGATGTCGAGGTCCGCACCGTCGATGTGCATATCGGGCGCCTCAGGAAGGCCCTCACCAGGGATGACGAGCGCGACCCCATTCGCACGGTGCGGTCCGCGGGCTATTCCCTCGACGCGGGGTAAGCACCCTCCAGATACGCGCAACCGTAACCGGGGTCACAGAAGGACATCATCGGGCCATCGTATTCCGCGCTCGGATCAAAGGCGAGCGCCGCGAATGCTGCGCTCCTTGCTGCAGCAAGAGGAGATTACGATGCTTAGAACCCTGACTGCCGTGTTGCTGGCGTCCACATGTCTCGTTGGCGACGCTTTGTCGGCTCCGTTATCCGACGCGGTCAAAGATATTCAGCGCGGGATCGACCGCGATATGGACGGAATGTCAAAAGCGGTTCGCGAGCACGTGGAGGCGGCCGTCTTCATCGACCCACGAATTGTCGGCGGTGAACCCATCAATGACCTGAAGAACTTCCTGCATCAGGTAGCGCTGATCAAAGGCTATGGCCCCGCCGACATGCGCGACCAATTCTGTGGCGGGACCTTTATCGCGAAGGATCTTGTGGTGACGGCGGCGCATTGTCTCGACAACTCGACGGTCCGCCGGGAAGCGGACCGGGTGGATGTGGTCGCCGGGGCCCAGTTTTACAAACATGAGGGTGAGAGGCTGAACGTATCTGCGATATTCCTGCACCCGCTGTGGAATCCCACGACGCTTGATTACGATGTTGCTGTCATTCGTCTCGAGAAGAAAAGCTCTGTTGGAGTGCCTGCTGAGGTCGCCAAAACAACTCCGGCAACGGGCACCACGGCGAACGTCAGTGGTTGGGGTTCCATAATTGAAGGCGGAAGGGGTTCAGAAGAACTCCTGCATGCCAATCTGCCGCTTGTCGATACAGCCACCTGCAACAATGCGGCAAGCTATCAAGGGAAAATTACTGACCGCATGCTGTGCGCGGGCGACCGCGACAAAGGAAGAGACGCCTGCCAAGGCGACAGCGGCGGTCCTTTGGTGGTCCGCAATGGCGCTGCTTCCCCGACCCTGATCGGAGTCGTCAGCTGGGGTGAGGGCTGCGCGCGCAAGGACAAGTACGGCGTCTACACCAAGGTTGCCTCTGTAGCGCCGTGGATCAACGCCTTGATGGGCGGGTCTGCAATGACAGCGGCCCCAGCTGCCGCCGGCCAAGGACAATAAACAAACAGCCGTCGCGGTTCCTTGATCGACGGCTGTGCTTAACCGGCGGCGCGGCGGATCCCGATCTGCGGGGCGTCGATGCGGCGCTCCGGCTTTCGCGCCGGCGCCGGCTGGAAGGCGACGCGGGCGTGATAGGCGCAATAGGACTTGCCCGTAGGCGCGCCCTGGCCGCAGAAATGGAAGTCGTCGCGCGCCGGGTCGCCGATCGGCCATTTGCACATATTGTTCTTGAGCGTGGCGACGGTCGCCTTGTCGCCGCCTTCGAGCACCACGGGCGCAATGAATTCCGGCTCAGAAACGATCGTCTTCAACACAGGCTCGTCGGCGAAGCTCTCGGCGTCCTCAAACTCGTGATCGAAGGCGCGGCCGCGCTGCGGCGT
>JBEBFW010000094.1:0-11430 GCA_040081755.1 Parvularculaceae bacterium
GCCCTTGCCCGCGATCGGCGCGCGCGACCCGACGGCGTCCTGGTTGATGCCCGGCAGAGCGTCGAACTCGGCGAGGACGCCGATGACGGGTCCCCCGCTCCCCCACTCCGCTACGAAAGCCGTCGGGATGCCGGCGACGCCTGTCGTCAGCGCGAAGCCTTCCTTGCGCAGCGATTCCTGCAGCAGGTCAGAGGACCGGGTTTCCTTGTAGCCGACCTCCGCGAACTCCCAGAGCTTCCTCGCAATGTCCGCTGTCTGATCGTATCTGGCGTCGATCCCGGTCAGGACGGCGGCGTGCGCGGGCGCCTTCGACATTTGAGGCTCTTCGGCATGGGCCGGAAGGGCGACGGCGAGAAAAGCGATGATGGCGGCGCGGCGCATGAACGTCTCCGGGTTGGCGGCTTGGCCGCAGCTTTAGCGGCTTCGCCCGGATTGCGCTTCAGAAAAAGCTGGGCTGGGTCAGTTGGCGTCAGTGTTGCGGCGCATCATCCGGCGCGCCTGCCTCAGGCGATGCGCCTTGTTCTCCCTCGGGGACCGGCTCGCTGTCTCCCGATGGCGCAGCATCGTCGGTTTCGACCGTCACGGCGCCGTCGCCGGTCTGCTCGGCATCGACGTCGCTGGCGGGCGGCTCATCGCCCTCGGCGCGCTCGAATTCCGGCATGCCGGCGGCGGAATCCTCGGTCTTCTGCGCACACGCGACGAGGCCGAGGAGGCTGCACGCGACAACGACCCATTGAAACGGCAAGGGACGCATGGTCATCAGCAAGTCTCCTCTCGGCTCCATCTGAAATTCTATCACGGCGACGGGCGGGGCGCGCGATCCTCTCCAACATTTCATGGCATTCGGTCGCGCGGAAGGATACGCTGAATGCGTGGGAGAGACGGACGCCGGGATCGCTCATCATTGAGCGGCGTCATTTGCGCGCCGAAGCCAGTCGCGTCGCCGTCGGCAGGTTCCGCCGTCCAATCTATTGCTGTTTGAGGCATCGCGCCTGCGCTGCGGGCGCTAATCGAGCGCGCGGCTGACGCCGGGTTTCGGCAGCATGCCGCTTTTCAGAGGGAGAGACACATGAGTCGACTGCGTATCAAAGCGCTGCTGGGCGGCGTCGCGGCCGTCGCGGCGGCGATGGGCGCCGGAGGGCCTGCCATCGCCCATGGCGGCATCGATCAGGAGCAGCCTTCGCTGCGCGACCTCGCGGCGAAATCCTCCCTGGTCATCTGGGGCGAGGTGGCGGACATCGCCTATCGCAACTCCGGTCCGACGGAGGAAGAGCCGAACGGCGTGCCGCACACTTTCGTGACCTACAAGGTGCGCGAGGCGCTGCGGGGCGAGGCAGGCAAGGGCGAAGTCGTGCTCCGCTTCATCGGCGGCGCCGACGGGCGCGGCGGCGTCTATATGGAAACGACGACGCCGGTCTTTGCGCGCGGACAATCCGACATCTTGTTTGTCGAAGGCGGCGCGCTTGACGATTGTCCGCTGGTCGAATGCGTGGACGGACGGTTCCGCGTGGCGGGCGACGCCGTCTACAACGCGTGGGGCGTGCCCGTGGTCGAGGCGCGCAAGAATCTCGTCATCGGCGGCCGGCCCAACCTCGCCTTGCTGAAGATGGAGCTGCCTCGGCCGTCATTTGACGCGCTCGCAGCGCGGCCCGAGATGAAGGCGTTCATGGCCAGTCAGTTCTCGCGCATGACCGCGGACGAGTTGCGCAGGCGCTACGACGCCGAGGCCCCGGCCGGCAGCGTCGTCAGCTATGAAGTCTCGGGAGAACATCCGCCTCCGGAGAAAGGCATAGCGGCGGCGCCCATCCGCAAATTCGGCAAGGCGATGCCCGCGGCGGATTTCCTCGCGACCGTGCGCGCCGTCCTCAAGGAGGCCGGAGCGCCTTCCGCGAAGGTCCAGTTCGCCGATCCGAAAGCGCCGTTCACGGCGACGCCGCCAAAGGCCCAGAAGTTTCAGGCCGCAGCCCAGGACATCAAGCGCTCGCCAGTGGAAATTCGCGAACTCCAGACCCTCAATGAGGGCGATGACGGCCCCGGCACGGGTCCGACGCGCCAGCCGGGACGGCCGACGCCGACCGATCGCCCACAACTTCAACCACCCGTCGATCCGCCAAAGCCCGGTCTCAACGATGGCGGCGTGGAAATGAACAAAGAGGGGGACGATCGATGAAACGCATTCTGCTTTCTGCGGCCTTTGCGTCGCTGTGCGCCGTTTCAACCGCCGACGCCGCCTCGTGGCTCGTCTGCGACGGCTCGCACAAGATCAAGTGGGGCGGCAACTCGACGTCGGCCCGCATCAACACCGCCAGCTACGCGCCCGGCGCCGTTCTTCAGACGGCGGAGCGCGCCATCGACATCACCAACTCCAATCCGTCGAACTTCATGATCAACCGGACGACGGAGTCTGGCGGCGTCAGTCGCGGCAACGGCCAGAACGAGATCTACGCCAACGACATCTCGCCGCCCGGCGTCGCCCAGATGAACTATCATTGCTACTGGTTCTTCGGCATTCACGCCGGCCTCGACGAAGTCGATATCGTTCTCGATTCCGGTCGCACGTGGACGACGACGAGAAACAAGTCGTCCCTCAATAATTACGGCGGGTCCGGACGTCCGATCGAGCCCGTGATCGTTCACGAAGCCGGGCACTATCTCGGCCTGATGCATGTCGATTGGGAATACAATGTGATGGGCGATTCCTGGCGCCACCATCACACCAACGGCGCCGAGACCCGCAGCTATTTCGGGGAAGACGCCGGCCATGGCGCAAGGCAGCTCTACGGCACGCAAGGCTCGTCCTTCAACGACGTCTCCGTCAGCCACTGGCGCTACACGGGCAGCGACGGAGAATATTCGGAGCACGCGCGCACGCGCATGCTCAACGCCGCCGGGTCGTCGGAACTCGGCAAGTCGACCATCAATGACGAGCCGCGCTACAACGTGACGCGCGGGGGCTCGGTCAGGGCCGAGTTCACCATCGAGAACAATGGAAAGGCCACCGCCAACAACGTCCAGTATGGCCTCTACGTCTCGTCCAACGACACGATCAGCACGTCGGACCGCCGCGTCGGCGGCGGCTCCTATGACTCGATCACGCCGGCGGACGTGGCGACGCACCAGTTCCAGTTCACGGTGCCGAACGACCTCGCCGAGAACACGAACTACTGGATCGGCATCATCATTGACGAGAACAACGCGATCAGTGAAACGAGCGGGTTCAACAACGCGGCCTATATCGGCATGCGGACCAACTGACGGCCGATCTCGAAACGAACGCGGGCGCGAAAGCGCCCGCGTTTTCGTTTAAGCCTCACCACTTCGCCCAGCGCAATTCGGCGCCGGGCTCGACATTGAGGGCCGTCGCCGCCGCGCGCGACAGCGTCAGGCGGTCGCCATCGACGATCGCCTTCGCCCTCGTCGAGCGGAAGCGCGCCGTCGCTCCGGTCGCGAGCAGCAGGTCGGGCCCGTCGACCTTCTCCTCGATCGCCGCAATCTGCGCGATCTTGCTTTGCCTGATGGTCCGGATCTGAGCCTGGCGCGCATCGACCAGCGGCCCGCCGTCGAAGACGTCGATATAGTTGTTGTAGGAGAAGCCCTCCTCCTTCAGCATTTTGAGCGCCGGTTCGGCGCTCTCATGCGGGCGCCCGAGGCACTGGCGCGCATCGTCGGGGAGCATGTCCACATAGATCGGGTAGCGCGGCATCAGGTCTTCGATGAACTGATTGCCGAAGGCGGCGTTGTAGGCGTCGGCCTCCTCGAAATCCATGCCGAAGAAGCGCCGCCCGACGGCGTTCCAGAAGGGTTGCGCGCCGTCCGGCGCACGCCAGCCGCGAAGTTCCGCACACACCGGATCGGCGATGATCTTCGGGCTCTGCGCGATGAACATGTAGCGCGCCCGCGCCAGAAGGCGCCCCAAGCCGCCGCCGCGCGCCTCCGCCGAAATGAACAGCGAACCGACCTCGGCGCAGTCGGTGAAGTCGTGCGTCGGCACCATCACGTCGCGCTCGATGCGGCGTTTGATCGGCTCCGAATAATAGAACTCGCGATTGATCTTGTAGTTCACGAAGCCGTATTTCTCGCCGATCGACGCGAAGACGGCGGCGGTGCCCATCGCCCGCCCGCCGATGTCGAGGACGAGCATGTAGAACTCGCCCCCGGGTTTGGATGCATTCGCTCCGAAACTCGCGACGGCCTTGGAGAGCTTCTCCTTCAGCGTCGCTTCGCTCGCCGGCAGATTAGTCATGCCGCCGCCCGCCTGCAGCGCGAGCGCATGCACCGCCGGGAGGTCCGCCATCGTCACCGGGCGCATGAAGGGATAGCTCATGCCGCGCGCTCCTTCAGGCCGGGATTCTCGATGTCGCCCGCCGCCACGCGCAGCAAAAGCAGGGCGGAGAGCTTGGCCCGTTCTTCGAGCGAATCGAGCCGCGCGATCTCGTCGGAGCTGTGGATATTGGCCCCGCGCACGCCGAGCGTGTCGATGACCGGGATGCCGGCCGCCGCGATGTTGTTCCCGTCGCAGACGCCGCCCGTCGCCTTCCAGCCGACATTGACCCCGAGTTCGGCGCCGAGCGCTTTCAGCGCGTTGAAGAACGCCTCGAGTTCCGGCGTCATCGGTTTCGGCGGCCGGTTGAAGCCGCCATGCAGATGCGCCGAGAACCCGTCCCGTCCGCCGATGTCGGCGACAATGTCCTGCGTCGCCGCCTCGAACCAGGCCATGTCTTCGGGCCGCTCGACGCGCGCATTGAATCGCACGACGGCGAGGTCGGGGACGACATTGTTCGGCCCACCGCCGTCGATCCGGGCGACATTGACGCTTAGCCCCTGGCGTTTTGGCGCCAGCGCGGCGAGGCGCGCGACGATCTCCGCGGCGGCGACGACCGCGTTGCGCCCCAGATGCGGATCTCGGCCGGCATGGGCGCTCCGCCCGCGGACGACCGCCGAATAATTGCCGCTCCCCTTGCGCGCGCCGGCGAGCGTGCCGTCCGCCAGCGCCGGTTCATAGACGCAGGCGAACTGCGCGCGCCGCGCGGCGTCGGCGAGCAATCGGGCCGAGCCCGGCGAGCCGATCTCTTCGTCGGCGTTAACGATCACCTCATAGCCGAGGCGTTCGGCGAAAGGGGAGCGCTCGACGGCCTTGAGGGCGTAGAGCATCACGAGGAGCCCGCCCTTCATGTCGGCGGCCCCCGGCGCGTTGAGCGTGTCGGCGTCGAGAAGCCGACCGGACTGGAACGGATGGTCGGGCGCAAAGACCGTATCCATGTGCCCGGCGAGGAGCACGCGGACCGGCGCCTGCGGGCGCTTGACGATCCTGAGGCAGGGACCGATCGCCCGGCTAATCATCTCGCCCTTGGCCGTCACCTGCTCCTGGCTGTCGGAGGCCGTCGTTTCGACCTCGCCGAGTTCGGCGAACTTTCCGGCGAGCGCCGCGCGCATGCGGGCAAGCCCTTCGCCGTTATGGCTCCCGGTGTTGATGGCGCACCACTCCCGCAGCGTTGCGGTCATCTCCGCCCGCTTTCCGTCGAGGAACTTCAGTTCCGCCGAAACGTCTGTTTTTGCTGCCATAACGAGGCGAGACCTAGCCCCGCCCGGGGGCTCGGGCAAGCCGCCCGGCCCGAGGGCGCGCGCTGGCGCCAAGTTGTTCTTTGCGACGGAACCCCACTATAGTTCCGACTCGCGACTTGCGCGCTCGAAGGGGGGCGCCGCCAAGTTTTCAATCCGCCACACGGCCGCCAAAGGGCCGGCCAGTCGAGTTGACCCTGATGCTGCGTCTCATTGAGCGGTTCCTGATCGTCTGGGCGGAGGCGGCGCGGCGCGGCGGCCTTGTGGTCGTTCTCCTGTTCCTCGGGGCGACGGCCTACGCCGGCTATTACGCCTTCAAGAATTTGAAGGTGAACACCGACACCAGCCAGATGATCGACCCCAATCTGCCTTTTCAGAGGCATGCGGCCGAACTCAAGGCCGCGTTTCCGCAGATCAAGGAAGACCTCACCATCATCGTTCGGGCGCCGACGCTCGACGAGGCCGACGCCTATGCGGCGGCGCTTCGCGATGAACTCCTCGCCAATCCGAGAATGTTCAGTGCGGTCTTCGCGGCGGCTCAAGAGCCGTTTTTCCGGCAGAACGGCCTGCTCTATCTGAAGACGGACGAGCTTGCCTCCCGCCTGACCCAGATGTCGAAGGCGGGGGGTCTCATCGAGACGCTGGTGAAGGCGCCGAACGCCGACACGCTCTTTTCGCAGCTTGCGACGAATGACGAACTCGCCGCACGCTCCGAACTCGGCAAGGACACGCTGGAGGCGATCTACGCTGAACTCGGCGAGGTCATTGACGCGAGCCTTAAGGGCGAGCGCCATCCGTTTTCCTGGATGGGCGCGCTCGACACCAGCGGCGTCGCCAAGGACGGCCATACGCGCATCGTCAGCGTGACGCCGGTCCTCGACTTCTCCCGCCTGCAGCCCGCCAAGCCCGCGATCGCCGAGGTCCGCAAGGTCATCGACGCGCTGGACGGCGAGTTCGAGGGCAGGGTCGAGTCGCTGATCACCGGCGATCCGGCGCTGCGCGCCGAAGAGCTGAAGTCCGTGTCGAACGGCATCGGCCTGTCGTTCCTCGTCTCCTTCGTTTCGGTCTGGATTCTGCTGCTCGTCTGCTACCGCTCCTTCGGTCTTGCGCTCATCTCTATGGCGGCGCTGTTCTCAACGCTTATTTTGACCTCCGGACTTGCTGCCTTCGCCGTCGGGCAGCTCAACCTCGTCTCCATCGCCTTCACGGTGCTGTTGACCGGTCTCGGCATCGACTTCGCCATTCATTTCCTGCTGCACGTGCAAGAGCATCGCGGCGTCGGTCATGAGACGCCCAGGGCCCTGCGCGCCGCGATGCACGAAGTCGGGCCGGGTCTCGTTCTCGCCGCGCTGACCACCGCGATCGCATTTCTCTCATTCGCGCCCACGAAATTCGTCGGCATCGCCCAGCTTGGCGTCGTCGCCGGCGCCGGCGTCATCATCGCCCTCATCGTGACGGTCACGCTGATCCCCGCGCTGATCGGCGCCTTTCCGGGCGTCGCCGTCGGCCGCAAGTTCAAGGCCCGCAAGGGACCGACGCTCATCGAGCGCATTCGCGCGCCGCTGGCGCTCCTGACCATCGCGGCCGGCCTCGCATCCTTGCTGCTGCTGCCGCAAGCGCGCTTCGACGCGGACCCCATGTCGTTGCGCAATCCGGACACGGAATCGGTCAGGGGCTTCAACCTCCTCTTCGCAGACGCTGAAACGGTTCCCTATCGGCTGACGCGTCTGGTCGATAGCGCCGAGGCCGCCGAGGCGACCGCGGCGGCCGCGAAGGCCCTGCCCGTCGTCCGCGGCACCCGCTCCCTGCCGGATTTCATTCCTAAAGATCAGGAAGAAAAACTCGAACTCATCAGCTACGCGTCGGGCTCGCTCCTCTTCGCGCTGGACCCCGAGCCTGCGGAAGGAGCGCCGACCAATGCCGGCGGCTTGGCAAGGCTGAAAGCGAGACTTGGCGCCTCCTATACGGATGGCCCGGGCGCGCGCCTCGCCAGCCTCCTTGGCGATCTTGAAGGGAGCGCCAGCGCGCTGGCGAAAGCCGAGGAGAACATCTTCCTCTATTGGCCCCACCTGATCGCGCGGCTCAAGGATCAGCTTGCCGCCGAAGAGGTCGATCTCGACTCCCTCCCGGACGCACTGAAGGATCGGTATCTCTCAGCTGACGGACAGTGGCGCGTCGATATTCTTCCCAGGGAAGATCTCCGCTCCCACGCGGCGCTCGAGCGCTTCGTGAACGCCGTGGAAGGCTCGTTCCCCGATGTCTCCGGCGGCGCGCTGCAGTCGAAGAAAGCGGGCGACATCATCTCGCAGGCGATGTTGCAGGCGACCGCGATCGCCTCCGCGGTCATCTCCCTGTTTCTGCTGCTGCTCGTGCGGCGCGTGACGCTGGTCGCGCTGATGCTGCTGCCGCTGGCGCTCTCCGCCGCCCTGACCATCGCAGCGGGCGTGCTGCTCAACATTCCGTTCAACTACGCCAACGTGATCGTGCTGCCGCTGCTCCTCGGCGCCGGCGTCGATAGCGGCATTCATCTCGTTTTGAAGAACCAGCAGATCAAGTCGGGCGAGGATGTCTACGACACCGCCACGCCTCGCGCCGTCGTCTTCGCGGCGCTCACCACCATCGCCTCGTTCGGGAGCCTCATGCTCTCGGACCATCGCGGCACCGCGTCGATGGGCGAGCTTCTCTCGATCGCTCTCCTCATCTCGCTGCTGTGCTCGCTGATCGTGCTGCCGGCCGCCTTCGAGTTCGGAGAGCGGCGGAAATAACGCGGGCCACTCAAATATGAGCCCGGCGTCCGACGGCCTGCTTCAGCCCGGTTTCGAGCGCTTTTCGACTGGAAAGCAGATTCCCTGATCATTTTCGACTTTTGTTGATGATTTTCGACCCATGCTGTGATATGTCGCTTTCGACTATCATTGGATAAATTCTATGGAATTCGACCTGGATGGGTGATTTTCGGCTCCTGCCCGAAGAGCAGCCGGCTGTGTTTCAGGGCAAGGCAGTTCCAAAGCGGGCGCGACTTGTGGGCTGGGCCGCTCTTGTCCATGCACTTGGCGCCGAGGCCCCCGTTCGCTCACCCCATTGCGTCTCGGCCAGCCACATCAAGGCCAGTCAGAGAACCGAAGCCGGTTGGCACATCCTCGACAAGCGATACTGGCCGAGCGCTCGCGCCATAGACCATTTGATCTTTGCGCTGCGCCACGAAAATCTTGACCTGCTGATCCTCAAGCGGGTTCTGGAAAGGATTGCCGCGCCGGAAATTGAATCGCTGGTCAGGGAAAGCCCGAACAGCGCACCCGCGCGCCGCTTGTGGTTTTTTTACGAAACGCTCACCGGAAAGCTGCTTTCGCTTGATGATGCGCAAATGATGGGCGCGATCGACGCCATAGACCCAAAATCGAACTTTACCGGAAAGCCAAAACTCTCTCGTCGTCACCGTGTTCGCGACAATCTCCTGGGCGACGCCGCATTCTGTCCCGTCATTCGCCGAACAAGAAGGCTTGAGGCGTTCGTCGAACAAGGTCTCGCTCGGAAAGCTGCTGAAATCGTCGGGCGAACAAGCGCGCGGCTGGTCAGCCGCGCAGCAAGCTTCCTGTTGCTCGCCGACAGCAGCGCCAGCTTCGAGATCGAAGGCGAAAGGCCGCCGCAAAGTCGGCTCGAAAGATGGGGCAAGGCCGTTCTTCAGGCCGGCAAGAACGCGCTCAGTCTCGATGAGTTGAACCGCCTGCACGCCGTGTTGATCGAGGATACGCGATTCATCGAGATCGGGCTGCGCTCTGACGGGGTGTTCCTGGGCGAGCGCGATCACAATGGAGATCCCTTGCCCGAGTTCATAGGGGCGCGCCCAAATGACCTCTCCACGCTGATTGAAGGCATGCTGGGCGCCAATGAGCGGATGCGTGAGGGCAAGATCGATCCAGTCCTGCAAGCGGCCGCGACCGCCTTCGGATTTGTGTATGTCCATCCGTATCAGGATGGAAATGGAAGGCTCCATCGGTGCCTGATAAATCACGTTCTGGCGGACCGGGGGTTTTCTCCTCCGGGCATGGTGTTTCCGGTTTCCTCTGTCATGCTCGATCGCATCGATGACTACCGCGCGACCCTGCAGAACCACTCCGCGTCGCTCATGGACTTTATCGAGTGGAGGCCGACCGCAAATCGGAATGTTGAAGTGCTGAATGAGACGGGCGATCTCTATCGGTTTTTCGATTGCACTGAGGCGGCGGAGTTTCTCTATGCCTGCGTCGAGCGCACCGTGGATCGCGATCTGCCGAAAGAAATCGATTACCTGCGACGACGCGATGAGGCGCAAAAGCAAATAGGCGACATCGTGGAAATGCCGGACAGGCTGGTCCAAAATCTCATCATGTTCATGCGCCAAAACAACGGCGTTCTGTCGAAGCGACGCAGAGAGGGAGAATTTGAGAAGCTGACCGATGAAGAAATTTCACAGATAGAGGCCGCTTACCGTGACGCGTTCCAAGAATAATCCGCCCGAAGGTTTGCGCATTTCCGATTCCCGGCTATTTTCAGCCCCAATCAGCCCCTATATGCCGGGCTGTTGATTGAGGATCTGACCCGATGACGAAACTTCGCCCTGCGATCGCCGCTCTTCTCGCGTTCACAGCGCTGACGCCCGCCATCGCCGCGCCCGCCGTCAAGCCGGCTGGGCCTGCCGTTGCGGCGCCCGCCCTCTCCCAGACCGACGAGGCGAGCAAATTCGCCAAACAGATGCTTTCCGACGCGACCGCGGCTCTGACCAAACAGGGCGCCAGCGATGCGCAAAGGATCGCCGCCTTCCAGGAGGTGCTGAAGAAATCGCTCGCGCTCGATGTCGTCGGCAAGTTCATGCTGGGCGACAGGCGGGCGAAAATGACGGCCGCGCAGATCGCGCGCTACGACGCGGTCTTTCCGCAGTACATCACCCGGCAATACGCCGAGCAGTTCAAGGATCTCGTCGGGCGCCCGATGGAGGTGACCCAAGCCAAGGCCCTCAACGCCAAGGACACGATCGTCCGCGCCAAGATAAAGCGCAAGGACGGGTCGAGCATCAATATCGACTGGCGCGTGCGGCAGCTGAAGGACGGGTCCCTGAAGATGATCGACATCATCGTCTCGGGCGTCTCCATCATGCTGGTGAAGCGCGAGGAGTTTTCCGCCTACATCGCCAAGAACGGCATCGAGTCCTTGCTGACGCGCCTCGAAAAAGAGGCGAAGGGCCCCCGCTGACCAAAGCGCCGCCGCGTCCGTCCGTTTGCGGAATTCAGTTCTAGCGGAGACCGCCCCGCCACATGGACCCGCGGGCCTTCTTGTCCTGCGGCTCGGCGATGAACGATGACGCGCCCGCGCCGGCCGACGCCAGCTGCTTGCCATGATCGTGCCGATGGCCGGCATGCTTGCCCGCCGGCTCGGCGTGTCGCGCTTGGGGTAGCGCCGCCGCTTTCGACGGCGCCCCGAAAGCATAGCCTTGCGCCAGCGCGCAGCCGATGCGTTTGGCGGCGTCCGCGGTCTCGCGGGTCTCGACGCCCTCGGCGATGACCGTAAGGCCTAGGTCCTTGCCGAGCGCCGCGATCGCCTGCGCGATCTTGCCGGACTCATTGCCCCGCACCAGTCCGTCCACGAAGGATTTGTCGATCTTCAGATAGTCGAAGGAGTATTTGCGCAGGTTGCTCAGCGAAGAGAAGCCCGAGCCGAAATCGTCGAAAGCGAGCGCGGCGCCAGCGTCGCGCAGCGACTTGAATATCTCGGCGGCGCCCTTCTCCTGGATGGCCTGCGACTCGGTCAGCTCCAGCACCAGCGATTTCGAGGGCAAGTGATGCTCGGACATGGCGCGCTTCAGGGCGCTCGGGAAACCCTGATCGCGCATCTGCG
>JBEBFW010000095.1:0-11344 GCA_040081755.1 Parvularculaceae bacterium
ATGGCCGCTCGGACCGCGGCCTCGGCCGGAGTCACCCCGGCTCCTCACCGGATGGCTCGGTGGCGGCCCCGTCGAGCACTGGCACGTCGAGCACGATGCGAGCGCCGCCCAACGCGGCCCGCTCCACCCGCAGGACTCCTCCGGCGGCCTCGACATCGCAGCGACCATCCCAGGCGCGCGCGCCGAAATCATCGACGGCATGGGCCACGACCTGCCGCCAAGGCACCTCACACGAATCATCGAACTCATCGCCGGCCATGCAAAGGCCGCCGAGGAGCGCGCCGCGCGATCGCGCGCCGCTTGAGCCATTCAATCAGGAAAAGGAGCTAGATATGGCCACGAAGAAGACGACAACGACCCGCAAGACCGCTACGGCGAAAGCCGCGCCCAAAACTGCGGCCAAGACCGAAACGGCCACGAGGGAAGCCAAGGCCAAGGTCGAAACAATCCTCGGCCGCATCCAGCAGAACTTCAAGGAAGCGGGCGCCGCGCTCGCGACCTCCGGCCACATCGCCGACGAAAAGCGTCGCGAGGTTCTCGTGACGCTCATCGAGAATGCGCAGGCCAACACCGACGCGACCTTTGCGGCGCTCCGTGAAGTGCTCGAGTCCGAAACGCTCAGCGACTCGCTCCGCATCCAGCGGGACGCGCTGCGCGACGGCATAGAGCGCAATCTCGCGCAAGTCCGCGATGTCGCGGCTCTTGCAGCCCAAGGCGGCCGCGAGACAGTCGAACCGGTGACGGAGTTCGTCTCCAGCCTTCGCGAGAAAGTGCGCGCCCGGGCCTAACGACTATCGGGGTGCATCGGCGTCATCCGATGCACCCTCTATCTCCAGGGTGCAGCTCTCGCCGCTTGACGGCCGCGCGACGCGCACCTGCCTTAGAGTGGGGAACCGTCGGCTGAGCCTCGTGGCGGCGTAGGCGCAGATGTTCTCAAGCGTTGGACGCCTCAGACCATCGATTTCATTGAGTAGATGGTGATCGAGGTCGGCGCGAATTTCCTCAAGTGCGGCCGCGAGGTCGGCAAAGTCCGCGACCCAGCCGGTCCCTTCGTCAACTGCGCCTTCCAGCGTCGCTTTGAGCGTGAAGGAATGTCCGTGCATGCGCGCATAGGGGCGCGGTTCCGAACTATCGCCCAGAAAATGCGCGGCGTCGAACGCCACGGATTTTGAAATGCGCATCTTCACTCGAGGACGCCCTTCAGCCTACGGAATGCCAATCAATTTGTGCGTCTGCAGTGAAAGGCGCCATCTCGGATGCGCCTTGCAATACGCCACGGCGGCGGCTGTATGGCGCGAAAGCTCCGGGCCGTCCATAGGCTGAAGATAAAAGCGCCCAAAATCGAGCTCCGCGAATCGCTCAGGCGGCGCATCCGGCTGAAAATAGACGAGTTTCAACTCATCGCCGCTTGCCTGAACGAGAGGCGCGCGGCCCTTTGGGCTGACGCAGATCCAGTCGATCCCATCCGGCGCCGCGATAGTGCCGTTGGTCTCGACAGCGACCTCGAAACCGCGAACGTGAAGGGCCGCTATCAACGGCGCATCGAGTTGCAGGAGCGGTTCGCCTCCTGTGCACACGACGAAGGCGCCGCCGCCGGGCAAGGGATGAGGCCAGACGGCCGCGACATGGTCGACGAGCGACTCGGGCGAGGAGAATTTTCCGCCGCCATCGCCGTCCACGCCCACGAAATCCGTGTCGCAGAAATTGCAGACTGCGGCTGCGCGATCCTTCTCAAGGCCGCTCCACAGATTGCACCCCGCGAAGCGCAAAAACACAGCCGGCCGGCCGGCTTGCGCGCCCTCGCCCTGCAAGGTGTAGAATCGTTCCTTTACGGAGTAAGTCACGGACGGCCTAAACGCTTTCTTGCGACTGGTACTCGTGATATCCCTTGGCCCGCAGCTCGCAAGCAGCACAAGCGCCGCAGCCATAGCCCCAGTCGTTCCGCGCATCCCGCACGCCGCGATAGCAGCTATGCGAGTGCTCAACGATAAGCTCGACCAGCGCTGCCCCGCCGAGTTTCTCGGCAAGCGTCCATGACTGCGCCTTGGTGAGCCGCATCAGCGGCGTTTCGAGCGTGAAGTCAGCGTCCATGCCGAGCCGCAACGCTTCAAGCTGCGCCTTCAGCGCCGCGTCGCGACAGTCCGGATAGCCTGAGTAATCCGTCTCGCACATGCCGCCGATGAGGACGCCTGCACCGCTGCGATAGGCGAGCGCAGCGGCGACAGTGAGGAAAACGAGGTTTCGCCCCGGCACGAATGTGTTCGGCAGCCCGCTCTCGCCAACGGCGTGCGCGACATCTTGCGTGAGCGCCGAATCCGAAATGCGACCCAGCACACCGAGGTTCAGCACCGTATCGGGTCCAAGCCGCCGGCCCCAGTCCGGAAACCGTTTAACCATCTCGCGCCGGACGGCGTCGCGCGCACCGAGTTCGACCAGGTGGCGCTGGCCGTAATCGAAGCCGACCGTCGCGACTCCGGCATACTTCTCCAGCGCCCAGGCTAGAGCTATAGAGGAATCCTGGCCGCCCGAGAAAAGGAGGACGGCGGCGTCTTTGTTCAGGGTCCGCATTGTGCGACCTTCATGGCTTCTGCTGCTGGTCCGAACGCAGCCGCAGCGAATTACCGGAGGCCTGCAATGAACTCGATCGGGTTCCTCTATTCAACGGCGCCGGACCTTCAAACCGCCGAACGGATCGCCGCAGCTCTTGTCGAGGATCGCCTCGCCGCATGCGTGAACATCATTCCCGGAGTGCGCTCGATCTATCGTTGGGAAGGCGCGACGGCGCAGGCTGATGAATTCGTTCTCATTATCAAGACGAGCGCCGTCAGGTCGCAAGAGGCTGCGGCGAAAATCAGATCGCTTCATCCCCATGACACGCCGGCCATCGTCGAGATAGTCTCCGGGCCGGCGACAGATGAGAGATTCGCCTCGTGGATCCTGGCTGAAACCTCGCCATAGGCGCAAGATCACCGAACGGAGGGCGCGCACAGGAGCGACGCGGGACCCAGTCGCCGGTCCGCGCCGTTTTCGTTTTCAACGATCGACTCGCCGATCCAGGCTGCTATGTCGCGCCAGACGACTTCGGCCTGCAAATCCCGCAAGAGCAGGTGCCATCCGTCCGGATAGCGACGGCGGTCCACACGGCCGCAAAGGCGATCCGAAGCCTTCTCCTGCGACGCGGGCGGAATGATCTCATCGCGCGCGCCGTATAGGACGAGAATAGTCCCGCCAATTTCATCGGAGGAGTCCCAGGCGTCGCCCATGATGCGCGTGACGCCGAGCACGGCGTCAAGACGCGTCGGCTTGATCACCAGCGGGTCGGCGATCATCTCGCGGAGCGCGGCGATGTTATCCGTCGACTGACGGCCGGCTCGCTCGCCTGTCAGCGCCTTTCCCGGCGCGAGTGTCGCGGCGAGGTTGGCGGAGACGCGGTAGATGAGCGGCATCTGACTGCCGCCCCAAACGGCCGGGGCTGCAAGGATTGCCCCGTCGATGTCGAGGGGTCCCTCGGCGGCGGCCGACATGACGACGGCAGCGCCCATCGAATGCCCAAGAAGGTAGAGAGGCAGGCCCGGATTCGCCTCGCGGACGGCGACGATTGCCGACCGCAGATCCGCGCGCAGCGCCTCTGCGCCGACCCAGCGCCCGAATTCCGGGGAGCGTCCAAATCCCCTTTGATCGTATGCGTACACCGTCAACTGAGCGTTGCTTGAGAGCCATTTGCCTGCATCGGCGAAGTGTCGCCCATAATCGTTCATGCCGTGCACTGCGAGAATCACGGCCTTGGGCGCATTGCTCCGCCAGATTTCGAGGCCGAGCGAGGCCCCGTCTGCGGAGATAAGTCGATCGGCGTCGAGGCGCGGCTTGGTGCTCGACGTCGGCGCCGGCGGAAACGAGACGCAGGCCGAAAGCTGTGCAGCAAGCGCCCACAAGGCGATCGCCCGCCGTGTCCACGCTGCATCCCCCCTCAAGCGCGATGACTTCTGGATCATCCCACTTCGCGTCCGCTCGCGCTCAGGGCGTCGAGCCGATCGAGAGCGGCCCGAAAGGAGCAGCGCGCTTCGCTGGTCAGACCGTCAATCAATTGCCTTTCGAACGAGATCACGCGACCGGCGATGCGATAGGGTAGAACCTCGGACAACGCCAAGCCGAACGGAACGACTCTTTCTGTCATCGTCACGCCTTGAGAACCCCGCGACGAATCTGGTCTTCCTCGATCGATTCAAAGAGCGCTTTGAAGTTGCCTTCGCCAAAGCCCTCATTGCCCTTGCGCTGGATGATCTCAAAGAAGATCGGGCCGATCGCGTCCTGCGTGAATATCTGCAAGAGCAAACCCTGACCCTTGGTCGGGGCGCCGTCGATGAGGATGCGATTCCGGCGCAAGCGATCCATATCCTCGCCGTGACCCGGCACGCGCGCGTCGGCCTTGTCGTAATAGCTGTCCAGCGTCTCCTGAAACGGAACGCCGCGCTTCTTCAGCGTCTCCACGGACGCATGGATATTGTCCGTGCCGAGCGCGACATGCTGGATGCCCTCGCCGTTGTAACGGTGCAGGAACTCCTCGATTTGGGACTTCGCGTCCTGGCTTTCGTTGAGAGGAATGCGGATCTTCCCGCACGGACTTGTCATCGCCTTGGAGATGAGCCCCGTGAGCTTTCCTTCAATGTCAAAATACCGAATCTCGCGGAAATTGAAGATGCGCTCGTAATACTCAGCCCACTTCGCCATGTTGCCGCGCTGCAGGTTGTGAGTGAGGTGGTCGATATAGGTGAGCCCCGCGTCATTCGCCTTGGGATCGGCGCCCGGGATGGGAGCGAAGTCGATGTCATAGATCGAGCGGGCGCCGTAGCGATCCACGAAATAGACGTTAAGACCGCCGATGCCCTCGATGCCAGGGATGTTCAGCTCCATAGGCCCGGCTTTCGACTCGATGGGCCGCGCCCCGCGCCTCACCGCCTCGCGAAACGCAAGCGCCGCATCCCGCACCCGAAAGGCCATGGCGTTGGCGCCGGCGCCGTGGACGTCGCGAAAGCTGTTGGGCTGACCCGCCCGCTCCCGGTTCAGAATGAAATTCACCTCACCCTGGCGGTAGTGAATGACATCCTTGGAACGATGCTTGCCGACGGCGGTAAAGCCGAGCGCCTCGAACAGCCGCGCGAGGTCGTCGGGTTTGGGGCTGGTGAACTCGACGAATTCGAATCCGTCGGTGCCGATAGGGTTTTCATAAAGGTCGGGCATGGCGGCCTCTTGCGGGACGCCCTTTGGTAACATGCGTTACCAATCGCTCGCAACGAGGCCGGAGAGCCACGGCCCGCAAGACCGTCTCGGGAGGGATCGCGGGCAGGAACCGTTCCTGAAAAATCGAGGTCAATTCATCCAATTGGAGAGCACGACCTTGCCGCAATCGCAGATCTTGCCCTTGCCGCGGTTGAACCGAAAGCGACCTTTGAACTCGGGATGCAGGCGGTGACAGGCGTCGATCATTGGCTTACGGATGGATGCGACCCCGGATAGCTGAGCGAGGGGCCAGGTGGCGCGACGACCAACAACCCACGAATTGAGTGTTCCATGAAACTCTACGGCTATTGGCGATCGAGCGCCTCCTACCGCGTTCGCATTGCGCTCAATCTCAAGGGCGTCGCATACGACTACCAGCCGATAAACCTGCTCAAGGACGAGCAGAATTCGTCTGACTATCTCGCCCTCTCGCCGCAGGGTCTGGTACCGACGCTGCTGACAGACGACGGCGCGGCGCTGACGCAATCCCTGGCGATCATTGAATATCTTGAAGAGGCCTATCTGGCGCCGGCGCTCCTGCCTCGCGACCCTGTGCAGCGCGCCAGAGCCCGGGCCATCGCCGCGGCGATCGCCTGCGAGGCCCAGCCCTTCGGCAATCTGCGCATCATGAATTACCTGAAGAGCGAAGCCGGCTTTTCCGACGAGAAGAGGCTCGCCTTCCTTAATCGCTGGGCCGGCGGAGCCTTGCGAGCCGTGGAACGGATGACGCGCATGACAGCCGGCCGATTCTGCGTCGGCGACACGCCGGGCTTGGCCGACATCTTTCTCGTTCCACAACTCGCGACGGCCCGGCGTTTCATGATCGAGGTCGCCGACTGCAAAACCCTGTTAGCGATCGACGCGAATTGCGCGAAGCTGCCGGCCTTCGAGAAAGCCCGCCCCGAAAACCAGCCCGACGCCGTAAAGAGCTGATCCCATGAAGCCCCTCATCTTCGCCATCGGCGAGCGCAGGCCGAAGATTCACCCATCCGCCTTCATCGCACCGGGCGCCGTTGTCTGCGGCGACGTCGAAATCGGCGAGGACGCTTCAGTCTGGTATGGCTGCGTTCTGCGCGGGGACACGAACAGGATCGTCATCGGGGCGCGGACGAACATTCAGGACGGGACGATCGTTCATGTGGACGATCCGGCAGGCGGCGGCTCTCCCGCACTCATCGGATCGGACGCGCTTGTCGGACACAAATGCATGCTGCATGGCTGCACGATCGAGGACGGCGGATTTGTCGGCATGTGTTCGACAGCGCTCGATCGCTCAATCGTCAGGACCGGCGGATTCCTTGCGGCCGGGGCATTTCTCACCAACGGCAAGATCGTGCCCGCGGGCGAGTTGTGGGCGGGCTCGCCCGCCCGCAAGTTTCGCGACCTTAAACCGGGCGAAGACAAGATGGCGCTGATCGGCGCGGCCCACTATGTAGAGGAGGCGCGCGCGCACATGATGGCCCTGAAGAAACTGTCCGCTCAATGACCGAAACCGCCCTTGCCGCCCCCGCGACGAAGCGCCCCAACGAGGCGCTGGTCATCGGCGCCTCGTCCCTCGGCACCATGTTCGAATGGTACGATTTCTTCCTCTATGGCGCGCTCGCGACCTATATCGCCAGACACTTCTTCTCGGGCGTCAACGAGACGACGGCGTTCATTTTTGCGCTGGCCGCTTTCGCTGCGGGATTTCTGGTGAGGCCGCTCGGCGCGCTGGTCTTTGGCCGCATCGGCGATGTAGTGGGCCGCAAGAACACCTTCCTTGCGACCATGGCGCTGATGGGCGTTTCGACCTTCGTCGTCGGCCTTCTGCCCGGCTATGCGCAAATCGGCGTCGCTGCGCCCGTGATTTTGATCTTGTTGCGCCTGCTTCAAGGCCTCGCCATCGGCGGCGAGTATGGCGGCGCCGCCATCTACGTCGCCGAGCATGCGCCGGCGGACAAGCGCGGGCTTCACACCAGCTGGATCCAGACGACCGCAGCCGCCGGTCTGCTGCTTTCGCTTCTCGTCATCATGGTGAGCCGCCGATCCATGTCGCCGGACGAGTTCGCCGCCTGGGGCTGGCGCATTCCGTTCCTGATCTCGATCTTCCTCCTCGCTATTTCGCTCTGGATCCGGATGAAGCTCAATGAGAGCCCGGTGTTCCAGAAGATGAAGGACGAGTCCGCCACGTCGAAGGCGCCCTTCGCTGAAGCCTTCGGCCGCTGGCCGAACCTGAAACTCGTGCTGATCGCGCTCTTCGGGTGCATCGCAGGCCAAGCTGTCACGTTCTACACGGGCACGTTCTACGCGCTCTATTTTCTGGAGCGGAATCTCAAAGTGGACGGCTTCACCGCCAATCTCCTGATTGCGGGCGCGCTCGCGGTTGCGGCGCCTCTCTATGTTTTCTTCGGCTGGCTCAGCGACCGCGTCGGGCGCAAGCCGATCATGCTGGCGGGCCTCGCGGCGGCGGCGCTGCTCTACTTCCCGCTCTTCAAGCTGCTGACGCAGGCGGCCAATCCCGGCCTCGCCCAAGCGCAAGCGGCCGCGCCAGTGACCGTCTCGGCGGACCCTGCCGACTGCTCGCTGCAATTCGATCCCGTGGGCCGCAACAAGTTCGACAAGCAGTCCTGCGACATCGCCAAGTCGTTTCTCGCGCGCGCCAGCGTCACCTACGAGACCGAACCGGCGCCCGCCGGCGCCGCAGCAACCCTCAAAATCGGCGACAGGCTGATCGCGGCGCCGCATCCGGCGGCGCTCTCCGTCGAGGCTCGCGCCGGCGCGCTCGCCGCGTTCCAGGAGGAGGCCGGGGCCGCGCTCGCCGCTGTCGGATATCCGAAGGCGGCTGAACCGGCCGGGGTTAACGGCGTTGCGGTCATCGGCATCGTCATTGCCCTGATGACCATCACGGCGATGTGCTACGGGCCAATGGCCGCCTATCTCGTCGAGCTCTTCCCGGCGCGCATCCGCTACACGTCGATGTCGTTGCCTTACCATATAGGAAACGGCTGGTTCGGCGGTTTCCTGCCGACAACGGCCTTTGCCGTCGTGGCCGCCACTGGCGATGTTTATGCAGGCCTCTGGTATCCTGTCATCATCGCCGGCGCGACATTCATCATCGGCATTTTTGCCTTGCCGGAGACGCGCGGAAAGACGCTTCGCTGATCTCAGCCGCCGCCGACGAAATGGACGATCTCTATCGTATCGTTCTCGGTCAGCGTGGTCACGGCATAGAGCGACTTCGGCACGATCTCGCGATTGCGTTCGATCGCGACTTTCCTCGGCTCAAGGCCGAGCGCCGCGATGAGGCCCGCGACATCGAGCGGTCCATCGAAGCTGCGCGCCTCCCCGTTGACAGTCACGCGCATGTCGCCCCTCGGGGGTGGGCGGCGGTGTAGACGTCGTCGGGCGAATAGCCGATCATGGTTTCGAATATGGCTTCTGGGTTGCAAGACTTCAATCGATCGGGAGTTTCGCGCATGTCCGCCGTCTTCGTGCTCAACGGACCGAACCTCAATCTACTTGGAACGCGCGAACCCGAAATCTACGGGACCGCGACCCTCGTGGAGATCGAGGCGGCGGCGAGAACCCACGGCGCTGCGGCGGGATTGGAAGTCGAATTTCGACAGACGAATCACGAAGGCGTCCTCATCGACTGGGTGCAGGAGGCCGGCCAGAAGGGCGCGGCGATCATCATCAATCCGGGCGCCTACACACACACGTCGATCGCCCTTCATGACGCCCTCAAAACCGTCCACACCCCGAAGATCGAACTCCACCTCTCCAATGTGCACGCCCGCGAGCCATTTCGCCGCACCTCGTTTGTGAGCCCTGCGGTCGATGCCGTGATCGCGGGGTTTGGCGCTGACGGCTACCGTCTCGCGCTTGACGCGATGCGTCGGCTCATCGACAAGGGCCGCCGCTGAACCCGCGCCCTCGGGGAGGCTTCCGGAGCGGACGAAGGCACTCATGGCTGACAAGAAAAGCGACGGCAAAGAGATCGAATCCGGCTGGATCCGCGAGCTCGCCTCAATTCTCCATGAAACGGGTCTGACCGAAATCGAAATCGAGCGCGGCGAGCTCCGGCTGCGCGTATCGCGCGCTGCAACTGCGAGCGTGGCGACATTCGTTGCGCCAGGCGCCGTTGCGCCTGCACTCTTGGCGGCGCCGACTGCCGCCGCGCCGCCGCCCGGCGCGCCGCCGGCCAAACATCCGGGTACGGTGCCCTCGCCCATGGTCGGCACCGCCTACCTTTCGTCTGCGCCCGGCGCCGCGCCATTCGTGAAGCGAGGCGACAAGGTTCGCGAAGGCCAGACGATCCTCATCATCGAGGCCATGAAGACCATGAACGCCATCGCCGCGCCCCGCGCCGGCACCATCGCCGACATCTTCGTCACCGACTCCCAGCCGGTCGAGTTCGGCGAAGCGCTCGTCGTCATCGAATAATGTTCGAAAAGGTCCTCATCGCCAATCGCGGCGAGATCGCCCTTCGCATCCACCGCGCCTGCAAGGAGCTCGGCATCCACACCGTCGCCGTCCATTCGACGGCCGACGCGAACGCGCTGCATGTGCGCCTCGCGGATGAGAGCGTCTGCATCGGCCCGCCGTCGCCGAAGGAGAGCTACCTCAACATTCCGGCGATCATCTCGGCCGCCGAGATCACGGGCGCCGACGCCATCCATCCGGGCTATGGATTCTTGTCGGAGAACGCGCGCTTCGCCGAGATCGTGAAGGCGCACAACATCACCTTCATCGGTCCGGAGCCTGAGCATATCCGCGTCATGGGCGACAAGATCGCCGCCAAGAACGCCGTGCGCGAGGCCGGGCTGCCGCTGGTGCCGGGCTCGGACGGCGCTCTCTCCGATATGGCGGCCGCGAAAATCGCCGCCGACAAGATCGGCTATCCGGTGCTGGTCAAGGCGGCGGCGGGCGGCGGCGGGCGCGGCATGAAGGTCGCGAAGACGCCGGATGATCTCGTCGAAGCGGTTTCAACCGCCAAGGCCGAAGCGATGTCCGCGTTCGGCGACGATGCGGTCTATCTCGAGAAGTATCTCGTGCAGCCCCGGCACATCGAGATCCAGGTCATCGCCGACAGCCACGGCGCGGTCGTCCAGCTTGGCGAGCGGGACTGTTCGCTGCAGCGCCGCCACCAGAAGATTCTGGAGGAAGCCCTCTCTCCCGCACTCAACGACAAGGAGCGCAAAAAGATCGGCGAGACCGCTCGCGCCGCGATCGCCAAGCTCGGCTATCTAGGCGTCGGGACGATCGAGTTCCTCTACGAGAACGGCGAGTTCTACTTCATCGAGATGAACACGCGCCTGCAGGTCGAACATCCGATCACGGAGCAGGTGACGCGCATAGACCTCGTGCGCGAGCAGATCAATGTTGCGGCCGGCAAGAAGCTCTCCTTCCGTCAGGAAGACGTCGTTTTCAGCGGCCACTCCATCGAGTGCCGCATCAACGCCGAGGACCCGAGAACGTTCCGACCCTCGCCCGGCGAGATCAGTTATTTCCATGCGCCGGGCGGCCCGGGCGTCCGCTTCGACAGCGCCATCTACACCGGCTATCGCATCCCGCCCTATTACGACTCGATGATCGGCAAACTGATCGTCCATGGCGACGACCGCCAGCACTGCATCGCGCGCCTGAAACGCTCGCTGAAGGAGTTCGCGCTCGCGGGCGTCGACACCACTATTCCGCTGTTCACGGCGTTGCTGGAAGAGCCCGATTTCCTCGCCGGGAACTATCACATTCACTGGCTGGAACAGTGGCTGGCGAAAGACGCCTGATCTTCAAACCCGGACCCTTCTGCCGGTTGCTGCGGCGCAGCAGGGCTGTCATGACGCGCGCTTGTCCCTTGCGCGCGGCGCCGGCGCGTCCGACTCTGTAAGTCATGGCCCGCGACAGCGTCACCGATATCGATCCCGATCAGCTTCTTAAAGCCTATACGCTCGGCTATTTCCCGATGGCGCGGCGGCGCATCGACAAGGATGTCGTCTGGGTGCTTCCGGATGTTCGCGGCGTTCTCAGACTCGAAGACGCCCGCGCGCCGAAACGGCTGAAATCGTTTCTCGCAAAGTCGCCGTTCGAG
>JBEBFW010000309.1:0-3024 GCA_040081755.1 Parvularculaceae bacterium
GCGCCGGCGCTGTTTCCGTCGTCGCGGGCTCCGTCGCCGCCGGAGCGGACTCTGTCGAAGGCGCCGGCGCCGCAGCTTCGGCTGGCGTCGTAATGGCGCTATCGACCTTCTTGGCGGCGTCGTTGATGACATTCTTCGTCGCGTCGGCCGCTTTTTCGGCGGCGGCGGTCGCATCGCCTGCCTTCCTGAGCGCAACGCCGGCGCTCTCCGCTGCATTCTGCGTTGCATCCACAACGGCTGCGGCCGCGTCGGGCGCGCCTTCGACGACAGCCTCACCGGCGTCTTCGACCGCCTCCGCGGCGTCATCGACCACTTCGCCAGCCGTGGCGCCCGCATCTTCAAGCATGTCGCCGGCGGCTTCTGCCGCAGGCTCGACAGCCTCGCCGGCTTCTTCCGCAACAGCTCCCGCCGCCTCGCCTGTCGCCTCGACCGCATCGCCGACAGCAGCGCCTGCATCCTCCGTCGCCTCAACGGCGCCGGAGACCGCCTCGTCAACCTTCGTATTCTGTTTGGTCAGCGTCATCAGCCCGATGATCACCGCGAGCGCCACTGCGATAATCAGAAGAATTCTCAGCATATCCGTCCCTTTCGACTCCCTGAATGGCCGGCAGCGCCCTCGAGCCAAATGGCTCTTCCCCTGCGCGTATCGCCAGCCGCGACGACTTATACCCGGGTTTGCGCTGCGGCGTAAATCGCTTGCGGCGCTTGCGACAGGCTGGAAACTGCCGATAAGCCTTGGGTCGAAGCCCTCTCAAAGGCCCCCATGACCGCCGACGCTGTCTTTATTGGAAAAGCGATCGAACCCCAGTCGCTGAGCCTCAAATACGCCAATCGCCACGGCCTCATCGCCGGGGCGACGGGCACCGGAAAGACGGTCACCCTTCAGATTCTCGCCGAGGGGTTCTCGAGGGCCGGGGTGCCGGTTTTCGCCGCCGACGTGAAGGGCGACCTTTCCGGAATTTCACGCAAGGGCGAGGCCAGGGATTTCCTCCTCAAGCGCGCCGAGCAGATCGGCCTCTCGCCCTATGAGTTCGAGGCGTGCCCCACCTGCTTTTGGGATCTAGGCGGCGAGCAAGGCCACCCCATCCGCGCCACCGTCACTGAAATGGGCCCCCTGCTGCTCGCGCGGCTCCTCGATCTCAACGAGACCCAGGAAGGGGTATTGACCCTCGCCTTTCGCTACGCGGACGATGAAGGGCTTCTCCTCCTCGATCTCAAGGACCTGCGGGCGCTGCTGATCGAAGTCGGGGAACGCGCCGATGAGCTGCAAATGAAATATGGCCTCGTCGCGAAAACGACCGTCGGCGCCATTCAACGCGGGCTCCTGAGACTCGAAGAACAGGGCGCCGAGAATTTCTTCGGCGAACCGGCGCTCGACCTGCACGATTTTCTGCGCACGGACAAAGACGGCCGCGGCATCGTCAACATTCTGGCCGCCGACAAGTTGATGCAGACGCCGAAGCTCTACGCGACGTTTCTGCTCTGGCTCCTGTCAGAACTCTTCGAAGAGCTTCCCGAGGTCGGCGACATCGACAAGCCCAAACTCGTCTTTTTCTTCGACGAGGCGCATTTGCTCTTCAATCAGGCGCCGCGGGCGCTCCTTGAAAAAATCGAGCAGGTGGTGCGCCTTATTCGTTCGAAGGGCGTCGGCATATTCTTCGTGACGCAGAACCCGCAGGACGTGCCGGACACCGTCTCAAGCCAACTCGGAAACCGGGTGCAGCATGCGCTGCGCGCCTTTACGCCGAAGGAGCAAAAGGTCATCAAGGCCGCCGCCGAGACGTTTCGGCCGAACCCCGCCTTCTCGACGCTTGGCGTCATCACCGAGCTCAATGTCGGCGAAGCGCTGGTCTCGACTTTGGGCGAGAAGGGCGCACCGTCGATGGTCGAGCGCACGCTTGTCCGCCCTCCCTCCTCGCGCCTTGGGCCAGTGACGCCTCAAGAGCGCGCCGAAACCATTCGCAATTCGCCGCTGGGCGGAAAATACGACGCGACTGAAGATCGCCTGTCCGCCTACGAAGTGTTGCAGGCTCGCACCGAGCGCGAGAACAGGGAAGACGGCAAAGAACGCCAACGGCAGGAGCGTCAGGGCCAGCACAATCGCGCCCCCGCCCAAACGCCGAAGCGCCGCTCCAATCGCCAATCCATCGGCGAAGCCGCAGCAAAGACGGCGGCGCGAACCCTCTCCGCGCGTCTGACGACGGCGATCGTTCGCGGTCTCCTCGGCACGCTCACCGGAAAACGCCGGCGATGAAGCCAGCCGCGGCCGGCGCCCGGACGCGCGAGGACGACTGGCGGAATTTCGCGCTGATGGCGGGCGGAATGGCGCTGACGCTCGCAGCGGCGTTTGGATTCGGGCTGCTGCTCGATACGCGGCCGCTTGACAGCCTTGAGTCCGACGTTGGCGCGCTGATCGCCGGCGTTGCGGCGACCGGCCCGCTCATCCTGCTGCTGCACTGGTTCATGCGCGCTGGCTATCCGCCTCTGGTCCGGTTTCGCGAGTCGCAAATCGGGTTCTTCGCCGGGATCGGCTTTCGGTTCACCCCAATGCGCATCGGCGTGCTCGCGACGGGCGCCGGGATCACGGAGGAGCTCTTGTTTCGCGGCGTTTTCCAGACCTGGGCAGCAAGCCAAATGCCGATCGCTCTCGCTATCTTGCTGCCCAACGTTCTCTTCGGCGCGCTGCACTGGCGAACGACGCTTTACGCCGTGATCGCCGGCATCGTCGGCGTCTATTTCGGCGTCTTGTTTTTGATTACTGGCAATCTGCTCGCTCCCATCGTTGCGCATGCGCTCTACGATGCGATCGCGCTGCACAAGACCGAGCGCGCCATCGCGGCGCGCGGGTCCGTTACTCCCTGATCGATTGATCGAGCGGTTCCGAGGTGATGGGGTAGCCGCAATCGTCGGGGATGCAGAGATATTTGCGCCCGTCGCGCTCTTCGATCGTCGGCGTAATCGGCTTGATCGTTCGAGCGCGCGCCAGCGAGAAGACGTGCTCGCTGTCGGCGCTGGCCGCGAGCA
>JBEBFW010000310.1:0-3021 GCA_040081755.1 Parvularculaceae bacterium
GGCGGCAATCTGGTTGAACGGCCGGTGCGGCCGGCGCCGTTGTGCGCAAAATATCCGCCGTCGACCAAACGCGTTGCGAAAGCAAACGGTTGCGCGACATGAGGTACGTATTTGAGCCGCCTCCCATTTCGTCCGCCGCCGTCCTTGGCGGCGGTGAATTCCCGATCCGGCGGATTTTCTGCATCGGCAGGAATTACGCCGATCATGTGAAGGAAATGGGCGGCGACCCGAGGTCCGACCCGCCGGTGTTCTTTACAAAACCCGCGGACGCGATCGTCGGTACGGGAACGATCATCCCCTATCCGCGGGCGACAGCGAATTTTCACTATGAAGGCGAGCTTGTCGTCGCCCTGAAAGCGGGCGGTCGCGACCTCACTTCGCGGGATGAGGCTGGCGCGCTGATTTTCGGTCAGGCCTGCGGCTGCGATTTGACCCGTCGCGATTTGCAGGCGGCGGCGAAGAAGGCGGGCGCTCCGTGGGATGCGGCGAAAGGCTTCGACCATTCCGCTGTCGTCGGCCTCATCGCCAGGATCGAGGATTTCCCGCTGAACCTCTTTGACGACGCGCGCGTTGTCCTCGCGGTGAACGGCGTTGAAAAACAGAACGCGGCGCTCTCCGGCATGATCTGGTCGGTTCCAGAAATCATCTTGGCGCTGTCACGCCTCTTTGAATTGAAGGCGGGCGATCTCATCTTCACGGGAACACCGGAAGGGGTCGGGCCGCTGGCGAGAGAAGACAGGGTCGAAGTGACTATTGGGCCGCTGCCTCCGCTCGAATTTTCGATCGATTGAGGCGCTGGCGAATGGCGTTGTCTAAAGACGAACTGCGCTCCGCCGAGCGCGAAAGGGAGGGGTGCCCGGTGACTGGTCGCTACGCGGATCGACCGGTGGGCGCACGAGGCGGCGCAGCGCCCGCTATCATCGGTGCCGGCGTCATCCTGGTCGTCCATGCATTTATGCGAGCGGCCGGATTGTTCGGTTCCCCCAACCAACGTCCCCTCATTCTCGGGAGCTTTCTCCTGCTTTGGGTCACGCCGTTTCTGTTTCTCACCCGCGAGGACCGGCGGGCGATCGGTCTTTTCCGCCCCGTCAGCCCACGATGGTGGGCTCGCGCGTTTGTTTACGGAGCGATCATATCGTTAATCGCCTTTGCGTCCGCGTTTGCGCTTTATGGAACAGGCGCGGACCATCCGTTTGCGAGCGTTCGCAACAGCTTTCTCAGCGGCGTCATCCCGCCGCTATCGCCATTCGGGCAGTTTCTGCTGTTCACCGGGCCCGCCCTCATCTTCAGCCCGATCGGGGAAGAATTCTTCTGCCGGGGCGTAATCGCGCGCCTCGGCGAAAATCTTGCTGGACCTCTCGCGGGCGTTGCGGCGAGCGCCTTTGTCTTTGCTTCCCTCCATATCATGCATCACGGATTACTCCGCTCGGACGAGGGCTGGTCCCTGATGATCGCGCCCGGAGCGTTGTGGTTCGCGCAGACATTTACAATCTCCGTGCTCTTCTCAATGATCCGCCGCGCGAGCGGGTCGATATGGATGGCGGTCGCCGCCCATTCTGGCTTCAATCTCGCCATGAACGCCGTTATCTTTTCGATGTTTGTTCAGGAATGACCATGCAACCGGACGAAAAGCGCGCGCGATACGCGGAACTCGCCGAGGAAATCGCCGCCGTCATCGATGGCGAGGCGAATCTCGTCGCGCGCATGGCGACGGTATCGAACCTCCTGCATCACGCGTTCGATCACTATTTCTGGACTGGCTTTTACATCGTCGATCCTGAAAGGCCGCGCGAGCTGGTCGTCGGCCCCTATCAGGGAACTCTCGGTTGTCTTCGCATTCCCTTCGGGAAGGGCGTTTGCGGCGCCTGCGCGATGCGGGGGGAAACGGTAATCGTCGACGATGTGCACGAGTTTCCCGGGCATATCGCGTGCGACAGCCGATCGGAATCCGAAATCGTCGTTCCGGTTTTTGACGGCGCCGGGCGGCTGTTCGCGGTTTTCGACGTCGATAGCGACCGCAAGGCCCAGTTTGACCTCGATGACCGGGAAGGCCTCGAGACCATACTGAATGCGTCGTTTGCGGCCTGAACGCCAATATTCACGCGCCCGCCCCCATCTGGATGACTATTCTAATTCAGCCTGTTAGCCTCTTCTCCTAAGGCCCCGATCCAGAGGGCGAAACGACCGGGCGGAGGCGACCCCATGAAGCAGATGCAGGGCCTCGATGCGGCCTTTGTTGCGTTCGAACAACCGAATGCGCCGATCCATATCGGATCGATCGCCATTTACGATCCATCGACGGCGCCGGGCGGCTTCGTCCGGTTCAAGGATATACTGAATTTTATCCGCCACCGGCTGCATCTCGCCAAGACGACGCGTCAACGGATGGTGAAGGTGCCGTTCGGCATCGATTATCCTTATTGGATTGAAGACCCGAATTTCGACCTCGAATACCACGTCCGCCACGCCGCGCTTCCAAAGCCCGGCGACTGGCGGCAGCTCTGCATCCTGACGGCGCGGAACTTTGCGCGGCCGCTCGATCTGACGCGCCCGCCCTGGGAGCTTCTGGTCGTAGAAGGTCTCGACAATGTCGACGGCGTTCCCAAGGGAAGCTACGCGATTCTCTCGAAAGTGCACCACGCCGCGATTGACGGCGTTTCGGGCATCGATCTGATGAAGGCATTGCATTCGGCGTCCCCCGAAGTCGACGAGATTCCGGATCCAGATCCGTGGAAACCGGAACGCATGCCGAGCCAGCTTGGCATGTTCGCACGCGGCTATGTGCGCGGCTTCACCAATCCGCTGCGTCAAGCGCAGGTCGCGGTGCAATCGCTGCCAGGCGTCTACAAGGTCGCGAAAGGCGCGATCAAAGGCGACTTCGATATCGCATCGACCTTCTCGACGCCGCGCACCCGTTTCAACAACAAGGTGTCGGCGCACCGTGTCATCGACGGGCGGTCATTCTCACTCGCCGAGGTCAAGAAAATCAGGGTGCTGTCTGACGGCGCCACGGTCAACGAC
>JBEBFW010000096.1:0-11265 GCA_040081755.1 Parvularculaceae bacterium
CCCGGGGCCGGCGCCGCCGAAGGATTGCCTCAAGGCATTCCAAAGCCGCGCCGGTCCCGGGTCCGGCCGGGGGGGGCGCAGGAGCGCCTCGATCGCCTCGTCATTTACCGCCTCTTAACCATGTCGATGGGTAAATGAGGTCTCTTGGAGACGGCACATGGAAGATCTCACCTATATCGTGGCGCTGGGTTTTTCTGGCGCGGATGTGGCGCCGGCGGTCGTCATTGCGTTCTTCGTCGCCATGTTCGTCAAGAACGGCGCGCCAGTCTGGAAAATCGCGCTCCTTGCCTTGTTCCTCGACCGCTTCCTATGGCCGATCACCAGCCAGGCTCTCTCGGGCGCCGACATCCAGACCATCTACGCCACCATTGGCGGGTTTTTCACGACCTTCTTCGATAACATCGGCGTTTACGTGGTCCGTTTTTTTGGCCTCGTCGTCATGATCGGGCTCTTCGTTTTGCTGAGGCACAGGGTTCACAAGCTCGCGCCTCCGCCAAAGAAGGCCAAACCGGCTGCCGCCTGACGGCGCTATCGAGATTTGATCGAAATTGAACGGCGCATGCTCGCCAAGTCCGCTATGGAGGACCCGGAACTCCGGAGCCGCCGCATGCGCATTCTTGCCATTTCGCTCGCCCTCAGTATCGCGTCTTTCGCCGCCTGGGCCGCGCCGTCCGCCCCGCCTCCGCCGGGGCTCAAAAGCGCGGTCTTCGCCGGCGGATGCTTCTGGTGCGTCGAAGCTGATTTCGACAAGCTGCCGGGCGTCAGCTCGACGGTCTCCGGCTACACAGGCGGCGCTCTGGCCGATCCCACCTACAAGAGCCATAAGGGCCACTTCGAAGCCGTTGAGGTCACTTATGACCCCAAGACAGTCAGCTTCCGGCAGTTGGCCGACTTTTTCCTTCGCCATATCGACCCGCTCGACGATGGCGGACAGTTCTGCGATCGGGGCGATTCCTACAAAACCGCGATTTTCGCCTCGACGCCGGAAGAGAAGGCCGCTGCCGATGGCGCGGTCGCCGAGGCGGAGACGATCCTGAAGAAGGACGTCGTTACGCCTGTTCGCGATCGGGGTCTCTTCTGGATCGCGGAGAGTTATCACCAGGACTATTACAAGAAAAATCCCAAGCGCTACCGATACTATCGCGGCGCCTGCGGTCGCGACGCGCGGGTCAAGGAAGTCTGGGCCGCCCATTGACGCAAAAAAAAAAGTCCCGGACGCCTCGTTCACTGGCGTCCGGGATTGAACGATCGATCGCGAGAATGCTCGCGACGTCTGGCGGCTACTCGCCGCTCGCCTTTGCCGCCGGCGTAGCATCGACCGGGAAGCCGCGCTTCCTCATCAAGGCGGATGTGTCGACGTCCCGCCCGCGGAAGCAGCGGAATTCTTCCGCCTGATCCTTCGTGTCCCCGGCCGCGAGGATGCAGGTCTTGAAGCGGGTCGCCGTATCCTGATTGAAGAAGCCGCCAGCCTCGACAAACGCCTCGGCCGCATCCGCCGTCAACGCATCCGACCAGAGGTAGCTGTAGTAGCCGGCCGAATATCCGTCTCCGGAGAATATGTGCCCGAACTGCGGCGTGCGGTGACGCATGACGATCTCCTCGGGCATGCCGAGGGCCGACAGCGTCTCTTTCTCGAACTTGTCCGGATCGATGTCGGCGCCGCCCGCGAGATGCAGCTTCATATCGACCAGAGCTGACGCGAGATATTCAACGGTCGCGAAGCCTTGATTGAAGGTCTGCGTCGCCTTGATCTTGTCGACCAGCCCTTGCGGAATTGGCGCGCCCGTCTCGTAGTGAACGGCGAATTTGTTGAGAACTTCCGGCGTCGACAGCCAGTGTTCGTTGATCTGGGAGGGAAACTCGACGAAATCCGTCGCCGTGTTGGTTCCGGCCTGGCTCGGATATTTCACGTTCGAGAGCAAGCCGTGCAGGGCATGGCCAAACTCGTGGAAGAGTGTCTCGGCGTCGTCCCAGGAAATCAGGATCGGCTTGCCGTCGGTCGTCTTCACGAAGTTCGAGTTGTTGGAGACGATCGGCAGCACGTCGCCGTCGAATTTCGCTTGCGTGCGATACTCGTTCATCCATGCGCCCGACTGTTTGCCGGCGCGCGCGTAGGGATCGAAATACCAGAGTCCCGCCGGCTTGCCGCTCGCCTTGTCGACGACTTCCCAGACGCGCACATCCTTGTGATAAACCGGCACGTTGTCGATCGGCTTGAACTCGATCCCGTAGAGTTCGGCCGCAGACCACATCATGCCTTCGCGCAGCTTCTCCAGCTGCAGATACGGTTTCACCTCGTTCATATCGAGGTCGTATTTCGCCTTGCGAACCTTCTCTTGATAATAGCGATAGTCCCAGGGCGCGATCTTGACCTTTGCGCCGTCCTTGTCGGCGATCGCCTGCATGGCGGCGACTTCCTCGCTCACGCGCGCAACGGCTTTCGGCCAGACGGACTCCATGAGCGCCATCGCCGCTTCGGGGGTCTTCGCCATCTGCGGTTCGACACGCCAATGGGCGTGCGTCTTGTATCCGAGGAGCGTCGCCCGCTCGGCCCGGAGTTTCAGGATTTCGGCGATGATCTTGTTGTTGTCCGTTTCGCCGCCATTGTCTCCGCGATTGACAAAAGTGCGCCAAACCTGCTCGCGGAGCTTTCGGTCGTCGGCATAGGTAAGGAGAGGCTCAACCGCCGAGCGCGTGTTGGAAACGGCCCATTGCGCCGGCTTGCCTTTCTCCTTGGCGGCCTCCTTCATGCCCGTGACGACGGACGCCGGGAGACCCTTCAACTGGGTCTTCTTCGAAATCCAGGTGACGTAGGACTCTTCGTCGGCGAGCTGGTTCTGCGAGAAATTCGTATAGAGAGCAGCGAGGCGCTGATTGATTTCTGAAAGACGCTTCTTGCCCGGCTCATCGAGATTGACGCCGTTGCGCACGAAGGTCTTGAAGCTGTCCTCGACCAGGCGCTTTTGTTCGGACGTCAGCTTCTTGTAACCCTTGCCCTTGTAGATCGCCTCCACGCGTTTGAAGAGCGCTTCATTCTGGGCGACCCGATCGGAATACGCGGCGAGCAACGGATAGACGACCTTGCTGACTTCCTGCATGGCGTCGTCGTTCATGGTCGAGTCGAAGACATAGAACTGCGACCCCAATCGCGTCAGCGGCCTGCCCTGCTTTTCTAACGCGGCGATGGTGTTCTCGAAGTTCGGCTTTTGCGCATTCGCCGCTATTGCGGCGACTTCCTTCTCGGCGGCCGCAATCGCGGTCTCAAACGCCGGAACGAAGTCTGCGACATTGGTCTTGTCCCATGGCGGCACGCCGCCGAAGTCCCCGCTCCACGGGGCGAGCATGGCATGATCGAGGGAGATGGAGTGCCCGGTCATCGTCGCTTCCGCCTGTCCTGTCGTCGTCTGGTCGCCCTCCGCGCTGGCCGCGCCGAGCGCCGCCGCTATCGCCAGCAGCGACGCCGCTGCGATCTTCAAGGAATTCCGTTTCACATGACCCTCCTGATGAACCAATTGATCCCCCGACCGTTGGGTGTCACCCAAGGTCGATTTCGGCCCGCGTATATAGGCTTTGCCGGCGCCCCGCCAGCGGCTGAGCGACCAACCGATCACATCTTGCGAAGGGTCGTTTTCAGTATCTTGCCGGATGGGGTTCGCGGGAGGGCGTCAAGGAAAGACACCTCGCGCGGCAACTTGAATGAGGCGATTCTGGCCTTAAGAAATTCGACGATTTCAGCTCCTGAAACCTCGCAGCCGGGGCGCTTGACGACAAAGGCCTTGACGACTTCGCCCCATTTCTCGTCCGGCCGGCCGACAATCGCGGCTTCGAGAATCGCGGGGTGCGCCGCGAGCGCATTTTCGAGTTCGGCCGGGTAGATGTTCTCGCCGCCCGAGATGATCATGTCCTTCACTCTGTCGAGGACATAGAGGTAGCCATCGTCGATTTTGCCGGCGTCGCCGGTTTTGTACCAGCCATCCCGAATGGCCGCCGTCGTCGCATTCGGGTTCGCCCAGTAGCTGTCCATCAGTCCGCCCGTTGCAACGTGGATTTCTCCAAGAACGCCCGGCGCCGCCTCCGCGCCCGTCTCTGGATCGCAAATGCGAATCCGGTTGCCGGGATGCGGCTTGCCGGCGGAGACGCGCTGCTTTTTGCCGGGCGCTTGGTCTTCATGGGTAAGGAACGTGGCGCTCCCGGTCGTCTCCGTCATTCCGTAGAATTGCGTGAACCGGGCGTTCGGCATGGCCGCCATCGCGGCGTCGAGAAGCGCCTCCGGCATTGGCGCTGCTCCATAGGAAATCGAGGAGAAATTGTTGAGCGGCTTTTGCGCCGCCTTGGCCGCTTCAAGGAGCATCATCACCATAGCGGGAACGAAGAACGAGTTCATCGGCGTTCCCGCTTGCGCGTCGCGCACGAGTGCGGCTGGATCGAACTGACGGTGCTGGATGACCGGCATCGCCCGCCCCATCGCCATCAGGCCGAAATTCACTCCGGCGATATGGAAATGCGGCAGCGGGTGCAGCGCCGTTTCGTCGTCGTAGCGCGGAACGAGAATGTCCGCTCGAATGCCAGCCTCTCCTGACGCGTGATAACACCGGTTTGGGAGAACGACGCCCTTCGGCAAGCCGGTTGTGCCGCTCGTATAGAGCTGCACGAGCGCATCGTCCTGGCCCGGCCTGTGAGAGACCGGGTTGGCCCGAGCCTTGTCGATCAGCGGTTCGAAGCCATCCGGACCGTCCGTTTCAAGAAAGAACGTTCGCGGCAGCTTGGCGCCCCCAGCGAGGAGCGGCTCGATGAAAGCCCGCTCGCCGACCAGGATCTTCGGCCTGGCGTCGACAAGAATGGCGGCGATTTCCGCGGGCGCGAGGCGCCAGTTGAGGGGCGTCAAGACGACGCCGGTCTTCGCGCAAGCGAATAGAACGTCCCAGAAGACGCCGAAATTGCGCGCCAGCCACGCGAGGCGATCGCCGGGCCTGAAGCCCAAATCGGCAAGCACGCTCGCCGCGCGATCCGATTGTCGATCGAGGTCTTCGTAGGTGAAGTCGCGCCCTTCGAAGCGAAGCGCAGTGCGCCCGGGCCAGCGTTTGGCCTGCTCGCGAGGGATATCCGCCACGAGAGGCGGATTGATCATCCGTGACTTGAAGTCCGCCGCCATCCTGGCTCCCTGTAGTTTTTGGGGAGCCTAAGCGAAGGTTCGATTTGAAACAAACAAAAGGCCCGCCGGCGCAGCCGGCGGGCCTTCAGCCTGGGCAGGAAATCCTACTTCGCTGTCTTCTTGCGTGAGGCGAGGCCGAGGCCCGCCAAACCGGCGAAGAACAACGGAAGAGCCGCGGGAAGCGGAATTTGCGGAACCGGCGGCGCGAAGTTCAGGCCGACAACGGCGCCGATATCCGGGGTTCCCTGATCGCGGCCGAGGAACAGCGGGTTCGTCGCCGCAGCGCCAACCGCGATGTTGAGGCCCGCGAGGTCGAAGCCCCAGATCGAGAGGCCGTCGAGATCGCCATCGCCGTCCACATCGAACTCGAGGAACGACAAGAGGACGCCGATGATCGAATTCGGCGGCGCCGGCTGGTCTTCGGCCATCGCATGCGACAGCGTCAGCGCAACCGTCGGGCTGTCAGACTGGTTGTAGACTTCGAACACCAGCAGATCGCAGCCAGCGTAGGCGGCGGCGTTTGCGGGGCCGTTTTCGGCATCGTTCGGCGAGGCGAGGCACGAGCCAGCGCCATTTATCACCGGGCTCGTAAACAGGAGCGACAGGACGTCGTCGTCATCCGTGCCGTTGTTGCGAAGCTCAAACTCGTCAAGGGCTCCCGTACCGACCTTGAAACCTTCGACGCCGTTGATGTCGTCGCCGATGCTGGGGCGGCCCGGAAGGGGCGTGTGGTCGCCAGCAGCGTATTTGGCTTCGACAACGCCATTTGACGTGTTAAAATTCACGCCGCCAATAGTCAACGGTGCAGCTGACGCTGCCGCCGTCAAGGCCAAGAATGCCGCCGAAGCGGCCAGAACTAGTCTCATTTCTTCCCCCAGGTTGAGAAACTAACGAACAAGTAACATTTCTTTCGCGAAACGGTCAACAGGGTACTTATACCCAAGCCGATCACACCGACTAACAAATGGCAGATTCCGTACCATTCGCAAGTGCGGTAATGGCACAAATAGGTGAATTTAGGTCTGGTTCTGCGGAATCGAACCCCAGTCAAGCGCCCCTTCCTTGCCGGGCTCAACCAGACGTTGTTCGCGAATGACCACAATCCGGTCGAGACGGCGCGCAAGGCGCGAATCGTGAGTCGCGATCAGGGCCGCGAGCCCTTCTGACCGAACGAGCCCGAGTAGCTCTTCGAGGACTTTGTCCGCGGTTTTCGGGTCGAGATTTCCCGTCGGCTCATCGGCCAGCAGAATCCGCGGTTTGTTGACGAGCGCGCGGGCGACGGCGGTGCGCTGTTGCTCGCCCCCCGACAATTGTCCGGGCTGATGGTGGAGCCGCTCGCCAAGACCGAGGGCGCCGAGCAAGCGCGCGGCCTCCCTCTCCGCTTCCGCTTTGCTCCGTCCAGCGATCAATTGCGGCAAGGACACGTTGCCGACAGCCGAGAACTCCGGAAGCAGATGATGGAACTGGTAGACAAAGCCGAGCGCATCGCGCCGCAGCCGCGTGCGCACGGCGTCGGATAACGCCGAAGTCGCGACGCCCTCGATGAACACCTCGCCGGCGGAGGGTCTCTCGAGGAGGCCGGCGATATGGAGCAGCGACGATTTGCCGGACCCCGACGGGCCCAGCAGGGCGACGGTCTCGCCAGGCTTCAGCGCAAAGTCCGACGGCATGAGCACGACGAGCGCGCCGTAGCGGCGCTCGACGCCCGCAAGGCGCAGCGCATAGTCGGCGCGCACATCATCTTTCATCCGAATGCCACCACTCTCGAAAGGACACGGCCTCGCCGGAACCGCCGAACTGCACGCCAAGAACGCCGTCGATATGAATCCGCTTCCCCGTGCCGACCCGCGTGAAGGCGCCGCTCCAGTGCGCAGCGCCGATCCGGTCGTTGACGTAGAGGACGCGGGCGCCGAAATCGATGTCGCGCTGGCGCCCGACAGCGGCGCTGAAGGCCGCCGCGATTTCCGCCCTGCCCTTCCTCGGCTCCTCGAACGGCGTCCAATAGTAGAGTGCCGATTGCGCAAAGAGACGAGCGAACGCACTGGCGTTCTTCGCTTCCCAGGCCCGCCCGTAATGGGCGAGCCACGTCTCAAATCGCTTTTCGCTCAGCGCCATATTCGAGCTCCCTATTCGTAGCGAAGGGCGTCGACCGGATCGAGTTTGGCCGCTTGCCACGCCGGATAAAGCGTCGAGACGAAGGACATGAAAAGCGACCACGCGACGATCGTGCGCACCTCGCTCCATTCGAGGTTCGCGGGCACGCCCTTGAAATAGTAAATGTCCTCGGGGAACAGATCTGTTTTGAACAGCCAGGACAGGAAGTGCTCGATCGAATCGATATTGACGACGAAGAGAGCGCCAAGAACGACGCCGCACAGGGCCCCGAGAATGCCGATCAGCGAGCCCGACAGGAAGAAGATGCGCATGATCGCGCCTTGCGTCGCGCCCATGGTTCGCAGGACCGCGATGTCTCCCGTCTTGTCCTTCACCAGCATGATGAGGCCGGTGATGATGTTGAGCGCCGCCACCGCCACAATGAGCAGCAAGATGAGCCGCATGACGCTGCGCTCCGTCTGCAGCGCATTGAAGTAGCTCTGGTTCTGCATCTGCCAGTCGCGCACATCGTAATAGGCCCCCCCCGATTCCGCATCGACATTCCGGTTCCGCGCATCGACGACATCGCGGATGAGCTGCGCCGTCTCCTTGACGTTGTCGGGATCGGCGACGCGCACCTCGATCTGTTGGACAGCATCGCCGTAGCCGAAAAAGATCTGGGCCTGCTCCAGCGGCATGAAGCCGATGAAGCCGTCATACTCGGAATTGCCGACCTCGAAGATCGACCCGATCTTGTAGGTCTTCTTGCGCAAGGTCGGACCGAACGGCGTATCGGCCCCGCGGCCGGAGATGAGCGTGACCGGATCCCCGACATCGACGCCGAGCGAAAAGGCGAGGCGGTTGCCGAGCGCAATCTCGTCCCCGCCGTTCTTGCCGACCCCGAAGGTGTCGAACGAGCCGGCGACCGTGTGGTTCTTGCCCGTTTCCGGATCGACGCCCGCGACGTAGGTGATCGAACGAACCTCCTCGGACCGCAGCGCGCGGATGATGAGGCCCGATTCACCCTTGGCGGTCGCATAGACGGGCGCCTGAATGAGCGGCGTCGCGCTGACGACGCCGGGGATCGCCTTCAGTTCTGTGGCGAGCGCATCGAAGTCGGCGATCGGCGCGTCGGCCTGAACGAACACATGGCCGTTCACGCCAAGCAGCTGTCCGATCAGCTTGTCGCGGAATCCGCCCATGACGGACATGACAATGATGAGCGTCGCTACGGCCAGCATGATGCCGACAAAGGCGATCATCGAGATGAGGGACACGCCCTTCCCCGTCCGCGTCGCGCCGAGATAGCGGCGCGCCACCATCCATTCGAAAAAGGAGAAAGGCGGCGTCGGGCGCGGCGCGCGTCTGGGGGCGGGGGCGTCCGCTGGCGGAGCGGCGGCCGTTGTCGTCATGGGTTCTCACCTGAAGGCGAAACTGGCGGCTTCCCCTATCAGGCTTCGCAAAGGCGGCCAAATCATAGCCGTGTGTGTGACGCGGCTCACACCGACGAGCGGCTCAGCCCCCTGCCCCTCATTGAACGACCGGAAAATCCCGCCACATCTTCCCGGTCATCGAGGGGAGAAATGACATGAGAGACGCAAGCCCGGTAAGTTATGCGATCGTCGCCGCCATGGTTGCGAATTTCGCCTACTGGACCTGGAGACTATTTCTTTGAGGCGGTCTTGTCCGCTTCCTCCGCGTCCATTTCCTTGAGCAGCCGGTGCGCGCCGTCGATCTTCTCCATGACCCACAGCATGTAGCGGCTATCGACATGAATGGTGCGGTTCGACTTCGCATCGTAGAGCCAGTCCGCGATCACCCCGTCCAGCGTGCCATCGAAAGCGAGGCCGACAAATTCGCCGCGCGCATTCAAGGTCGCCGAACCGGAGTTTCCATTCGTGATATCGAGCGTCGAGAGATAATTCACCGGCAGCGTCGCGATCGACGGCTCGACATGGCGTCCGAAGTCGCCCGCGCGCGCCTTGGCCAGCAATCCGGCCGGTGCGTTGAACGGTTCCTTGCCAGTATCCTTCTCAAGAACGCCGTTGATCGTCGTGAACGGCGCCCAGGTCGCGCCATCGCGCGCCCTGCCCGCGACCTTGCCGTAAGTGAATCGCAAGGAACCGTTGGCGTCGGGCGCGACGGCTGACCCGCGCGAGGCCGCGTAATCGAGCATGGCGGTCAGGTACGCGGAGTCGGCCTTCTGCATGCGCCCCGCTCGATCCTTGGACTTTTCTTCAGTCGCAAGATCGCCCGGCGAAATCGCAACGGCGAGCTGAATGAAAGGATCGTCGGAAGCGCGAAAGTCCGCGACCGGCCGGTCGAGCCAGGCGATCCGCGTCGGCGTATCGCCGAGAGCGGTCTTCCCATAGAGGCTGTCCATGCCGATGGAGCCGAGCCTTGCCTCGAAAGCTTGGTCGCGATCGCGGTCGGGCAGCTTTCGGTACTCGGCGAGCGCCTGTTCAAAGAGAATGCGATCCACGCGCGGGTCATATCGCTTGGCGATCTGGGTGAGGCGCTCCGTCGTCTGCAGGCGGTCGCGGTCCTGGAACCCTGGCTCGCGGTCCGCGTCGGCTTTTTCGCGCTCGATCGCCCAGCGATAGGCGTTGCGCGCCGCGCCAAGGAGCTGCGCACGATTGAGAAGGCCCGTCGTTTGCGACACGGTTGAGGCCGCATTCGCTTCCGCCGTGACAGCGTCGAGCGCGGCGACAGAAGCCCCGTATTTCGCACGCCGCGCGGAAGACGCCTTCACCCAATCCCGGAAAGATTTCTCCTCGGCGCGCTTGGCTTCGGGAAGCCTTACCGCATCGGCGCCCGCCAATTGGCCGAGAAGTTTCTTCTTGATGTTGTCGGCGCCGCGCAATGCGGTTGCATATTTGATCGTCACCGCCTCATCGCCCGCCGTCGCCTTCTGGATCGCGTCCGAGTACTCCGAGAGCAGGCGCTGCTGACGCGGATAATAGGTGTCGAAATAGAACCCGGCCTCCGCCGCCGTGCGCAGGCGATCCGTAGTCCCCGGAAATCCAGCGAGCATGACGAAGTCGCCGTTCTTGAGGCCAGTGCGCGCGATCTTCAGATGGTTCTTCGACTGATAGGGAACGTTGGCCGCGTCAAAGGTTCGCGACGACCCGTCCGGGGCGACATAGGCGCGGTAGAAAGCGAAGTCGCCCGTGTGGCGAGGCCACTGCCAGTTATCGACCTCGCCGCCGAAATTGCCGACGCCGCGCGCCGGCGCATAGACAAGACGCACGTCTTTGATTTCGAGCTGCTGCTGGAGATAATATTTCGCGCCGCCATAATAGGCGCGCACGTCGCAGCGCCGGTTCGGCTGCGCCTCGCATCCGGCGATCAGCGCCTTTCTGTTTTTCTCGAGCTGCTTGTCGCGCTGAAGGCCGTTGAGTTTCGCCGTGACGCCTTCATTCATGGGCGCGGTGACATCGTTCAGCTCTTCAATGACATAGGCGCGCACGCCGGGCGCCGCGGGCAATTCATCGCCGAGCGCCGATGCCAGAAAGCCGTTCTCGATGAGATTGCGCTGCGGCGTCGAATTGTACTGAACCGAGCCGTAGACGCAGTGGTCGTTGGTGGCGATGAGGCCTTGAGGGCTGAGGAACGCCGCCGAGCATCCGCCGAGAGAAACGATCGCGCTCAAGGGCGCGGAATTCAGATTGCTGAGCGCAGCGGGATCGAGTTCGAGACCGGCTTCTTTCAACACGCCCGCCAGCGCCCCTGTCTGGTCGGGGAGCCATTTGCCGGGTTCGGCGAGAGCTGAGCCGGCGCAGACGGCGGCTGCGGCCGCCAGTGACAGGACGCGCATGGAAAGCCCCTCCGGTTATGTCGCGGCAATCTGCCGGGGGCCGCCTGGATGGGCAAGGATTGAATCAGCGGAAAAAGCGAAGGGGCGCCGTTGGACGGGCGCCCTTTCTGATGTCAACAGATCGATCTCGCGCTAGTGTCCCGAATCCGAAGTTCGCACCATTTGTCGCGAGTCCCGAGCGAACTTCGGATTCGACGAGGAC
>JBEBFW010000311.1:0-2981 GCA_040081755.1 Parvularculaceae bacterium
TCGCAAACGCGGCCGGTGGCGGGGCGGCCGCAAAAGCTTGCGCCGGAACAGGGGCTGGAATCTGGGCGGCGATGACGGCGGCCGTCGCGGACCGCGAGGCGGCTGCCTGCTCGAGCCGGTCGAGGATCGCCTCGAACGCCCGCTGCAATTCGTTGATGCGGTGTTCGGTGCGCTGGGCGGTGCCGGCGATGGCGGCTTCGATCTCGGCGCGCGGATCGGGCGCCTTCTGGCTCTCCGCCTCGACGATCTGCGAGTGCAGGGCCGCGATCGTTTCGGCGACCTTGTGGACGCCTTCCGCGCTGCGGCGCTCGGCGGCGTCGATCTGGTCGGACAGCTTCTTGATGACGCCTTCGAGATTGCGAACCTGATCGCCGCCGCGCTTGATTTCGTCCCCGAGGACGCGCAGCCGCGCGCCCGTGCGCTCGACGAACTCGGCGTCGGCCGGGCTTTCGCTCGCCGCTTTTGCGGGCTCCTGCGCGGCGCGCTCCACCCTGGCGATCCGGGCTGCAACGCCGTCGATCGTGTTCTTGAGGTGCTCGATCGCTCCGACGCCCGCCTGATTGGCGGAGATTTCCTCGATCCGGCCGCCGATCGTCCCGATCTGTTGCTCGATCCCTTGCATGCGCTGGCCCGACGATTTCTGGGCGGCGTCGAATTGCAGGGCGACCTGGCCGACCGCTTTTTCGAGCGCGCGCAGGGCCTCGATGCGGTCGCGGCCGGCGGCGCGCTCCTCGATACGGGCGAAGCGCTCCTCCCACACGGCCGGCAATTCGCCGGATTCGGACGTCGTTTCAGCCGGTTTGATCCGTTCAAGGCGCTGGAGGCGATCGACGACGCCGCCGAGGCTCCTGCCAAAATCCTCGAAGGCCTCGGTGCTGCGCGTCTCCGTGCCGATGACGCGCTTGCTGACATGCTCGATGGCGCTCACGAGGTCCGAGATCTTGAGGCCCTCGATCTGGCCGTCGGAGGTCGCCGGGTCGGAGGCGGTGTAGATGACCTGGTTCAGCCACTCGCCGACCGTCATCCCCTCTCGCCGCGCAGCCTCTTTTGCAGTCTCGCGGGCGTCTCTTTCGACGCCTTTCACGCTCCACGGCGCACTCGATTTCATAGCCGTCCCCGGTCAAATTGCCCCTTGCCGGCGCGTCTGGCGCGACGGCGAGAGTCTTGGAAAATCCCCCGAGCGGTAAGGTGCTTCGCCGAAGCCGCAAAGAGGTAATTCCCCCAAGTCGGCTGCAATCAAAGCGTTGGATGATTAAGGCGAGATGAACGGGGTTCTGGCCCTATCGCTTGGGCGACATACCGGTCCTCGTCGGCTGCACAAGCGACGCCTACGGACAGGTTGGCGAATTCGCCTCGGGACTCGCGGAGGTTGCGGAGCGAATTTCAAATCCGCCACACCGGCGGACCGGGCGCCGAAAATGCGGTGCGTCGGCGGAGAACCGCTGCAATGCGGGCTTTACCCGGTTCGGGGGGCGCCTAGATTGGGGGCGCCGCCCCCTTTGCAAGGATGCCCCCGATGACCGCCTACGCCGCCCCCGTCCGCGACATGCAGTTCCTCCTGCACGAAGTCCTTGAGGTCGGGCGCTACTCGAACCTCCCCGGCTTCGCCGACGCCTCCGCCGACGTCATCGACGCGATCCTCGAGGAAGGCGCGAAATTCGCGCGCGAAGTGCTGCACCCGGTCAACCATTCGGGGGACCGCGAGGGCTGCGCGCGCAAGCCCGACGGGTCCGTGACGACGCCGAAAGGGTTCAAGGAAGCCTACGCCGGCTATCGCGACGGCGGCTGGCAGGGGCTCAGCGCCGATCCCGAATGGGGCGGGCAAGGGCTCCCCTACGTCATCGCCGTCGCCATCACCGAAATGATGTCGGCGGCCAATATGGCCTTCGCCATGTATCCGGGACTGGCGAGGGGCGCCGCCGCCGCCATCGAGGCGCACGGCACGCAAGAGCAGAAGGCCCTCTATCTGCCGAAGATGATCGCCGGCGAATGGGCCGGCACGATGAACCTGACGGAGCCCCATTGCGGCACCGATCTCGGGCTCCTGCGGGCGAAGGCCGTCCTTCAGGGCGACGGCTCCTACAAGGTCTCCGGCCAGAAAATATTCATCTCGGCCGGCGAGCACGACCTGACCGATAACATCATCCATCTCGTTCTCGCCCGCATCGAAGGCGCGCCCGAGGGGGTCAAGGGCATCTCGCTCTTCATCGTGCCCAAATTTCTGACCGGCAAGGACGGATCGCCCGGCAAGCGAAACGGCGTGGTCTGCGGCAAGATCGAAGAGAAAATGGGCATTCACGCCAACTCGACCTGCGTCATGAATTTCGACGAGGCGACGGGCTTTCTCCTCGGCGAGGCGAACAAGGGCCTCAAGGCGATGTTCACCATGATGAACGAGGCGCGGCTCGGCGTCGCGCTGCAGGGGCTCGCCGTTTCGGAGGTCGCCTATCAGAACGCCGCCGCCTACGCGAAGGACCGGCTGCAGGGCCGCTCGCTCACGGGTCCGAAGAATCCAGAAAAGCCCGCCGATCCCATCATCGTCCATCCGGATGTGCGCCGCATGCTGATGGATCAGCGCGCGACGCTCGAGGGCGGACGCGCCTGGATGTATGCGATGGCGCTTCAGGCGGACCTCCATCGCCGCTCGCCGCGCGAGGAAGACCGTCAGAAAGCGGACGATTATCTCGGCCTCATGACGCCCGTGCTGAAGGCCTATCTCACCGACAAGGGCTATTGGCACGCCACCAACGCCATGCAGGTCCTCGGCGGCCACGGCTACATCGCCGAATGGGGCATGGAACAGTTCGTGCGCGATGCGCGCATCGCCATGATCTACGAGGGCGCGAACGGCGTTCAGGCGCTCGACCTCGTGGGGCGGAAACTCATGAAGGACGGCGGGCGCGCGTGGATGACGTGGTTTGCCGAAGTCGACTTATTCCTTGCCGACAACGCGGGCGTCGCCGACCTGAAGCCGTTTCTCG
>JBEBFW010000097.1:0-11187 GCA_040081755.1 Parvularculaceae bacterium
GGAAATGCTGCAGATGGCGCTCATGGCGCCGCGCTTCGCGATCATGGACGAGACGGATTCCGGGCTCGACATCGACGCCCTGAAAATGGTCGGCGACGTGGTCAACGACTTGCGTTCCCCGCACCGCGGCTTCCTCGTCATCACGCATTATCAGCGCCTCCTCGACCATATTTGCCCCGACCGGGTGCACATCCTCGTCAAGGGCCGCATCGCGAAATCCGGCGGCCCCGAACTCGCCGAGGCCCTCGAACGCTCCGGCTACGAACAATTCACGGCGGCGGCGTAACTCCATGAGCCGCACGCTCCTCATCAATCCGACAGCGCTCGAAGCGGGTCTCATCGCGACGGCCCGGGCGAAAGCGCACGGAAAAAGGCGCGCCGCGCTCGAGACATTCTCCGCCAGCGGATTGCCGCACAAACGGATGGAGGCGTGGAAGTGGACGGACATTCGCGCCTCCTTGCGCGACCTGCCGATGGCGGAAGAAAGCGAAGCGGTCGGGCGCTCCTTCTTCGCCGGCGTCGACGCCTTCGAGATCACCGTCATGAACGGCGAGGCGGCGTGGGCCGGAGCGCCGCCGGAGGGCGTCGAGATCGCTCTTATCGAAAATGACGGCGAGCTGTCGCCAGCCGAGGCCGATCATCCGCTCGCCAATCTTTGCGCCGCGAGCGTCGCCAAGCGGCTCGAAATCCGGATCGCCGAGGACGCGAAGATCGCGCGGCCCATCCATTTGCGTCAGGTCGCGGGCGCCGGCGCGTCGCATTTCTGGGCGCAAATGCGCGTTCCCAAAGCGGCCGAGGTCACGCTGCTCCAGAGTCTCGACGGCGCCGGCGCCTATTTTGCGAACAGCGTTTTCGGATTTGGGTTGGATGAAGGCGCGCGTCTGACGCGCCTGATCATCCAGGACGGATCCGCCGACGGCGTCGAGGCCAGCCTCACCGGCGTTCGCGTCGGACTGGACGCCTCTTTCCGCCAATGCGCGCTTCTGCTCGGCGCAAAGGCTGCGCGCGTCGAAACCCGCGCATTTTGTCTTGAACCGCGCGGCTTGGTCGATCTCGCCAGCGCGACGCTCGTGGACGGCGAACGCCACGCCGACCAGACAAGTCTCGTCTCGCTGCACGCGCCGGAATGCGCCGTCGCGCAGAGGCATAAATCGGCGCTTCGCGATCGCGGGCGCGCCGTGTTTCAGGGCAAGTTCCATGTGGCGCGCGCGGGCCAGAGGACGGACGCGCACATGACGGCGCGCGCACTCCTCCTCAATGAAGGTCCGGAGGCGGACCATAAGCCCGAGCTCGAAATCTACGCCGACGACGTGAAATGCGGTCACGGCTCGACCGTCGGCGCGCTCGACGCAGAGGCGCTCTTTTATCTCCGTCAGCGCGGTTTGCCTGAGAGCGCGGCGCGCGCGCTGCTCGTCGAGGCCTTCATCGGCGAAGTGTTCGAGGCGATCGACGACGGCGCGATCGCTGCCGCCTTCCGCACGCGCGCGCAGCGCTGGCTGGAGAGCGCGCGATGACCGCTGCGCTCGACATCGCCGCCATTCGCGACCAGTTTCCAATCCTCACACGCGAGGCCTACGGACGTCCGCTCGTCTATCTCGACAACGCCGCGTCCGGGCAAAAGCCGATGGCCGTCATCGAGGCCATGACGCGCGCCATGACTTCGTCATACGCCAATGTGCATCGCGGTCTGCATCTCCTCGCCAACGAGACGACCGCGGCGTTCGAAGGCGCGCGCGCGACGGCGGCGAAGTTCCTGAACGCCGCCTCGCCCGAGGAGATCGTCTTCACGGGCGGCGGCACGGACGCGATCAACCTTGTCGCCTATGCGCTCGGCGTCTCAGACATCGGCGAGGGCGACGAGATCGTCCTCTCGCTCGCCGAGCATCATTCGAACATCGTGCCCTGGCATCTCCTGCGCGAGCGCAAGGGCGCCGTGCTGAAATGGCTCGACATCTCCGACGACGGCGCCATCGACCTCGCCGCCTATCGCGCGCTCTTCAGCAAACGGACGAAGCTTGTCGCGCTGACGCATATGTCGAACGTGCTGGCCGCCCCGGCGCCCGCGAAGGAGCTATCGCGCATCGCGCATGAGCATGGCGCGAAGATCCTCTTCGACGGCTGCCAGGCCGCCGTTCACGGGACCGTCGACGTTCAGGATATCGGCTGCGATTTCTACGTCATGACCGGCCACAAGCTCTACGGGCCGACGGGCGTCGGCGTGCTGTACGGGCGGCGCGATGTTCTGGCCGCCCTCCCCCCGTTCAAGGGCGGCGGCGAGATGATCGACACAGTGACGACCGACGACGTCACCTACAACGATCCGCCGCACCGCTTCGAGGCGGGCACGCCGCCGATCCTCGAGGCGATCGGCCTTGGCGCGGCGCTCGAATGGATCATGGCGACGGGACGCGAGGCGATCGCCGCGCACGAAGCCGCGCTCCTCGCGCACGCCATGGAGGAGATGCGCAAGCTCAATCCCATCGCCGTCTATGGGCAGGCGCCGGGAAAGGGCCCGATCCTCGCCTTCAGCGTGGTCGGCGCGCATCCTCACGATGTCGCGACCGTCCTCGACCGCATGGGGGTCGCGGTGCGCGCGGGGCATCATTGCGCGCAGCCACTCATGAAGCGGCTCAAAGTCAGCGCGACTGCGCGAGCCTCTTTCGGCGTCTATAACACTCATGAGGATGTGGAAACCCTGATCGCGGGCCTTCATAAGGCGCGCGATCTGCTTAAATGATGTTGAGAAAGAAGCCGATGGAAGCCATGCGTGAAGTCATCGATGTGAAAGCGGAGGCCGAACCTCGGCCGGCGCCGGGTCCTGCGCCCAATGCTGCGGCGCCGGCGATAGGCGGGAGCCCGGCCTTGCCGGCCGATGAACTCACGCGCATTACGGGCGAGGTCGTGCGCGCTCTGAAGACGGTCTATGATCCGGAGATTCCGGTTGATATTTATGAGCTCGGCCTGATCTACAAAGTGGATCTCTCGGACGACCGGCTGCTGACGATCGACATGACGCTGACGGCGCCTGGCTGCCCGGTCGCCGGCGAGATGCCGGGCTGGGTGGAGAGCGCGGTCAAGGCGGTCGAAGGGGTTAGCGCCGTCAAGGTCAACATGGTGTTTGAGCCCCCCTGGTCGCCGGCGAAGATGTCGGACGAAGCGCGGCTAGAGCTTGGATGGATGTGATGGTTGAAGTTTCCGGAAGGACGCGACGTCCGCGTCCAAAAGTTGTCACGCTCACCGACGCCGCGGCCGCGCGCATGTCCGAAATCATGAACGAGGCAAGTGGAAAATTCATCGGCGTCAGGATCGGCGTCAAGAACGGCGGATGCGCGGGCATGGAATATGTGATGGACTACGCGACCGAAAAAGCGCCGCTGGACGAGTTGGTCGAGGAAAACGGCATTCGGGTCCTGATCGACCCGAAGGCAATCCTTTTTCTCATTGGCACGGAGATAGACTTCGTTCGCGAGAAACTGTCACAGCGATTCGTCTTCAGGAATCCCAACCAGACGGACGCCTGCGGATGCGGCGAGAGCGTCACTATAGCGCCCGCGACAGCGGCTTTAGACGCGTGAGCGCCACCTCCTGATCTTGGACGATAGCAACGCCGCCATGGCTGTCAGCCCGCCGAATCCCTCGTCGCGCCCAGTTGGCGTCGAACGCGAAATCCGGGATAAACGCCTTCTGGCTGGAGGACTCCATGGTTCGCATTTCACTGATCTGCCTGACGCTGCTTGCCGCTGCGGGCTTTGCGCCCGCGAGCGCCGAGGATTTGAAGGCGATCTTCGCCGACTATTGGGCAAACGACCTTGAAGAATACCCGTTCGGCGCAACGCAATCCGGCGTCAACGACTACGACGACCGCGCGCCGGACGCGTCGCCGGCAGCGCAGAAGCGCCGGCTTGACGAGGCCGCAGCCTTCCTGAAGCGCCTCGACGGCGCGGATAAGACGCTGGCCAGCGAGAGCGATCTTCTCTCGGCCGACCTCCTGCGTTTCATTCTGAAGCACCGCATCGCGCTCGGCGCCTTCGACGAGTGGCGCATCCCGTTCCTCGCGGATGGCGGGTTTCACACCGACATGGGCTATGCGGTCGCCGCGACGCCGTTCCGAAACGCCGCCGACTACGAGAAGTACCTGAAGCGTCTCCATGGTTTGCCGGCCTACCTCGATCAGAACATCGAGAACATGCGCGCGGGTATCGCCGCCGGGTTTACGCAGCCAAGGGAGATTCTGGACGGTGCGCTTTCCTCATTTGACGGGCAGGTGACGGAACCGCGCGCCCATCCGCTTTATGCGCCCTTCGCCGCCATGCCGGCTTCAATCCCGAAAAAGGTTCGCGCGAACTTTCTCCGCGAGGCCGACAAGGTTATGAGCAACGAGGTCGCCCCCGCCTTCGCACGCGTCGCGAAATTCATGCATGAAGAGTACGCAGCCAAGGCGCGAGCGACGCTCGGGGCCGCCGCACTCCCGAATGGCCCCGCCTACTATGAGGCGTTGGTCAAATACTACACCACGCGCGACGATGCGACGGCGGCGGCGATCCATGCGTTAGGCCTGAAGGAAGTCGCGCGCATTCGCCGTGACATGGCCGCCGTGATGAAAGAGACCGGGTTCAGCGGATCGTTCGCGGAGTTTCTTGAATTCCTGCGCACGGACCAGCAGTTTTACGCCAAGTCGCCCGAGGAGCTGCTGCGCTACGCGGCTTCCATCTCGAAGGACATCGACGGCCGCCTGCCCGGGTATTTCGGGAAACTGCCGCGCCAGCCTTATTCCGTTGAGCCGGTGCCGGCGGAGATCGCCGAGAACTACACGACCGGGCGTTACTCGCCCTCCCCGCCGGGATCGGATCGCGGCGGTCAGTATTGGGTGAACACCACGCACCTCGACAAACGCCCTCTGTTCGAGATCACCGCGCTGACGCTGCACGAGGCTGTGCCCGGCCATCATCTGCAGGGCGCGCTCGCTTATGAGATCGAGGACGCGCCCGAATTTCGCAAGCAGTTCTATCCTCATGCGTTTGGCGAGGGATGGGGTCTCTACGCGGAAAAGCTGGGCGTTGAAATGGGCGTTTACAAAACGCCTTACGACACGTTCGGGCGGCTCTCTTATGAGATGTGGCGCGCCTGCCGGCTGGTCATCGACACGGGGCTTCACTCCAAGGACTGGACGCGCCAGCAGGCCATGGACTACCTCGCCTCGAACACGGCGCTCTCCATGAAGAATGTGCAGACGGAGGTCGATCGCTACATCGCCTGGCCAGGTCAGGCCCTTGCCTACAAGATTGGCGAGCTGACGATCTGGGAACTGAGGGCCAAAGCCGAGAAGGCGCTTGGGCCGAAGTTCGACATTCGCACATTCCATGATGCGGTGCTCGACGACGGAGGATTGCCGCTCGACATTCTCGCCAAGCGCATCGACGCCTATATCGCGCACGAGAAGGCGCGTGGTTGAAGTCCCGACGCTGGAGACGCCGCGCCTCATCCTGCGCGAGCGAACGCAACAGGACTTCGACGACTACGCCGCGATGTGGGCCGATCCCGAGGTCGCGCGATACACGTCCGGAACGCCGCTCGCGCGCGAAGATGCGTGGCGGAATTTCGGACGCCTCGCCGGCGTCTGGCAATTATCCGGCTACGGACCGTGGATTGTGCGAGAAAAGGCCACCGGCGCCTTCGTCGGCGACGTCGGTCCGGCCGACTATCGCCGCGACAGCGAGCCCTTGTTCGGCGACAAGGTCGAATTCGGCTGGGCGCTCGCGCCGGCGAGCCAAGGTCGCGGGCTGGCGACCGAGGCCCTGCTCGCGACGCTCGAATGGTCGCGCGCAAGGCTCGGCGCCTCGATCTTCTGCGCCATGATTGATGGCGGGAACGCCGCGTCGCGGGCCGTCGCCCGGAAGGCCGGCTTTCGGCCGTCGGGCCGGGTCCTCTACAAGGGAAAGTTTCTGGACTTCTTCGAGCAACGCGCTTGAGTCTTGGTTCGTTCTGCGGACCTTGAGGCGGGATGCTAATTTCGACGACATGCCGGACCTGAAGAAATACCGCGCCAAGCGCCGTTTCGGCGTCACGTCCGAGCCTCAGGGCTTGCCGCTGCGTCCGAAGACGACGGAGCCGATCTTTGTCGTGCAAAAGCATGCGGCGCGGCGCCTCCATTACGACCTTCGCCTTGAGATCGATGGCGCGCTCAAGAGCTGGGCGGTGCCCGAAGGGCCGTGCCTCGATCCAAAGGTTCGCCGGCTGGCCGTTGAGGTTGAAGACCATCCGCTCGACTACGCCGCCTTCGAAGGGCGAATACCTGGCGAGGAATACGGCGCGGGCGGCGTCATCGTCTGGGATCGCGGAACCTGGGTGACGCTCGCCGACGACGCACGCAAGGCCCTCGCGGCCGGCGAATTGAAGTTCCGCCTCGCGGGTGAAAAGCTGCGCGGCGGCTGGACTCTCGTGAAACTCCCAGATGGACCCAACTGGCTCCTCATCAAGGAACGCGACGACGCCGTGCGCGCACTCGCCGAGTACGACGTCCTGGTCGCCGAGCCGCAGAGCGTGATCAGCGGACTTGCCGTCGAGGACCTGAAGAACCGAGCCGGTCCACAGGCTGCAAAGGCCCGAAAGCCGAAGCGGATAAATCCGCGCAGCATTCCCGGGGCCAGGCTGGCCGCCCTGCCAGAACAAATGGCGCCTCAACTCGCCAGCGACGCCGACGAGCCGTCTGACGCCGAGGGCTGGCTTCATGAGATCAAGTATGACGGCTACCGAACGATTGTGCGCCTTGAAAGCGGCGCTGCGCGTCTCTTTACGCGCAACAAACACGACTGGACGCATCGCTACAAGGCGCTCGCCAAGGCGTTCGGCAAGCTCAAATGCAAGTCGGCGATCATCGATGGCGAAGTCGCCGTGCAGGATGCGCGCGGCGTCACGTCGATCGATCTCCTTGAAAAAGCCCTGTCCGACGGGCGCGACAACGACCTAACATTCTTCGCGTTCGACCTCGCTCATCTCGACGGATACGACCTGAGCGCGGCCAGACTTGTTGACCGAAAGGCTGAGCTTGAGCGCCTCTTATATCCGATTACGGATGAAAGGTCGCCGATTCAGTTCAGCAGCCATATCGACGGACGCGGGTCGGCGTTTTTTGCACAGGCGCACCGGATGGGCCTTGAGGGGATCATTTCCAAGCGTGCAGACGCGCATTACGTTCAAGGGCGCACCAGGACGTGGCTCAAGGTCAAGCGCGGCTATGTCGGCGACTTTATTGTCATCGGATACACGTCAACGACGCCAGCCTCCATCGCCGCCCTCCTTCTTGCCGAAGAAGGCGCGGACGGGTCGCTCTCGTTTGTCGGCCGCGTCGGAACCGGATTGACGGAAAAGATGGCGACGGACCTGCATGCAGATTTGTCTGCGCACAGGAGCGAGCGACTTGTTGTCAAATGTCCGCGCATAGCGAACGCCGTCTTCATCGAACCTGCCGCCATCGCGCGAGTCGCCTACAGCAGTCGGGCGACCGACGGCGCGCCGCGCCAGCCGGTGCTTCTCGCCGTTTCGCCTTACAAGAAAGCGGCGCCTGTGACGAAACCTAGGCTCGTCGTCGATCGCGACCTCGCCGCGGTTCGCCTGACCAACCCCGATCGCGCCATGTTCGGATCGAAGGAGACGACGAAGCTCGACATCGCCGTCTACTACGCTCGCGTCGGCGACTGGATGCTGCCGGAGCTGCTGCGCCGCCCCGTCTCGCTCATCCGCTGCCCTTCAGGAGAGCGCGAGGACTGCTTCTATCAGCGTCACGCTTTTGCCGGGCTTCCCGCTGGCATTGCGACAATTCCGCTTAAGGAGGAGAGTGGCCGCGCCGACTTCATCTTTGTCGAAAACGCGCAAGGGTTCTTGAGCCTCACGCAGTTCGGCGCCATCGAATTTCACCCCTGGGGCTGCCGCGCCGACGATCCAGAGCATCCGGATCGTTTCATTGTCGATCTCGATCCGGACCCGGAACTTCCATGGACTCACATCAGGGCCGGCGCCGAGGTGCTCCGCAACCGGCTTAAGGAATTAGGCTTCACGCCTTTCCTGCGGACGACCGGCGGCAAGGGCCTTCACCTCGTCATGGCCATCACGGGCGCCGATTGGTCGGATCTACGCAGCTTCGCCGAGGCCTTTGCGAGACGCGCCGCTCATGACGCGCCGCAGTTTTTCACCAGCACATCGGTCAAGGAGCGCAGAAAGGGCCGCATCTATATAGACTGGTTAAGAAACGCCCGCGGCTCCAGCGCCATCGCCAGCTATTCCTTGCGCGCGAACGACGAGTTCACGGTCGCCGCGCCGATCTCGTGGGAAGAGTTGCATGCCATCGACGGCCCCCGCGCCTTTAACCGGTTAACGATGCTTAAGAGACTAAGTTGTCTCGCCAAAGACCCTTGGGAGGAGTTAGAATCATCGTCTGCCGCGATCAGCCCCAAGGCGAAGAGATCCGTCGGCATCAAGGAATAGGAGATTTCCATGGCGGGTCGCGCTTACTGGAAGGGCTATCTGAAGCTCAGTCTCGTCGCCTGTCCCGTGAAACTCTACTCGGCGATCGCATCCGCTTCGAGCCGCGTGTCATTCAACATGATCCACAAGGACACGCGCAACAGGGTGATGATGAAGTACCACGATCCGGAACTCGGCGAAGTCGATCGCGCTGACCTCGTCAAAGGCTATCAGTTCGAAAAAGACAAATACGTTGTCGTGACGCCTGAAGAGCTCGACGAGATTCAGATCGAGTCCTCGAAGACAGTCGATATCGACGGCTTTGTCGATGCGAGCGACATCGACCCGATTTATCTCGATACGCCATACTACATGGCGCCTGACGGGCCGGTGGCGGAGGAGACCTACGCCGTCATCCTCGAAGCGATGAAAGCGACGAAGAAGGCTGCGATAGCGCGCATTGTGATCGCCGGCCGGGAGCGCCTTGTCGCCATCCAGCCCAAAGAGGAAGGCAAAGAGAAGGGCTTCGTGATGACCACCTTGCGCTCGGGCAAAGAAGTAAAGGAAGCTGCGGACGCCTTCGAGACGTTGAAATCGACGATTGCGCCGGACATGCTCGCGATGGCGCGCCAGATCATCGGGCAGAAGGAAATCGACTTCGATCCGCGCTCATTCGTCGATCGCTATGAGGAAGCGGTGCTGACGCTCGTCAAATCCAAGATCGCCGGCGGCGAGCCGATCATCACCAAAGCGCCCGAGCGCGGCAATGTCATCAATCTGATGGACGCGCTGAAGCGCTCGATCGAAGAGGAGCGGCGCCCGCCCGCTCCATCAATCGCCAAAGCGGAGAGCGGCCGGACCGGCGGCAAGAAGCCTGCCGCTCCCAAGGCCTCGAAGGCGCCTAAGAGGACCTCGACAAAGAAAGCAAGCGGCTGAGCGCCCGAGACATCGCATGGACCTGAAGGGCAGGACTGCAGCGCTTTACGGCCGGTTCTCGCCAGGCGGCCGAGAAGAGCTGTCCGCCAAGATTGCACGGCGCGGCGGGACGGTCGTGCGCGATCTCACTCGCCGCAGCGACTTGCTCGTGGTCGGCGCCCAGTCGTTTGCGCTCATTCAGACCGGTCGCCTTGAGGCCCGCATTGCGGCGGCGAACGCACGGGGAACGCCAGTGAGCGCCGAGCGCCATTTCGCTGAGGCGCTCAAGGCAGCGCCCGGCGCCGGCGAATTCACCTTGCCCGTCAGCTCGATCAAGGACGTCGCGCTGACACCTCAGTCGGTTGAAGTCCTCGCTGCTTTCGACATTGTTCGGTTGCAGGATGGCTTCTGCCGGTTCGCCGATGCGAAAACACTGAAGACCGCTTCGGAATTGTTCGCCGCCCGCCGGTCTCTGGCCGACATCGTCCGGATCCTGACGGAGGTTCGCGACCGTGCGCCGTCAGGGCGCCGCAAGATTGTCCTCGACGCGCAAGGAAACGCTGCGCTTAAATGGGCCGAGGGACTGACCGGACTGGACGGACAGGGGTTCCTGCCGTTGGGCGAGGACAGCCCCTCGATTGACGACCTCTTTGACCGTGCTGCGCTTGCAGAAAGCGAGGGCGACCTCGACGAGGCTGGCCGGCTCTACGATCATGCCGCGCGAGCCGACAGAAAAGATCCGATCGCCCCCTATAATCTTGGAGCAGTGCGTCTCGCCGCCGAGCTATGCGGCGAAGCCGCCCTCGCTTTCCGTCAGGCGATTGCGCGCGACCCTCAATTTGTCGAGGCGCGCTACAATCTTGCGGCGGCCTGCGAGCGCCTCGACAAGCCAGACCTCGCACGTGAGCAACTGATCGAGGCCTTGCGAATCGATTCCGCCTATGCCGACGCCCGCTTCAATCTCGCGCAACTCGAGCTGAAGCGCGGCGCGCTCCCTGAAGCCAGGATGCAATTTGAACGCTATCTGGTGAGCGGCCCGTCGCCGGAATGGGCTGACATCGCGCGGCGCGCCATCCGCTATTGCTCGACCGCGGAAGCGGCTGGCGGCGCGACCTGAACTCGCGCTCGTTAATTGCCGGGCAAAATCTTTCTGGCAGAAATCCCCGAGCAATTGCTCGAGGATTCCGATGCTGGCCGCTTTGAAAGCCCTGTTTGCAAGCCCACGCCCGCGCTTCAAGACCGTCGATCTTGAGGCGAGGCTCGCCTCTCCGCATGGCGGCCAGGGCCGGGGCGAGATCGAATACGCCGCCTACGCTGCTGGCGCCAGCAAACTCGAAGTCGAACTCTTCGGATTGCGGCCGGAAGACGTCGTCGTCTCGATCGGATCGTCGTTCACCCAGCGCTTCACGCCGCGCGGCGGCCGTGTCGATGTGCATCTCTCGTCCCTCGTCGGCGACAGGTTTCCGGCCTGCGCCCCCGGCGACCCTGTGGAGGTGCGCCAGTCCGGCCGCCTCGTGCTCTCCGGCGCATTCGCGCACGATTGACGTGCAACGGACTCGCTCTCAATATCGGCGGCGATGAAGGAAGATGTTGGCGCGACGCGGCTGACGATCTCGACAGGCGCGGGCGCCGTCTCGGGTCTGTGGATGGCGCCGAAAGATGCGAATGCGGCGCTGGTTCTCGCACATGGCGCCGGCGCCGGCATGGCGCACACATCGATGGCGGCGATCGCGGAGGGGCTCGCCGGGCGCGGCGTCGCGACGCTTCGTTATAATTTTCCGTATATGGAGAAAGGCGGAACGCGGCCCGACC